>NZ_JAVREL010000018.1:0-161506 GCF_031845365.1 Streptomyces litchfieldiae
AGAACCAGCACACGCTAGTTCCGGACGCAGGGGAACCACGCCGCAGCCAGCCGCGCTCCACTTGCAATCAACGCCCTCCCGACCGAGCCAACAAGCTCGGTCCCCTTCAGGGCCGAGAATTTGACCGCATGAACCCCACCCCCTCCCGTCGGCAGGCCCGCAGACGGGACGACGACGCCGCGGTCACCGACTGGGCGCTCGCCGCCCGCACCGGGAACCAGCACGCCGCGGAACGTTTCATCCGGGCCACCCGCTCGGACGTCCGCCGGTACGTCGTCCACCTCACCGGCGACCCGCAGGGCGCGGAGGACCTGACGCAGGAGACGTTCCTGCGCGCCCTGCGCAGCCTGCCCCGCTTCGAGGGCCGCGCCACCGCCCGCACCTGGCTGCTGGCCATCGCCCGCCGCACCGTTGTCGACCGGATCCGCCACGACCGGGCGCGGCCCGCGCTGATCTCCACCGACTCCTGGGAGACCGTCGCGGAAACGGCTCAACGCCGCGAGAACCGGCCCGGTTTCGAGGACGGCGTCGCCCTCGCCGGCCGCCTGGTCGGCACGGTGCGGTCCCGCGTCAACCGCGCCCGGCGCGCGCTGGCCACGCAGTTGGAGTCCTGACGGTCTCCGCGTGACGCTCCGCCCGGGTGGCCGGGCGGAGCGCTCGCGGACCGGCACCGAGCCGCCGCCAACAACTCATCCCGCATCGCGGCGACCGCCTCCACCAGCGGAATATCCATGAGCACCCACCCCCACGAGACAGCCAACCCGACCCGTCCAGGGTAGGAGCCCCACACCCCTGCCGGGGCCGGAACCGGTTGAGTTGGCCACGCTTGAATGCCTCGGCTCCGCCCGCACTGCGAAACGGTGTTTCCGAAAGCGCCCGCCTGCGTGGCCGACGCCCGCAAAAAGTGCTTGTGAGCTGGGCCTTCACGGACGAGCATGACCGCATGACCGACCAACCCGCGCGATGGACCCAGGCGACCGTCTACCCCGACATGTGGGCCGACCCGGACGACGACCCCCGCAACAAAGAGGGAGCCAGTCCGGACGGCGAGCTGGCGACACTGCAGGACTTCCTGACGGACTACCGCCTGACCCTGCGGATGAAGTGCGAGGGCCTGAACGCGGAACAACTGGCCCGCCGGTCGGTTCCGCCGTCGACGATGTCGCTGCTCGGCCTGATCCGGCACCTCGCCGAGGTGGAACGGGACTGGCGCAACTGGATCACCGACGGCGACCCGCTGCCGAAGCTGTACGGCGACCCCGACGGGGACTTCGACGGAGCCGTCGCCGACCGGGCGACGGTCGACGCCGCGTACGCCGACCTGGAACGCGAGCAGGCCGCGACCGACGCCGCACTGGCCGAACACCCGGACCTCGGCGAGCGCCTGGGGAAGGACAGGACGTCGGTCCGGGAGTTGCTGGTGCACAGGATCGAGGAGTACGCCCGCCACTGCGGGCACGCCGACCTGCTGCGCGAGTGCATCGACGGACGGGTCGGCCAGTGACGCGGACCGGGATCCCTTACTCGCCGTCCCGGCCATCGAGCTCGTCCAGGCGTGCCCGCACGTCGGTGGCCTGCGGCAGGCCGACCGCCTCGTAGGTGGCGAGTGCCTGCCGCCAGTGCGACCGGGCCGCGTCGCGCTCGTCGAGCGACGCGTGTACCGCGGCGATTCCCGCGTGCGAGTGCGCCTGTGCCACCCGCTCGCCGGCCACGGTGGCCAGGGTCAGGGCCTCGCCGTGGAGGCGGAGTGCCTGGGCCGCGTGGCCCGCGGCCGTGTGGGTGGTCGCCAGGGTGTTCAGCGCCTCGATCAGCAGTTCCGTCTCGCCCACGGCGCGCGCCAGGGCGAGGTTCTCGCCGTGCAGGTGCAACGCCTGTGTGAGCTCGCCGCGTTGGCGGTGGAGAGTGCCGAGCTTGCCCAGGCAGTGGGCTTCGATCTGGCGGTAGCCGGTCTCGCGGGCCAGGGCCATGCCGCGGCGGGCGTGCTCGAACGCCGGTGCCTGCTGGCCCAGTCGTGTGTAGACGTCGGCGAGGATGCAGTGGGTGTTGGCCTCGACGGACTTGTCGCCGTGGGTCTCGCAGAGCTCAAGCACGCTCTCCAGGCAGTTCCTGGCCTCGTCGAGCCGGCCGAGCGTGCGCAGCGTGCGGCCCATGTTGACCAGGATCGCGCAACGGACCCGCCAGTTGCCGTTCACGCCGTTCAGCGCGAGGGCCCGCTCGAACTGGCCCAATGCGCCCGTGAGTTCACCCAGCCGCAGGCGGACACACGCCAGGCTGCTGAGCACATAGGCTTGAAGCCCCTGGTCACCGACTCGTTCATATGCCGCCAACGCCCGCCGGAAATGGGCGTTCACATCCTCGGGACTGGCACCCGACAGATTCATCATGGTGCCGAGGACGCGCGACGCGTTCGCCTCGGCCATCTGGTCGCCGATCGTCCGGGCCGCTTCAAGTGCCCGCCCGTGCAGGGTGACCGCCTCGTCGAAGTACCCGCGCACGCGCAGGTACAGGGCCACCGTCTCGGAGATGCGGGTGACGAACGCCGGATCGCCGTGCCGGGTCGCGTCCAGCAGGTTGGCGCGTTCGGCGTCCAGCCAGCGCAGGGCGTCGTCGTAGCCGGCGAACGAGGAGCGCGGGCCGTCCGGTGGCGGCACCTTCGGCCTGGGCGCGTAATCGTTGGGCGCGAAGATGGCCATGGCGGCCGAGGCGGCGTACAGGTAGTGGCCGCGCAGGCGGCTCAGCGCGGACTCGCGCTCGGCGGCCGGGTCGGTGGCCGCGGCCAGTTCGGCGGCGTAGGCGCGCAGCAAGTCGTGCTGCCGGTACCGGCCGTCGGCGCCCCGGTCCACGAGGTGGGCGCGCAGCAGCACGTCCAGGGACCCCCGGGTCTCCGGGAGCCCGTGCCCGGCCAGCGCCGCCATCGCGTGGGCGTCGGTGTCGTGGCCGGGGTGCAGGCCCAGCAGCCGGAACACCCGGGCGGCGGCCGGGTCGAGCCGCTGGTAGGACCAGGAGAACACGGGGCGCACGGCGGTGTACGGATCTCCGTCGATGTCCAGCAGATCCAGGGCGCCCTGCCGCTCGGCGAGTTCACCGGCGAGATCGGCCAGGCTGAGGTCGGGCTGCGACCTGATCAGCTCGGCGGCGATCCGGAGCGCCAGGGGCAGCCGGACGCACTGGCCGATCAACGCCTCGGCCGCCGCCGGCTCGGCCGTCGCCCGCGCGCCGAGCAACTCCCGCAACAGGCGGTGGGCGTCCGCCGGCGGCAGCCGGTCGAGGCGGATGGGGCGGACGTCCTCCCGGGCGCCCAGCGGCGCCAGCGTGTCCCGGCTGGTGATGAGCGTGAAGCACGACGCGCTGTCCGGCAGCAGCGGCCGCACCTGCTCCGCGGACCGGGCGTTGTCCAGCACGATCAGCATCCGGCGCCCGGCGGTCATGGCACGGAAACGGGCCGTGCGCTCGGCGGGGTCCTGGGGCAGCGCCGCGCCCAGCGCCCGTAGGAACCCGCCCAGTGCGTCCCCCGGAGAGACCGGCTGGTCGGGGTCGTAACCGCGCAGATCGACGTAGAGCTGGCCGTCCGGGAACCGCTCGCGGACCCGGTGTGCCCAGTGCACCGCCAGCGCCGTCTTGCCGACGCCCGCGGTCCCGGCCACGGTCGCGATGGCGGCGCGCGTTGTCGCCACCATGCCGTCGAGCTCGGCCAGTTCGGCGTCGCGGCCGACGAACGCCCGGACGTTCAGGGGCAGTTGCGCCGGAACGGCCGAACGTGCCGTGCGCGCCCCGGCCCGCTCGGTGTCCTCGGCCGCCGCCGCCTTCCCCTTCGCCGGCTCGCCCATGAGGATGCGTCGTTCAAGTTCGCGCAGTTCGGGTCCGGGGCCGAGGCCGAGCTCCGCCTCCAGCGTGTCCCGCGCCGTGCGATAGGCCGCCAGCGCGTCGGCCGGGCGGCCGGCCCGGAGGAGGGCCGTCATCAGCAGCGCGTGCAGCCGCTCGCGCAGCGGATGCTCGCGCACCAGAGTGGTCAGCTCGGCCACGACCTCCGCGGCCCGCCCGCAGGCCAACTCCGATTCGTACAGCGTCTCCAGGGCCATGAGGCGGCGTTCGACGAGCCGGTGTGTCCAGTCGTCCAGGGCCGGGAGGTCCACCCCGGCGAACGGCGTGCCCCGCCACAGGTCCAGCGCCCCGCGCAGCGACGTGGCCGCGCCCCGCGGATCGTGCCGCGCACCCTCGACCGCTTCCCCGACCAGCGACTCGAACCGCTCCGCGTCCAACTCGCCCGGCCGCACCCGCAGTCGGTAGCCGGCCGGGCCGAACGAGAGCCGGTCCGGCTCCCCGAGCTTGCGGCGCAGCCGGTGAACCGTGAGCTGGAGCCGCTGCCCGGTGCGGGGATCCGTCCGGTCGCCCCACAGGGCGTCGGTGAGCGCCTCCACGGGCACCGGCTTTCCGGCCCGTGCCAGTAACGCGGCGAGCAGCGTGCGCTCCAGCCGCCCGGTGAGCCTCTCCGTGTGGCCGCCCCGCAGGATCGCCAGGGAACCCAGCACCTGGAACCTCACGTCGAACGCCCCCTTGTTCTTGCCGACGCTTCACACCCCACCATGGCAGGGGACAGCCGCCGACGCCCGGAAGCCGCCCCGGGCTGAGCGGTGTTGGTCCTGACTGGCTGACTGTGTGGCCTTCGGATCGGTTGCTGTCGGGAATCCTACGGGCGCAGCGCCTTGAGCAGGTGGTCGACGAGGGCGTCGGCGTACTCGGGTGTGAGGGGGGCCGTGCGGAGCAACCAGCGCTGGTAGACGGGCGCGTAGAGCAGTTCGAGCGCCAGGTCGAGATCCGCGTCCGCGGCGAGCTGCCCGGCCCGTTGCGCGGCGCGAAGTCGTTCCTTCTTGGCCTCGTCGACCGGCCCCGCCAGCTTCTCCCGGTACTGGGCGGCCAGTTCGGGATCGATGGCGATCTCCATGTTGAGCGCCCGGATCGGCGCCTCGAACGCGGGATCCGCGAACTCGGCGACGGTCGCGCGCATCACCGCCTTGAGGTCGGCCTCGATGTCGCCCGTGTCCGGCA
This sequence comes from Streptomyces litchfieldiae, assembly GCF_031845365.1. NCBI lineage: Bacteria > Bacillati > Actinomycetota > Actinomycetes > Kitasatosporales > Streptomycetaceae > Streptomyces > Streptomyces litchfieldiae. Next base: position 5,047 of record NZ_JAVREL010000018.1, read on the forward strand.
GCGCGATCCCGTCCGCGCCCTGGCTCAGCGCCAGGATCGCGTCGAGGACCACCGCCCCCTTGGACCGCCACCAGCGGTAGATGGTCTGCTTGCCGACGCCCGCGCGGGCCGCGATTCCCTCGATCGAGAGCTTGGCGTACCCCACCTCGGCGATGAGTTCGCGCGCGGCCCGGAGGACCGCCTGCCGCGAGCGCTCGCTGCGGCGCGTGGGATCGGGGTGTCTGGTGCCGGACGACATGCCCCGAGCATAGCGCGAACAAAAGACGAGACGGTCCGTCTTGACAAGCCACCGCCCTCTGGTGGCACACTGAGGGCACTGCAACGAGACGGAGCGTTCCGTCTCGGCTGAGACAAGAGAAGGGTGGGAGTCAGTGACGACCTCTCGGGTGTGGTTCATCACCGGCGCGTCCCGCGGTCTGGGCAGGGCGTTCACCGAGGCCGCGCTGGCCGCGGGGGACCGTGTCGTGGGAGCGGCGCGCGATGTCGGGCCGCTGGCGGACCTGGCCGGGAAGCATCCCGACAGCCTGGTGTGCCTGCCGCTCGACGTGTCCGACCGCGCCGCCGTCATGGCCGCGGTGGACCGCGCGGCGGCGGCGTTCGGCCGGCTGGACATCGTGGTCAACAACGCCGGCGGCCTGCTCTTCGGCATGCTGGAGGAGGCCACGGAGGAGCAGATCCGCGCGCATTTCGACGTCAACTTCTTCGGCGCGGTCTGGGTCACCCAGGCCGTCATCCCCCACCTGCGGGCCCAGGGCTCCGGCCACATCCTGCAGGTCACCTCGATGGGCAGCGGGGGAGGGGTGGCCTCGGTCGGGCCGTACGCGGCGGGCAAGGCGGCGCTCGACGCGCTCAGCCAGTCGGTGGCCATGGAGCTTGAACCGTTCGGCGTCAAGGTCACCATCGTCCAGCCGGGCGGCTACAACACCGGGCTGTTCACGCTGGGCATCACGGCGACCGACCCCGACCCGCTCTACGAGCCCCTGCGGGCCCGGCTGGCCGAGATGTGGGGCGACGACGCCGGTCCCGACCCCAGCACGGCCGCGCCCGTCATCATGGAGCTCGTGGACCTGCCCGACCCGCCCCTCCGCCTCATCGTCGGCAGCCGGTCCTACGACCTGGTCCAGGAGATGGACCGGGCGAGAACGGAGGGGTACCGCGCGTGGGAAAGCCTCAGCCGCAAGGCGCCGGGCTGACATGAATCGGCCGGTTCCAGGCGGCAAGAAGCTGTTCGCCGACGACGCTCCCTTGAAAAAGCTTGAACTGGCGAGCGCCCAGCCCACCAGCAACGGGGGCTGCGGCTGCACGCGACAACCCGCCGTCGCGTCCCCACGGGAACACCCCTCCGGGAACGTGAACGCCCCGGCCGCCACCTCGTGGGCAGCGGCCGGGGCGTTCACGCTGTCGCTTTACGTCGCCGGGGGGCGGCGGTCGGCAGGCAGTTCGTTCATGAGGCCGCGCACAGGACGCCCGTCGCGCCGCAGGGCGTCGATACGCGCGACGATGTCCGCGTACCTGGGATCCGTCCACACGACGGGCCGACTGTCGTCCGGCTGGTCGCCGCTGTACACCGCCATGACTGGCTCCCTCCGGCAGTGGTTCGTCTCAGACGGTACCGGTCACCGCCGGAGTCGGCTGCTTCTTCGGCTTGGGAGTCGTGACAGTGGGCCCGCAGTTCGGGCCCGGGCTGTGCTGCGCCGGTGCGCCCACCCGGAACGTGTCGTCGTGCGGGCCACGCCACAGTTCGGCGTCAACCTCGTAGCCGGCTGCCGCGATGGCGGTCTGCGTGTGCTCCAGCCAGTCGGGGTCGTAGCTGTCGCGGGTGCTGCCGGGCCGCTCAGGCACATGGGGCACGTATGTTCCCAGGCGCCTGCACAGGTAGAGGAACGTGTGGAGAAATCAGCGCGTGCCAGCCCTCATCCACCACGCGGGAGGGCGCCAGGGGCATCTCGGTGTCGCCGGCCGTGGCCACGTACGCGAGGCCCTGGGCAACGATGCGGCTGGCCACCCCGGGCCGCATGCCGGGGTTGTTGTCCAGCACGGTGGCGGCCACCGCGGCGAACTCCTCCGAGGAGAGGAGGTGTCGGGGGTCGCGCGCTACGGTTGCAGTGCTCACTCTGTTTCCCTTCTGGGTTGGTTGGAGTGGTGCGGCCCGTCCCGGCGCCCTGAGCTGTGCAGGCGTGGAGCGCCGGGGCGGGAGTCGTGTGCGGTCGGCTGCTTGGATCCCCGTGCTCATCTCGGTGTCCATCGGTGGTGGCGCGGGTCGAGGTGGCGGACGGCCCACAGCACGGTGGTGGGGGTCATCGTCAGGATCTCCCCGGTGGCGAACGCCAGGCGTTTGCGGCCGGGGCCCAGCGCGGTCATGTCGTGGACGGTGAACGCTTGGCCCCCGACCATTACTTGGTCGCCGCGCAGGACGGTGCGGGCGTTGACCTCGACGGAGACCAGAACCGGGGCGGTCGGCGGGATGGCTATGCGGGGTGCGGGACGGAAGCCCATGGTGATTCTCCCGTGTGGGTGAAGAGGCGGTGGTCACGGTGAGGCGTCCGCCAGCGGTGGGGCTGGCGGCGCCACCGGGGGCGGTGGCTCGGCCGGCGCGGTCGCGGTCGCGGCGTAGATCAGTGCGTCGCAATCTGCGCAGTGCGCGCCGTCCGCGCGGCGGTCAAGCTGGCCGGTGTGGTGGCATCCGGGCACGGGTGCGCTCCTAGCGATCCATCGTCGAGAGGCAGGACAGCGCCCCGAGCGCGACCGGGCGCGCTGCCCGCCTCAGGAGCGGGTCAGTGCGGCGGCGATGGCGCGAGCGGTGTTGATGTTGCCTCGGCCGAGCTCAATCAGGGTGTCGGAGTAGGGACTGGTCCACGTGGAGTGGTCCACGTCGAGGGACGGCAGCGTGATGCCGTGCTCGGCGAGCGCCGCCTTCAAGGCGGCGAGCACGTCGCGGGCGTCATCGTTGGACGCCGCGGGTGCGGTGGGTCTGAGCGGGTTCAACGTCATAAGTGCCTCCGGGCGCAGTGCGTTTCCCGTTCCCTCGTGCGTGATCGGATCGGTACGCACGGTGGCCGGTGAATTCAGGCTCCCGCCCACGCATCCCGAATCGCAAGGCTACGAACCGGGGTATCCACCCGTTGTGCCCCAACTTCTTGACGTGCATTGCGTATCGGACAGCGGGGGTCCTTCGTTTAACAGCCGTCGGTATTGCAAAGCGGTGACATGGGAGGGGCGCGAAGTGTCAGAACACACAACGGGATCAACGGTCCCCAGACGCCAACTGGGCCGTTATCTGCGGGATCTCCGAATGAAAGCCGGCATGACCGTGCGCGGAGCCGCCAAGGCGTTGGAGTGGTCGGAGCCGAAGCTCTGGCGGATCGAAACGGGGCAGGTGGCGCTTCGCGCGCTCGACGTCCGCGCCATGTGCGAGACGTATGGCGCGGACGTCGAGTGGACCGAGGCCCTCATGGGCCTTGCCCGCGAGACGAAGGCGCGCGGCTGGTGGCACGCCTACGGCGACGTCATCCCGGATGGATTCGACCTCTTCGTTGGATTGGAGGAAGCGGCGTCGGCCATGACGTGGTACGAGTCCGACATCGTGCCGGGGCTGCTCCAGACGGAGCAGTACGCCCGGGAAATCGTCAGGGCACACGCCCCGGACGTCTCCGACCACGAGATGGAACGGCGCGTACGAGTCCGCACAAGGCGGCAAGCGATCCTCCGTCGGCCGATCGCTCCGCCCGCGGTGCGGTTTGTGCTGAGCGACGCTGTCCTTCGTCGGCCGATTGGTGGCCCGGCCGTCATGGCGCGGCAGCTCGCGCACATCATCTTCGAGGCGGAGATCCCGAACCTGGCGCTCCGTGTCGTACCCTTCGCCGCAGGGGCACATGCCGGGATCATCACGGGCCCGTTCATCGTTCTTCGGTTCCCCGAAGACGGCAACGGCACGGCCTCGGAGCCCCCCACCGTCTACGCGGACGGCTTCACAGGTGGCCTCTACTTGGACAAGCCGAGTGAGGTAGACCAGTACGACGCTGCATTTCAGCGCATGTGGGATGCGGCATTGGATGAGCAGGCGTCACTGCGCCTGATCGCTGAAGTGGCGAGGAGCTATGAACAGCAGCACTGACGCGCGTTGGCGCACCAGCAGCTACAGCAATGGCAACCAGGCGTGCGTGGAAGTAGCCACGGCGTCCGGCGAAATGGGGTTGCGCGATACCAAGCAGCAGGGCTCCGGCCCGGAGTTGTGGGTGTCGGCGGCAGCGGCCCGGGCGTTCGTCGCGGGCGTTGTCAACGACACGCTTGGCGCATAACCCCTCGAACGGCAGAAGCGCCCCGCTGCCCGCCCCGCAGGGCAGGCAGCGGGGGCATCCATCACCCGGCGGAGCCGAACATGCCCTCCGTGTAACGTTTCAATCGCGTATCGGTGGGGAAAAGAACTCCTCACTGGGAGCGCTCCCAACCGGACATCCACCCCCCTCCGGACGAGGAGTCGCAGTGTTAACGCTTCGACACGACCGCACCGACGCGCGCGGCTGGACCCTCCGTGCACTTCTGGCAGTCCTGGCCGCCGCCACGCTTCTCGTGACGCCTTGGACCGCCCCGACCGCCTCCGCACACGGCTCCACCGCGGACCCCGTCTCCCGTAACTACGGCTGCTGGCAGCGCTGGGGCAGCGACTTCCAGAACCCGACCATGGCGCAGACGGACCCGATGTGCTGGCAGGCGTGGCAGCACGACACCAACGCCATGTGGAACTGGAACGGCCTGTACCGCGAGGGCACCGGCGGTAACTTCCAGGCGTTCATCCCCGACAACCAGCTTTGCAGCGCCGGCCACACCGGTGACGGCCGGTACAACTCCATGGACGTTCCGGGCGCGTGGAAGACCGACCAGATCAGCAGCAACTTCACGGTCGACGTCCTCGACCAGGCGTACCACGGCGCCGATTACCTCCAGGTCTACGTGACCAGGCAGGGCTACAACGCCCAGACGGACGCCCTGGACTGGGGTGACCTGGAGCAGGTCGCCTCGACGGGCAGGTACGCGCCCGCCAACCACTACACCGTCGACGTCAGCGCGCCTGGCCGCAGCGGTCACCACGTTGTGTACACGATCTGGAAGGCCTCGCACGCCGACCAGATCTACTTCTTCTGCAGCGACGTGACCTTCTGAGCCACCGGCCACCAGCCCCGCCCGGACGCCTGCCGCGCCCGGGCGGGGCCCGCCGGACCCAGGTGGCGCGTTGCTCCGGCCCAGCCGGCCCGCTTGCTGAAGTCGGTGACGAGCCGATGCCGTCTGAACGGCCTCGTGCGTCGCTTCTAGGTCGCGCCGTTGCGGACGCACCACGGCCAACCGGCAGTCATATGATCAGCGATGGACCATGGGGATCCTCTGTGGCCGACTACCGACGACGAAGCGAGCTCCCGGATGGGCGTGTGGGAACACATGTGGGTCACGACCACGAAGCCGGTCCGGATGTCCCACGAACAACTGGCGCGGGTGTGCGCCGACCTCCTCGACGAACGTGTCGTGCAGCCCCGATGGGCGCTGGTGACGGGCCGACTCGGCGCGTCCACCCCGCTGTCCATCGCAAACCAGGTGGCCGACGCCTGGCGCACGGCGCTGCGCACCGAACTGCTCGGCAAGACCGTTGAGTTGTACGGCAAAGCCATGACCGTCGAGGCGTTCGGCTCCGCCACCGAAGTGGCCGCGGCGCTCACCGCGTTGCCGGCCGGCCGCGGGGACGTCGCCGTCTGCTTCACCGGGCTGGACTTCGACAACCCGCGGGTCGCCGAGCCGTATCAGGGCCGGAGCAACCCGGACGTTCGCGGTCTACGGGTTGGCCGAGCCGACGACGTTGTGGGACGAGCGGGACAACCCCGACTACATGGATCCGGACGGGGGCGGGCCGAGGCGCGGTGTCGAGCCTGTCATCGAGACCGAGCACGCCGTGCAGAGCCTTTTCACCACCTACGGCAAAGGCGGCCCCGACCGTCCCGAGGGATTGCTTCGCGACGTCCTGCTGCGGCACTACGGCGACGACATGCTGGAGGGCTGCACCTACGCTTGAACCTCTCTCCCTCCGCTTCCTGAACTCAGCGGTTCAGGCCGGCCGCCTTGGCGGCGCGCTGGGCGAAGACCTGCTCGGCGCGGTCGGCCATCTGCCGCAACGCGTCCTTGCGGTCGCGCCGGGAGAGCCGGTCCAGGTAGAGGTGGCCGAGAAGGTGGTCGGTCTCGTGCTGGAGGCACCGGGCGAAGTAGCCCGTTCCCTCGATGACCAGCGGATTGCCGTCCTTGTCGAAGCCGCGCGCCACCGCGTGGTCGGTTCTGGGAACGTCCATCACCGCGCCGGGCACGGACAGGCAGCCCTCCGAGTCGTCGACCAAGTGCCGTCCGGCCGAGTCGAGTTCGTCGAGGACCGGATTGATGATGTGGCCGACGTGCCGGACGCCGTGGTCGTCCGGGCAGTCGTACACGAACAGCCGCAGGTCGACATCGACTTGATTCGCGGCCAATCCGGCGCCGTCGGCGATGTGCATGGTGAGGAACATGTCGTCGATGAGGGCGGACAGTTCGGGGGTGCCGAACTCGGTCACCTCCTGGCACGGGCGGTGCAGGATCTCCTCGCCGACCACCGTGATCCGGCGGACGGTGGCGCGTTCGGCGCCGGGCGGCAACGCCGGGTAGGAGTCGACCGGTTTCCCCTGAACGCGGACCCGGCGGTCGGTGATCCCGGGCTGATCCTGCGGCACGGACACTGCGGACACCTTCTTCTCTCACACGGGCGGAGCTGGCCGGCATCGCGACCTGGCGCGCTCTCACGGCGGTTGGGGTGCGGGGGCCATTGCGAAGCGCTTTGCAAAGTAGCAGACTTTGCAAAGTGACTGAAGAAGACGTCAACGCGGCGTCCCCGCCCGCGGAGGCCGGCGGCCCGCGTCACACCGATGACCGCATGCCCGAGCACGAGGTCCGCACCGCCCTGCTGGAGCTGCTCGCCGAGTTGGGCACCGTCACGGCGACCGAGGCGGCCGGGCGGCTCGGTTACAGCTCCGGCCTGTGCTCGTTCCACCTGCGGCAACTCGCGCGCTACGGGCACATCGAGGAGGTACCGGTGACCGGCGGCCGGGCGCGGCCGTGGCGCCTGCGGCAGGCGGAGCCACCGGCCGCGGACGCCTCGGGTGAGGGCTTCGGCCAACTGGCGCGCGGGCTGGAGGACGAGAGTTACCGGCGGTGGCTGGCCCAGCGCGACCGGGCCCCGGACGAGTGGCGCCGGGACGAGGCGTTCAGCGCGGTGGTCTATCTGACCCCCGAGGAGCTGGGCGCGGTCGCCGCCGCGGTGCGCCAGGCGCTCGCGCCCTACCAGGACCGGGAGCAACAGCCCGCCGCCCGGCCCGCAGCCGCCCGCCCGGTGGCCCTCATCGCCCGGCTCTTCCCGCTGCTGCCCGGCTCGGCGGGCGACGAGGGCATGGAGGGCGAGGAGGGGTGAAGTCGGCCGGTCTCCCGCCTGGGGATGGTCAATCCCACCAGAATTCCCAGGAGTTGGCGTCGATGATGCGGTCGGCGTAGGCCGCCAGCGTCTGGGGGTGGGGTCCCTGCCAGATGTTGTCCGGGCAGAAGGCGAAGTGCTCGGCGGCGATGGGCAGGGCTTCCGCCGCGCTGGTCGGGGGCGCGGCGACGCTCAGATGAAGGGTGTCGGCGCCGAGGGCCACGACGCGCGCGCCGAAACGCCGTTCCCAGTCGCGGACGACGGCGGCGTACTTCCCGGTGTCGTTGTCGTAGTTGACGGGCCCGCTCCAGCCAACGGCCGCGAGGGCGTCGGCGCCGTGCGCGGCGGCCACGAGCCCCAGCCGGGCGTGCGGCTGGCGGGCGGTGAGGACCTGGGCGTACGCGGCGGCCATGTCGTCGGGGTCGGCCGGGGACTCGCGCCCGGGTACGAGACCCGGCCAGTCCTGCCCGAAGGGGGCGGTGATGTCCATGCGTTGGTCCAGCGAGAGGTGATCGTCCTCCTCGTCGTACGCGGTGAATTCCGACCACCACTGGGCGAGGAGTTCGGCCGGCCGGTGGGCGTCGGGGGACGTCATCCGTTCGCGGAACAACTCGCCCGTTGCCCAGGGCCCGAACGCCTCGGTGGCCGGTTCCCAGGAGTCCAGAAGCAGGGGCCACAGGCCGGAGTTGGCGTGCTCGGCCCGGAGACGGGCCCACAACTCGCCGGAGGCCGCGCCGTCGCTCAGCCACAGAGCTTGAACGCCGCCGTTCCCGGCACCGGAGGTGATGACGCGGCCGCTGGGGAGACCGGCCTCGGAGAGTAGGCGAAGGTTGAGTGACACAGGCGGATACTAGGCGTTGCCCGAGTGTGTCGTTCATGACGCCGCCCCGGCCTGGGTGTCGTCAGGACGACCCTGCATAGCGGGTGGCGATCGCGGCGGCGCGGTCGCGCAGGGCGTCGCGCAGCCATCGCGGGGCCAGGGCTTCCGCGTTCGTGGCGAGCTGCCACAGCGCCCATTCGGCGTGTCGTGAATCCTGGAAGGTCACCTCCATCCGCAGCCAGCCGTCCGGGTCGGTTTCTTCGGTGCGGACGGCCAGCGCGGTGCCCACCAGGTCCGCCCGCCGTGCCGGGTCCAGCCGTACCAGCACGGCGACTTGCTCGCCGCCCGTCCGGAACCGCGTGCTGCGTTCCTGCCAGGCCCGGTCCAGATCGACCCGGTCCGGTCGCTGTGCGGGTTCGGCGAGTGCCTCGGCGGCCAGGATCCGGGACAGCCGGTAGGTGCGGTCCGCGCCGGATCTCGTGGCCAGCAAGTAGCCCTGGTCGCGCACGGTGACCAGGCCGATCGGGTCCACCGTGCGCCATTTCGGGGTCTGGTCCACCGCCGCGTAGTGGATGCGCAGCTTGTGTCCGGCGAGCACCGCGCGCCGGACCTCGGCCACCACGGTGTCGGGTACCTCTTCGGGGACCAGCCGGCGGGATAGGAGGTCGGTCTCCGGGTCGATGAGCAGCCGCTCGGCGACGCCGGCCGCCGTTTCCCGGAGGCTTTCGGGCAGCGCGTCAACCACCTTGAGCATGGCGGAGGCGAGCGCCGAGCCGAGGCCGAACACCTGCGCGCCGCGCCGTGAACCGGCGACCAGCAGGGCGAGCGCCTCGTCGTGGTTCAGCCCGGTGAGCTCCGTCTGGAAACCGGGCAGCAACGCGAAGCCGCCGTGCCGGCCGCGTTCGGCGTAGACCGGGACGCCGGCCGCGGACAGCGCCTCTATGTCGCGCAGCACGGTGCGGGTGGATACCTCCAGCTCGCGGGCCAGCGTGGCCGCGGACAGCCGACCGCGCTGGCGCAGCAGCAGCACCAGCGAGACCAACCGGTTGGCGCGCATGGGAAAACTCTACCGAGATACACGACACAGGATGTCGTCATTCGTTGGGAGGCTTTCAACGTGACGTCGGAGGCGGCCGGTTAGCCGAGCCGATGGACGTGCGTACTGTCGATGACTTGAATGGAGCTGATGTGGCTGTGGAGCGAACGGCGGTCAACCCGTGGACGTGGTCGGTGGAACTGGGCTACAACCAGGGTGAGATCGTCTCCGGGCACACCCGGACCCTGTACTGCGCGGGGCAGACCGCGATGAGCGGCGACGGCAAGCCCGAGCATGCCGGTGACATGGCGGCGCAGTTGGCGCTGAGCCTCGACAACCTGGAGGCGGTTCTCGGCGAGGGCGGCATGTCCCTGGTGAACCTCGTCCGGCTCAACGTCTACACCACCGACGTCGATCTGCTCTTCCAGCACTACGGCGTGCTGGCGTCGCGGCTGGGCGCCGCCGGGGTGGCGCCGGCCACCACGATGCTCGGGGTGACCCGGCTGGCGATCCCCACCCTGATGGTCGAACTGGAGGGCACCGCCGTCCATTGACGCTCTCCATCCTGAAGGGTGGGGTGGAGATTCCCACCGGGCCGCCGCTGTTGGGCGGCGGTCGTAGATGGTTCCTGTTTCATCACCCACCGCCCGGCTTGCCGGGTCTTATACGGGCTCCGCAGGCGTTTTATGTGTCCGGGCGTCCCTCGGCCACGATGCGCCGGCCTTCGGCGCGGAGGTTGTGTTCGGCGTTCTCGTCCCGGTCATGGACGGTCCCGCACGCGGCACATGTCCAGGTGCGTATCCGCAGACCGGCTTTCCCCTTCGGGCCGGTGAGGGCTCCGCATCGGGGTGCGGAGCACAACTGGGTGGAAGGGAAGAACCGGTCGACCTTGACGAAAGTCCGCCCGTACCTGGCGCACTTGGCTTCCAGGGTGCGGGCGAACCGGCCTAGTGACTGGTCGTGCAGGCTCTTGCCGAAGGTCTTGGTCATGCCCTTCACGTCCAGGTCTTCCAGGTACACGGCTTGGCTCTCGCGCATGATCCTGGTGGTTTCCCGCTCGATGAAGTCACGCCGCCGGTCGGCAACGCGCGCATGGACCTTCGCTACAGCCTGCTTGGCCTTCCGGCGGTTGCCGGAGCCCTTCTGAGCGCGGGACAGCTTGCGCTGGGCGCGCTTGAGCTTGCGCTCGGCGCGGCGGAAGAACTTCGGTGTCCTGATCTTCCGCCCGCGCAGCACCGCATACGTGGACAGCCCCAGGTCGATCCCGGTGTCGGTGTCCTCAGCGTCCAGTTCCGGGAGGGGCTTGTCCTCGGCCTCGACGACGAACGAGCAGAAGTATCTTCCCGCCGCGTCCTTGATCACCGTCACGGACGACGGATCACGGGGCAGGGTGCGCGACCAGCGCACCTCCACGTCACCGATCTTCGGAAGCCTGAGCTTCCCGTCCGCGGTGACGGAGAACCGGGCGTTCTTCGTGAACCTGACCGCCTGACGGCTGGTCTTCTTCCTGAACTTCGGCGGCCCCATCTTCGGCCCCTTACGGAGGCCTTTCTTCGAGGCAAAGAAGTTGCTGTAGGCCGTCTCCAGATCCCGAAGGGACTGCTGGAGGACCACCGCGGACACCTCACCGAGCCACGCCCGGTCGTCGGTCTGCTTCGCTGCGGTGATGAACCGCTGCGACAGCTCGGCCGCACTCGGGCGCCTGGCGCCCTGCTTGTAGGCGTCCCGGCGGGCGCGGAGCGCGTCATTGAAGACGACACGGGCGCACCCGAACGCCCTCGCGAGCTGCTGCCGCTGCGGAGCACTCGGGTACACGCGGAACTGGTACCTGAGCTGCACACGGATCACCATACATACGTGGTTTATGGCTGAGTACGACAACATCCGGACTGGCAGGCACTGCACGTTCGTCCTCCATGCGCACTTGGTTTTCGTGACGAAGTTCCGGCACAAGGTGTTCGCCGACCGGCACCTGAAGCGGTGCGAGGAGATCATGCGGGCCGTCTGCGAGGACTTTGAGACGGAGCTGGTGGAGTTCAACGGCGAGAACAACCACGTCCACCTGCTCGTGAACTTCCCGCCGAAGGCGGCCGTGTCGAAGCTGGTCAACAGCCTCAAGGGGGTCAGCTCCCGCCGCCTGCGCCAGGAGTTCCCCGATCTCGTGCAGCACTACTGGCGGGCGAACAAACTATGGTCCGGCTCCTACTTCGCCGGCTCGGTCGGGAGCGCCCCCCTATCGGTCGTCCGGCAGTACATCGAGCAGCAGAACCGGCCCACCTGACCCTTCGCGGCGGGCGCGCGCCAACAGCGCAGACCCGTGCCCACCAGCCAAGGTCAGAGCAGGCTAAAGATTCGCTTCACCCCCGCCCTGAAGGGCGAAGCACTGCGAATGAATCCCAGTAGCATCGCGGTCCACCCGTTGGGAAAGGTTGCGCGCCGATGAGCGACTTCGATTTCTACGACGTGGTGGACGTGCTGAGGACAACGTGTGCCGCGGCGCTGGGCGTGGGCGGGGCTCGCGGGGTCGTTCTCGGCATCTCGGAGGGCGAGAACGGGCGCATGTACGCCGTCTTCATCGGCGACACGGCATACATGCTGAGCCCGTCGGATCTGGTGCCGACGGGGGAACGTGTCGATCGCGAGGCGATCTACGGGGGCTCGGCTCCCCGCGGCCCTCGCCCTCAGCCGCCGAGCAGCGGGTAGCCCACGCTCACCATCACCCGAGGCGCCGCCGATGCCCGTTCCGGGGAGTGTTCCCCAACCGCCGCTCGGATAGGGGCGCTTCCGCCCTCAGTGCTGGTCGGAGAGGTGCGCCTGTATCGCCACGACCGCGGCGCCGCGGGCCCAGTCGTGGAAGTCGTGTTCGCGCACGGCGATGTCGATGCCGCTGACGTCCCGGCGGCGCGCGGCCAGGCCGCGTTCCAGGCCGGGGCGGCCGATCCGGACGACGTCGACCGCCTCGCCGGCGAGGATCACCGTCTTGACCGTGGTGGTGTTGACGACGTTCGCGATCACCGCGCCCACCGCCCAGGCCGCCTGCTGCACGGTCTCCTGGCACACCGAGTCGCCGTCCAGCGCCAGCCGCAGCACCTCGGCGTAGGTGGGGAAGCGGCACATGCCCTGCGCGGCCGTCATCAGGATGGAACGGGTGGTGGCGTAGGAGGCGGTGCATCCCCGGTGCCCGCTCGGGCACATGGGACCGCCAGGGTCGAGGATCTGGTGCGCGAACTCGCCGAGGTCCGCCTCCGTCATGCGCACGGCCCGGCCGTGGGCGAACAGGGCGTACCCGATGCCGTCGCCGACCGTGATCACGGCGAAGTCCCGGACGCCGCGGGCCTCCCCGAACCAGTGGTAGGCCTGGGCGAGGGCGGTGACGTCGTTCTTCACGAAGCAGGGGATGCCCAGCCGCTCGGCCATCAGGCGGCGGGCCGGAACGCCCTGCCAGCCGAGGATGCCGGAGTCCAGGAGGTCGCTCTCGTCGACTTGAGCGGGGGCGTGCGCGTTGCCGCCGAGCACGATGCCGGCGGCGACGGGGGTGGCGCCCGACGCGGTGAGCCGGTCCGCCAGCCGGCCCGCCTCGGCGACCACCGTGGCGGGGGTGAGGTCCATGAGCGGCGCGCTGGCGCGTTCCACGATGTCGGCGCGGAGGTTGGTGAGGACCGCGTAGACGCGCTCGGAGGTGAGCTTGATCCCCATGAAGAGGAGCTGGTCGGCGACGACTTCGAGGGGGCGGGTGGGGCGGCCGTTCACGGGATCGTGACGGATGTCGCGCTCCACGACCAGGCCCGCCTCGACCAGGGGTTTGGTCAGGCGGGTGAGGCTCCCGGACGACAGGCCGAGCTTCCTCGCCAGGTCCGTGCGCGACTGCGGCCCGTGGATCACGAGCTCCCGCAGCACCGGCCGCGAGGGCCGGGGCGCCGACCGCCAGGCCTCGATCGGCGACCCTTGATCGTTCATGCTCTGCCCCATGCTCACAGGGGCAAGGATACGAGCGCCCGGTGATCAACCGGGCACCTTCCGGTTATGCCCATGATCGTTATCCCTTGAGGCCGCCGCTGATCATGTCCAGTCGCCAGAAGCGCTGGAGGAAGAGCAGCAGGGCTATCAGGGGAAGGACCGAGACCGCCGTGCCCACGATGGCGATTCCGTACAGGGCCGGTTCTCCCGAGCCCTTGGAAAGGACCGTGTACAGGCCGAGGTTGATCGGGAACTTGCTCTCGTCGGAAAGCATGATGTAGGGCAGCAGGAAGTTGTTCCAGTTGCCGACGAATTGAAGCATGAAGATGGTGACCATTCCGGGCAGCATCATGGGCAGCGCGATCGTTCCGAAGATGCGGTACTCGCTGGCGCCGTCCATGCGCGCCGATTCGATCGTCGAGAGCGGAACGGCGGCATCGGCGTAGACCCGGGCGAGATAGATCGCGAACGGTGAGATGAGCCCCGGCAGCAGAACGGACCAGTAGCTGCCCACCATGTCGACCTTGGTCATGATGATGTACTGCGGAATCGCCAGCAGCATTCCCGGCAGCAGCACTCCGGCCAGGATCGCGTAGAACAGCACGGTGCGGCCGGGGAATTCGTAACGGGAGAAGGCGTATCCGGCGACGGTGGATATCAGCGTGCACAGCAGCGAGCCGACGCCGGCGTAGAGCAGGCTGTTGAGGGCCCACTGTCCGTACGCGCCGTTGTCGTAGGCGAAGAGGTCGCGGAGGTTGTCGATCAGGCCGGTGCCGGGGCTGAACGTGAACGTCGAGAACAGCTCGGCGTTCGACTTGGTGGAGGCGACGACGATCCACACCACGGGAACCAGGCAGTAGAACGCGCCGATCAGCAGGATCACGGTCGGCAGGACCTTGGCCCGCTGGTGGGGCAGGAGCGTGGGGCGGGGGCGGGACCCGGTGGACGGCGCGGTCACTGGAAGCCTCCGAAGGTGCGGCGCTGGGTGATTCTGAGCAGCCCCACGGAGAGGATCAGCGTGCCGACGGCCAGGATGATGGAGCCGGCGGCGGCCATGGGCAGCTCGTCGCGGATGAAGCCGTCCCGGTAGATGTGCATCAGCGGGACCCAGGTCTGGGAGATCTCAATGGTCATCGGGGTGAGCATGGTCGGCTCGCCATAGACCTGAAGCGTGCCGATCAAGGAGAACAGCCCGGTGAGAACGAGCGCGGGCGCGACCAGCGGCACCTTGATCCGCAGGGCCAGGCGCCATTCCGAGCACCCGTCGATGCGGGCCGCGTCCAGGAGTTCGGGCGGTATGCCGCGCAACGAGGTGTAGATGATGATCATGTTGAAGCCGGCGCCGCCCCAGATGGCGATGTTGGCCAGCGAGGGATAGATCCCGTTGCCGTCCAGGAACGGAATGACACCCAGCCCCATCTTGTCCGTGACGTAGCTGAACGGGCTCGTCGAGGGGAGGTACATGAATCCCCACAGCAGCGAGGCGACCACACCCGGAATGGCGTAGGGAATGAAGATGGCCGCGCGGGAGAACCGGCGGGCGCGCGAGCCTCCGTGGTCGAGCAGCAGCGCGAACAGGAGGGCCGAGCCCAGGGTGAGCGGCACGGCGAGCACCCCGTACAGCGCCATCCGCCCGAATCCGGCCCAGAACGATCCGTCGGAGAGCAGGTCGGCGTAGTTGGCGAACCCGACGAACACCTCGTCGCGGGTGCCGAAGACGCCCTCGTCGACGATGCGCAGCCCTTGAACGCTGAGGTAGAGGGAGTACAGGACGGGGATCGCCAAGAAGGCGAGGAAGAGGGCGAGTGCCGGGGTGAGGAAGACATAGGGGGCGATGAACGCGCTGATGCGGCGTCGGGGGAGGCGGCGCGCGGTGGCGTGGCGTTTCCTGGCATGGCTGCTTTCCGGGCTGGTGCTGGACGGGGGGTGCGGCGCGGGGGCGCGCCGCCGGGAGGCGCCGGCCGTCAGCCGGTGACGTGGAATCCGACGCGCTTCATCTCGTCGACCACCTCGTCCTGGGTTCTTCTCAGGGCGTCGGTCAGCGGAGTCCGGTTGCGGATCGCCGCGGAGAAGGCGTCTCCGTACGCGTCGCTCGCGGTGGTCACGTTCGGCCCCCACTGAATGTGGGGCACGGTGTTCCGGGCCGCCGCGGCCGCGACGTCCCAGTAGTCGGCCTGGTCGCCCGTCAGGGCGGGCGGCGCGCTCTCGCCCGCGGCCTCCTGGCCGCTGAGGGAGGCGGGGTACTGGCCGCCGGCGATCTGGAGGTCCGTGGACTCCGGCGCGGTCTCCATCCAGGTGACGAACTCGACGGCGGCCTCGACCTCGTCGGAGTTCTTCGTCACGCTCAGTGCCGAACCGCCCTGCAACGCGACGGCGTCCGACTCCCCCTCCCAGTGCGGCAGCGGCGCGATCGCCCAGTCCCCGGCCTGGCCCTCGGCGATGCCGTGGATCACGGAGGGGGACCACAGGCCGGCGGGCCAGGTCAGGATCTCGCCGCGGTTGACGCGGTTGTTCCACTCCGGCGTGAGCAGCGGCTCGGCGGTGACCAGGTCCTCGTCGATGAGGCTCTGCCAGTACTCGGCGACCCGCATCGACGCCTCGTCGTCGATGCCGACGGTCCACTGCCGGTCCTGAACGGTCCACCAGGTGGCGCCGCCCTGCTGGGCGAGGCCCGCGAAGTTGCCGAACTCCGTCGGCGAGAACGTCGTGATGTAGGTGTCGGGGTCGCGCTCCCGGGCCTGCGCCGCCACCTCGGCGAACTCCTCCCAGGTCGTCGGCACCGACAGGCCCAACTCCTCGAAGCGCGCCCGGTTGTAGAGCAGCACCATGGGCCCGATGTCGTCGGGGACGCCGTAGACATGGCCCTCGAAGCTGGTCAGTTGCCAGGTCTCCTCGGTGAACTCGCCCGTCAGCGGCCCGGTGTGGTCGGCGATGTCCGCCAACACGTCGGACACGACCATCGCGGGGATCGTCTGGTACTCGATGCAGGAGACGTCGGGGGCGTTGCCGGCCCTGCTCGCGGTCAGCAGCTTGGTCGCGGAGTCCGTTCCGCCGCCGGCGTCGGTGCGCCGGACCTGGATGTCGGAGTGCGAGGCGTTGAACGCGTCGACCCGGTCGCCCGGGACGTCCCCCCAGCACCAGAAGTCAAGGGTGACGACTCCGTCGTCGCCGCCACCGATCGCACTGCATGAGCTGAGAAGCGCCATCGCGCTCCCCAGCACGGCGAGTCGCCGCAGGATTCTTCCGCGCATGAACTGGGTCTTCCGTCCGGTTGATCGGCTCCGCCACCGGCCACGGCACACACCGGTCGGCGCCCCCGCGCAAGGAGAGCAGCGCTCAACCGGTCCAGGGCGGCGTTGGCTTCGGCGCAGAACTTATCCCCGGCGATTGAGCGGTGTCCATACTCGTCACGCCGCGGATTTGGGCGCGTTGACGGCGTGGAGTGCGGTGATCTCCGCCATGAGATCTTTGTGGTGAAAGTAACTCCTGGGTGACCGGAGGGACATGGAGTCAAGCGTCGCGAACGGACACCTGGCCTTCGAACGGCCCTACAGCTTCCGTGACTTGGGCGGCTACCCGGACCCGGACGGCGGCCCGGCGGTGTTCCACCGCGCCTCCGGCAAGGACCGCACCGGCCTGCTCGCCGCCCTCCGCCACCGCCTGCTGGAACCGGCCGCGGAGCCCCGGCCGTCCTTTCCGGGTGACCCCGTCCGTTCGCGGGCAGGATGAGAGGTACGGTTCAAGGCCGTTGCGGTGCGGAGTCCGGGGGGACGGTGACAGACATGGAGCGAGTGGTCGGGTATCTGTTCGCGGGAGCCGCCCACGGTGACGCGGAACGGCGGGCCGGTCCCGAGCCGGGCCTGCCGCGCGAACTGGACCGGCTGCCCGAACTCGACCGGCTGTGTGAACTCGTCCGGGAAAGACTCGGGCAGGACCCCGCGCTGCGGCGGGCGCGGGAGGAGGCCGCGGCCGGACGGGCGGAACCGACGGAACGGACCCGGCGCCGGCTGGCCGACGCGCTGGAGGACGCCGCCGAGCGGGACCCCGCGTTCGCCGACGCGTTACGGCGGGCGGTCGCCGTCCTCGGCGGGGACGTGTCCCTCACGGCCGACCACGGTTCGGTCGCCGCCCTGAGCATGAGGGATGTGACCGTCCACCGCCCTCGCCAGCCGGGTCCGGAGAGGGGCTGACCGGACCCGGCGCCGCATCCACGGCCCTCATCGCGAACAACGGCGGGATCGCCGCCGGGAGCATCGGCGCGGTGACCATCAACCAGGCCGCGCCCGCCGCCCCCGTGGCCTGGCCGCAGCAGATCGGCGTGATCCCGCGGCAGGCGCACTGCTTCCAGCACCGGCACGCCGTCGACGCGCTCGACGCCGCGGTGGCCGGCGGCGAGACGGCCGTGCTGTGCCAGATCCTGTCCGGCACCGGCGGGGTGGGCAAGACGCAACTGGCCGCGCACTACGCCCGGCGGCGCTGGGAGGCCGGGGAGCTGGACCTGCTGGTGTGGATCAGCGCCGGTACCCGGGACGCGATCGTGTCCGCCTACGCGCGCGCGGGCCGGCGCGTGGCCGGCGCCGACGGGGAGGACCCCGAGGAGGCCGCCGAGCGCTTTCTGCACTGGCTGCGGACCACCGGCCGGCGCTGGCTGGTCGTGCTGGACGACCTGGTCGCGCCCCGTGAGGCGAACGGGCTTTGGCCGCCGCGCCGCCCCACCGGCCGGACCGTGGCCACCACCCGGCGCCGGGACGCCGCTCTGACCGAGGACGGGCGGTGTGTGGTGAACGTCGGGCTGTTCACCCCGGCGGAGGCCGGCGCCTATCTGGCCACCACGCTCGCCGCCCGCGGCGTGCGCGAGGATCCGGAGCAACTCGTCGCGCTCGCCCAGGACTTGGGCTACCTGCCGCTGGCCCTCGCGCAGGCCGCCGCCTATATCGTCGACCGCCCCGGCCTGGGCTGCGCCGACTACCGGGAGCGGCTTGCGGACCGGCGGCGCACCCTCGCGGACGTGCTGCCCGAGGAGGAGGCGCTGCCCGACGAGCAGCGCACGGTGATGGCCGCCACCTGGTCCCTGTCGGTGGAACGGGCCGACCAGCTCAAGCCCGTCGGACTGGCCCGGCCCATGCTCCGGCTGGCCAGCATGCTCGACGCCAACGGCATCCCCGCCGCCGTGCTGACCAGCCCCGCCGCCCTGGAGTACGTGGCGTCGTGCCGCCCCGGCGGACTTGTCGACGAGGACGCGGCGCGCGACGCGCTGCGCTGCCTGCACCGGCTCAACCTGGTGGATCTGGTGGGCGACGGCGGCGAGGGCGGCGTGCGCACCCACGGCATGATCCAGCGCGCCACCCGCGACGAGCTCAGTGACGAGGAGGCCGACCGGGCCGTAACGGCCGCCGCGCAGGCGCTGCTGGAGGGCTGGCCCGAGGTGGAGCAGGAGACGGGCGGCGGCGTGCTGCGGGCCAACGCCGAGGCGCTACAGGCGAACGCCGGGCCCCGGCTGTGGACTTCGGGCGTGCACCCCGTCCTGCTTCAAGTCGGGCTCAGCCTGGAGAGAACGCGGTTCGTGCTCTCGGTCGGCGCCCACTGGCGGCAGTTGCGCGACGCCGCCGAGGGGCACCTGGGCCGCGACCACCCCGATGTGCTCGCTGTCAGGGCGCGGATCGCGCAGTGGCGCGGTGAGGCGGGGGACCGGAAGGGGGCGGTTCAGGAATGGGAAGACCTGCTCGCCGACCGGCTGCGGATCGCCGGGCCCGACCACCCCGAGACGCTGACCAACCGGGCGCGGATCGCGCAGTGGCGGGGCGAGGCCGGGGACCGGAGGGGAGCGGTGCGGGCCTGGGAGGAACTGCTCGCCGACCGGCTCCGGTTGCTGGGCCCCGACCACAAGGACACGCTGACCGCCCGGAGTTCGCTCGCCCAGTGGCAGGAGATGACGCAGGACGGCGCGGGCGCCGTCCGCACGCTGGAGGACCTGCTCGCCGACCAACTGCGGTTGCTGGGCCCCGATCACGCCGACACGCTGGCCACCCGCGCTCGGGTCGCCGAGCTGCGCGGGCAGGCCGGCGACCAGTGGGGCGCGGTGGAGGCGCTGGAGCAACTGCTCGGTGACCGGGAGCGGTTGCTGGGGGCCGACCACCCCGAGACGCTGGCCACCCGCGCGGGCATCGCGGAGTGGCGGGGCCGGGCGGGCGATTCGGCCGGTGCGGTCAAGGTGCTGGAGGAACTGCTCGCCGACCGGGAGCGGTTGCTCGGCCCGGACCATCCCGACACGCTGGCCACTCGGGCCGGCGTCGCCGAGTGGCGCGGGCGCGCGGGCGATCCGGCGGGCGCGGTCGAGGCGTTGGAGCGGCTGCTCGCCGACCGGGTGCGGCTGCTGGGGCCGGACCACGCCGACACGCTGGCCACCCGCGCGGGCATCGCCGAGTGGCGCGGCCCGGCCGGGGACCGGGAGGGGGCGGTGCGGGCCTGGGAGGAGCTGCTGGCCGACCGGCTGCGCGTGCTCGGCCCGGACCACCGCGACACCCTGGTCACCCGGGCCCGGATCGCCCAGTGGCGCGGCCGGGCCGGCGCGGTGGAGGCCCTGGAGGAGCTGCTGGCGGACCAGTTGCGGCTGCTGGGGCCGGACCACCCCGACACCCAGTCCACCCGGGCGGGCATCGCGCAGTGGCGGGGTCGCGCGGGCGATCCGGCCGGGGCGGCGAAGGCGCTGGAGGAGCTGCTGGCCGACCAGTTGCGGCTGCTCAGCCCGGACCACCGGGCCACCCTGATCACCCGCTCGCGCATCGCCAAGTGGCGGGGCCGCGCGGGCGATGCGGCGGGCGCGGTCAAGGCGCTGGAGGAGTTGCTGGCCGACCAGTTGCGGATCCTGGGGCCCGAGCACCGGTCCACGCTGATAGCCCGGGCAGACGTCGCCGACTGGCGCGGCCGGGCGGGGGACCGGGAGGGCGCGCTGCGGGCGTTCGAGGAGCTGCTGGCCGACCAGCTCCGGGTGCTCGGCCCCGACCATCGGTCGACCCTGATCACCCGGGCCCGGATCGCGGAGTGGCGGGGGAGAACCGGCACACCGGCCGACGCCCTCGCCGCCCTGGAGGACCTGCTCGCCGATCAGCGGCGCGTGCTCAAGCCCGGCCACCGGGACACCCTGGCCACCCGCGCCCGGATCGCCGAGTGGCGCGGCGAGGCGGGCGATCGGGCGGGCGCCGTCCGCGAGTTGGAGGACCTGCTCGCGGAGCGGGAGCAACTGCTGGGCCCCGAGCACCCCGACTCCCAGGCCACGCGCGGCCGCATCGCCCACTGGCGGCGCACCCGCCCGGGCGCGCCCCGCGGGAACCGGCGCAAACGGCCGCGGCCGGCCGGGCCCCGGGAGCCGCGCGGCGAGTTCTACCTGCGCTGGCGCGCGGCGGACGGCACCCCGCGGACCTTCGGCCCGTTCCCCTACGCCAGCGAGGCGCGACAGGCCGGCACCTGGGCCGCGAACGGCGGCGGCACCGACATCGAGGTCGTCGAGGAGCCCGGCGGACCGGCATGAACGGCCCCGGTCACACCCGGGACTTGAACGGCGCCGTTCATGCCCGGCCCGCCGCGCTCTCGGACAGCAACTGGCGGATCCCGGCGAAGTGATGGCGCATCGCGTCCGCCGCCCGGGGGCCGTCCGCGGCCTCCAGCGCCGCCAGGATGTCCTGGTGCCGGGCGCAGGTGACGCGCGGATCCTGATGGTCCTCCTTCAAGTCCTCCCGCACCCGGTGGAACGCCGCCCAGAACGCGTCCAGCACCTCGCTGAGCAGGTGGTTCCCCAGGGAGCGGTAGAGCGCCAGATGGAACGCGCGGTCGGTGGCGGCGGTCACCCGGCCGACGCCGGCCTCGCGTTCCATCGTCCGCACCAGCTCGCGCAGCGCCTCCAGGTCGTCGTCCGGCACCTTCCCGGCGACGCTGAGGATCAGCCCGGCCTCCAACGCCTCGCGCACCTCCAGCAGTTCGCCCAGGCTGGCCTCGCCCCGCCGGTGCCGGACCGCCGCCCGGAAGACCATGCCCTCGACGAACGAGTCCAGGCTCAGCGAGCCGACATACGTGCCGAAGCCGTGCCGGATGTCAACGATGCTGACCGCCTGAAGCGCCTTGAGCGCCTCCCGCACGGAGTTGCGACTGACGCCGAACAGGCTCATCATCTCGCTCTCCGTGGGCAGTGGGTCCCCCGGAGCGAGGCGGCGGCGCAGGATCAGCTTCTTGATCTGGCCCTGCACCTCTTCGGACATCATGCGGCGAGCTGCCATGGCCGGCCCTCCCTCTACCCGGAGCGATGATCACCAAGTCTTGACCTTGAGTTCACATTCTGCCACCGGAGATAGGACATGGGATGTCTGGTCCGTTGACAGTCGGCGCACAGGTCTTGACCTCTTCGGCGGCGCACTCCTACGTTCGCCCTGGACGTAGAACGTAGGACATCCCTTGAACGACCCCTCGAACTTTCCCCAACTTCCTCGAACTTCCCCGAGCTGAACCTCCCCTCAGAGCCGCGCTGGAGGCGTCGTGAGTCAGAGTTTCGATCGCAGGGCCTTTCTCAAGTTCACGGGCGCGCTGGGCGCGGCGGGCGCGATCGGCGCGAGCCTGAGCGCCTGCTCCGGCCCCGCCTCCACCACCGGCGACGGAAGCGGGGACGGCGACGGCGGCGGGCTGGAAGAGCTGACCGCGGTCATCGGCTACGGCAACGACCAGAGCTGGGACCCGACCCAGACCGCCTCGGCGTTCGCGATGGCGGGCATCCAGCACATCTACGAGGGCCTGCTCGACACCGATCCCATCACCCGCGAGCCCTACCCGGCCCTGGCCGCCGCCCTGCCCGCCGATCGCAACGCCACCACCTGGCAGTTCACCCTCCGGGACGGCGCGACCTGGCACGACGGCGAGCCGGTCACGGCCGACGACGTCGTCTTCACCTTCGAGCGGATACTCAACCCGGATGTCCGGACGCTGGCCCGCTCGTTCTTCGTCACCTGGCTGCGGGAGGCCAGGAAGGTGGACGAGCGGACCGTCGAACTCGACTTCCACTTCCCCTTCCCCGACGCCGCCGCCCGGCTGGGTATCGCCAAGATCATGCCCAAGCACATCTTCGGCCGCGAGGGCGCCTGGGACGAGGCCACCGGCGGTCTCGCCGTCGGCTCCGGGCCGTACACGCTGGACTCCCACCAGCCCAAGACCAACACCACCTTCGTGGCCTTCGACGGCTACAACGGCCCGCGCCCGCCCGCGTTCAAGCGCATGAACTGGCTCACGATCGTGGACGCCGCCCCCCGCGTCGCCAAGATCTCCGGGGGCAGCGCCGACGCCCAGATCTCCGACAACATCCCCTACGCCAACGTCGAGCAGCTCCGCGGCGACGGCCTGGAGGTGCAGGGCGGCGCCGGCATGAACCATGCCTTCCTCATGTTCAACACGGGCAACCCGCCCTTCGACGACGTCCGCGTGCGCCAAGCGCTCCTCCATGCGATCAACACCGACCAGTTGATCGAGGTCGGCCTCAAGGGCTATGGCAAAGCGCCGACTTCGTTCCTCAACGAGGACAACCCCTCGCACGCCCCCGCCGCCACCGTCTACACCTACGACCCCGAGCGGGCCCAGGCGCTGCTCGACGAGGCCGGGGTCAGCGGCCTCAGCGTCAACCTCATGTCCGTCAACGTGAGTTGGCTGGTGGACTGCCTGCCCACCATCAAGGAGTCCTGGGACGCCATCGGCGTCTCCACCACCCTGGAGCCGCAGGAGACCTCGGCCCTGTTCACCAAGATGGACCAGAACCAGGACTATCAAGTCGTCGCCGCCGTCTCCAACCCCAACCAGTTCGGCCTCGACGCCGACTTGATCATGCGTTACAACTACACGGCCGACGGCCTGTGGATGCAGTACGCCCGCTGGCAGGACAGCGACGACGCGCGGGAACTGTTCGAGCTGATGGACCGGGCCACCCGCGAGGCGGACCCGCAGGCCAAGCTCGACCTCACCCACCAGTACCTGGACCTCATCGCCGAGCACGCCGTCCTCTACCCCGTCGTCCACAACGAACTGCTCACCGCCTGGGACCCCAGCCGGATCACCGGCATCCGGGCCCAGGCGTACCCGGGGATCAACGTCCTCCAGGCGAGGCCCGCGTGATCATCGTCGCCAGGATGCTGCTGCGCCGGGTGCTCCTCCTGGTGCCGCTGATGCTGGGGATCGTGCTGTTCGTGTTCCTCGTGATGCGGTTCTCGGACATGGACCCGGCCTCCGCGTACTTCCAGGGCGCCAACCCCACGCAGGAGCAACTGCACCAGTTCCGCGAGGAGAACGGCCTGCTCGACCCGCTGCCCGTCCGCTACGTCGCCTTCGTGGGCGACCTGCTCACCGGCGACATGGGCATCAGCGTGCTCACCCGGACGCCCGTCATCGACCAGGTCAGCACCGCGCTGCCGCTCACCATGCAGCTCACGTTCCTCGGCCTCGGCGTCGGCGTCGTGCTGTCCCTGCTGCTCGGCGTCACCGCCGCGATCTACCGCGACCGGCTGCCCGACCAGATCATCCGCGTCGTCTCGCTGACCGGCGTGGCCGCGCCCAGCTTCTGGCTGGCGCTGCTGATGATCCAGTACCTGTCGGTGGAGGCCGGATGGTTCCCCACCGGCGGCTATGTCAATCCGAACGACTCCTTCACCGGCTGGCTGGAGTCCATGACCCTGCCCGCCCTGGCCCTCTCGCTGCCGGTCGCCGCGCAGTTGACGCGCGTCGTGCGCACGGCCGTGGTCGAGGAGCTGGACAAGGACTATGTGCGCACGGCGATCGGCAGCGGCCTGCCGCCGGTCGTCGTCGTCGGCCGGAACGTGCTGCGCAACGCGCTCATCAACCCGCTGACCGTGCTCGGCCTGCGCGTGGGCTATCTGCTGGGCGGCGCGGTCGTCATCGAGACGATCTTCTCGCTGCCCGGCATGGGCAAGCTGATGATCGACGCCGTGCGCAACGGCGACCCCGCCGTCGTCCAGGGCGTCGTCCTCACCACCGCGGCCGGCTTCGTCGTCATCAACCTCGTCATCGACATCCTCTATCTCCTGGTCAACCCACGGCTGAGGAGCGCCGCGTGAAGTGGTTCACCCGCCTTCCCGTGCTGTCCCGGACCGCGCTCGTGGTCCTGGCCGCGATCATCCTGACCGCCCTGCTCGCGCCGCTGCTCGCGCCGCACGACCCGTACGCCCAGGCCGGAGTGTCCGAGGGGCCCTCGGGCGAGCACTGGATGGGACAGGACAGCCTCGGCCGCGACATCCTCAGCCGGCTGATGCACGGCGCCCGCTGGTCGCTGGCCATCGGCCTGGGCGCCACCCTGCTCGCGCTCGCGGCCGGCGCGCTCATCGGGGCGGTGGCGGCCACCTCCCGCAAGGCCGTGGACGAGGCACTGATGCGCGTTCTCGACATCGTGATGGCCTTCCCCGGCATCGCGCTGGCCGCCGTGCTGATCTCCGTGTTCGGCGGCGGCATCCCCGTGCTGATCTGCGCCATCGCCTTCCTCTACACCCCGCCCATCGCCCGGGTCGTGCGGGCCAACGTCATGGACCAGTACGGTGAGGACTACGTCACCGCCGAACGCGTCATCGGCGCCCGCACCCCGCACATTCTCATCCGGCACGTCGCCGTCAACTGCGCCGCGCCCATCCTGGTGTTCTGCACGGTGATGGTCGCCGACGCGATCGTCTTCGAGGCGTCGCTGTCGTTCATCGGCGCCGGCGTGCGACCGCCGGAGCCATCCTGGGGCAGCGTCATCGCGGACGGCAAGAACCTGGTGCTGCTCGGCGGCTGGTGGGCCACCGTCTTCCCGGGCCTGCTGATGCTGCTCACCGTGCTGGCGCTGAACGTCCTCGCCGAGGGCGTGTCCGACGCCTGGGCCGCGCCCCGGGCGCGCGCCCTGCGCGTGCCGGGATCCGTGCCCCGGGTGCCGGACAACGGCGGCACGATCCCGCCGCAGGCGGTGGCGAAGACCGCGGAAACAGCAGCGGTGGAGCGGCCCGAGGGCGCCCCCGGTGTGCTGCCGTTGCCCGGGCTGGCCGAGGCCGGCCGGCGGCTGCGGGAGAGGGCCCGGCCGCCGGTCACCGGCGAACCCGTGCTCTCCGTCCGCGATCTGACCATCCGGTTCGACGGGCAGCACGGCGACAAGGACATCGTCGACGGCGTCTCGTTCGACATCCGCCCCGGCGAGGTCCTGGGACTGGTGGGGGAGTCCGGCTGCGGCAAGTCGCTGACCGCGCTCACCCTGATGGGCCTCCAGCCGCGCACCGCCCGCGTCGGCGGCAGCGTCCTGTTCCAGGGCCGCGAACTGCTGGGCCTGCCGGCCCGCGCCCGGCGCCGCCTCCTCGGCCACGAGATGGCGATGGTCTACCAGGACGCGCTGTCCTCCCTCAACCCGGCCATGACCATCCGCGCCCAGCTCAAACAGCTCGTCCGCCGCGGCGGCCGGCGCGACCCCGCCGAACTGCTGGAACTGGTCGGCCTCGACCCCGAACGCACCCTGCGCGCCTACCCGCACGAGATCTCCGGCGGCCAGCGCCAGCGCGTGCTCATCGCCATGGCGCTCTCCCGCGACCCCCGGCTCATCGTCGCCGACGAGCCGACCACCGCGCTGGACGTCACCGTGCAGGCGCAGATCATCGAACTGCTGCTGCGCCTGCGCGCCGAACTCGGCTTCGCGCTGATCCTGGTCTCCCACGACCTCGCGCTCGTCGCCGACGTCACCGACCGGGTCGTCGTCATGTACGGCGGGCAGCTCGTCGAGACGGGCGTCACCGCCGACCTGGTCGAGCACCCGGCGCACCACTACACGCGCGGCCTGCTGGGCTCCGTGCTCTCCCTGGAGTCGGCCGCGACGAGGCTGACCCAGATCCGCGGCGTCGTGCCCTCCCCGGCCGACTTCCCGCCCGGCTGCCGCTTCGCCGACCGCTGCCCGCTGGCCGACGAGGTCTGCGCCACGGCCGTTCCCGAGACGCCCGCTCCCGGGCGGCTGCACCTCGTCTCCTGCCACCACCCGGCGCCCACCGAACCGAACAGCACGCCGAGCACGGAAAGCGAGGCCGCGCGGTGACCCTCATGACCGTCCGCGACGCGCACATGGTCTACTCGGCCCGCACCGGGGGCCTCTTCCGCTCCGACCGGGTGTACGCGCTCACCGGCGCCGACCTCACCGTCGCGCCGCGCGAAACCGTGGGCGTGGTCGGCGAGTCGGGCTGCGGCAAGTCGACGCTCGCCCGGGTCCTCGTCGGCGTGGAACGCCCCACCAGCGGCACGGTGGCCTACCGCGGCCGGGACCTGTGGGCGATGGGCGCGGCCGAGCGCCGCGAGACCATCGGCACCAGGCTCGGCATGATCTTCCAGGACCCGGCCACCGCCCTCAACCGCCGGCTGCCCGTGCGCCGCGTGCTGCGCGACCCCCTCGACGTGCACCGCCGGGGCACCCCGGCCCAGCGCGAGGAACGCGTCCGCGAGCTGATGTCGCTGGTCGGCCTGCCGCCCTGGCTGGCCGACGCGCTGCCCGGACAGCTCTCCGGCGGCCAGCGGCAGCGCGTCGCCATCGCCCGCGCGCTGGCCCTGGAGCCGGAGCTGGTGATCGCCGACGAGCCCACCAGCGCCCTGGACGTCTCCGTGCGCGCCCAGATCCTCAACCTGCTGCTCGACCTGAAGGAACGCCTCGGTCTCGCGCTCGTCTTCGTCTCGCACGACATCCAGACCGTGCGGCGCATGAGCGACCGCGTCATCACCATGTACCTCGGCCGCATCGTCGAGGAGGCGCCGGCCGGGGAGATCACCACCCGCGCCCGGCACCCGTACACCCGCGCGCTGTTCTCCGCGACACCCGGGCTGCTCGACCCGATCGAACCGATACCCCTGGCCGGTCCCGTCCCGTCCGCCGTGCGCCCGCCCAGCGGCTGCCCCTTCCGCACCCGGTGCTGGAAGGCGGACGAGACGTGCGCCGCGTCGATGCCCGACTTCGTCGCGGACGGCCGGGAAACTCCGGATGTGCACCGGTTCCGCTGCCATCACCCCGTCGGGGAAACCGAGTCCACCACCGATCTGGTCGCCCAAGCAACGAGCTCCAAGGAACGCACATGAGCCTCCCCGCCCGCCTGACCGGCGTCATCCCACCCGTCTGCACCCCCCTGACCCCCGACGGCGACGTGGACACCGGTTCGCTGATCAGGCTCGTGGACCATCTGACCGGGGCCGGCGTCGACGCGCTGTTCGTCCTCGGCTCCACCTCCGAGGTCGCCTTCCTCACCGACGCCCAGCGCCGCACGGTCGTGCGCACCGTCACCGGTCACGTCGCCGGGGCCATCCCGGTGCTGGCCGGGGCGATCGACATGACCACGCCCCGCGTCGCCGAGCACGCCCGCGCCGCGCTGGCGGCCGGCGCGGACGCCGTCGTCGCCACCGCGCCGTTCTACACCCGCACCCATCCCGCCGAGATCGACCGGCACTTCCGGCTGCTCGCCGCCGCCACCGGCGCCCCCGTCCTCGCCTACGACCTGCCCGGCTCGGTGCACTCCAAGCTCGGCGCCGACCTGGTCCTGGGCCTGGCCGGGGACGGCGTGCTGGCCGGGCTGAAGGACTCCAGCGGCGACCAGGGCACCCTGCGGGAGGTGATCGCGGCCCGCGTTCCCGGGTTCTCCGTGCTCACCGGATCCGAACTCCTCGTCGACACCGCCCTGTTGATGGGCGCCGACGGCGTCGTGCCGGGCCTGGGCAACGTCGACCCCCACGGCTATGTCCGGCTGGTGCGGCACTGCGCCGCCGGCGAGTGGGACCGCGCCCGCGCCGAACAGGAGCGGCTGTGCGCTTTGTTCGGCATCGTGGACGCCGGATCACCCGCCCGGATGGGCCGGGGATCGGCCGGAATCGGCGCGTTCAAGGCGGCGCTGCGGCTGCGCGGCGTCATCGACCATGCGACCACCGCGCCGCCGCAGATCCCGCTGAGCGAGGGCGAGACCGACGACGTCGCCAAACGGCTGACCGCGGCCGGCCTGCTCTGAGGACGAGGAGGAGGCGGACCCTAGAGCTGGTCGGTCAGCCGCCGGAACTCGATCGTCTCGTAGGCCCCGGCCACGCCCGTCTCGTACAGCACGCCCACCGTGCGCCGGTCCAACTGCACCAGATCGGAGTAGGCGGCCGGCTGCTGCGACAGCGTCGTCACCCGGGTGAACGACTGCCCCGCGTCGTCGCTGCGCCACAGCGCCATCGCCTGCCGGGCCTGCGGGTTGGACGGCCCGGCGAACAGCAACGGGGCGTTCCGGCCGGTCAGTTGGAGCACACTGCCCTGGACGACCGGCACGTCGTTCAGCGTGGGCTGCACGGCGAACGGGGCGTCCAGCGTCTCGCCGCCGTCGCTGGAGTAGGCGCCCAGCCGGTTCCCCGGCTCGGTCCCGTTCTGGTCGCGGGAGCTGAAGTAGACGCGGCCGTCCGGCAGTTCGGCGGCGAGCGACTCGTTGGCGTTGAGAACGCCGTCGTAGGAGTCGTCCACGTACCCGATCTGCCAGGTGGCGCCGCCGTCGTCGCTGTACAGCGCGTGCGCCCCGTAGTACTTGGCCTCCTGGCCGGTGTCCGGCGAGCCGGCCGGCGGCGCGGTGGAGTGGTTGGCCGGAATCAGCAGCCGGCCCGCGTGCTCCCCGTGCGTGAGGGCGATCGCGTGGCCCGGGCCCGTGGCGTACCAGCGCCAGTCCGGCAGCTTGGCCTCGGCGGTGATGTCCCGGGGCGGGGAGAACGAGCGGCCGTCGTCCTGGCTCGTCTGCACGAAGACGCGGCGGCTCTCCTCGGGCGGCACCTCGCCGCGCATGATCTCCGCCTCGCTGGCCTCGCCGCCGTTGAAGCAGGTGACCAGCACGATGTCGCCGGTGGCCGGGTCGATGACGGGCGTCGGATTCCCCCGGGTGTCGCCCTCGCCCGCCGCGACCACGGTCAGCGGCTCCCAGGTGCAGCCGCCGTCCAGCGAACGCCGCACCACCACATCGATGTTGCCCGCGTCGCCCGCGCCGCCGACCCGCCCCTCGGCGAAGGCCAGCACGGTGCCCTCGGTCGTGGTGAGCACGGCCGGGATCCGGAAGGTGTCGTAACCGTCCTCGCCGGAGGTGAACGGCACGGAGGAGTCGCACTTCCCGGGGCGCGCGCTGGGCCGTTGCCCATCACCACCCGGACCCGGATCGGCCAGGGCGACGGCCGCGGTGGCCAGCGCCCCCAGGGCCGCCGTCACGAAGAGCACACGCATGACCGGGATCGGGGACGTCATCGCTTCACTGGCTCCTTGGCTTGCGGGCGATCCACCTGATCGGGGCGGCCGGAGACATCCGACCTCCTGGACGATAGGGGGACAAAGGCGTTCACGACAAGGCGAACATCAGCCCACGAGCTCGGACACCGCCTGGGGGATGGGGGTTTCGCCGCCGATCAGATCCAGCGTCAGACCAGAGGTGCCCGGCTGGTCCAGCAACGCCATCAGCACGGCCGCCACATCATCCCGCGTCACCTCGCCGCGCGGCGTGGTCGGAGCGAGCCGCACCAGGCCCGTTCCGGGGTCGTCGGTGAGCCGGCCGGGCCGCAGGATCGTCCAGAACAGCCCGGTGCGCGCCCGGATGTCCGCGTCCGCGGCGGCCTTGGCCCGCAGATAGGCGGCGAAGACCGGATCCGTCCCCGGCGGCGGCTCCTCGTCCGCCCCGATGGCCGAGACGACGAGGAACCGCCGCACCCCGACCCGCTGGGCCGCGTCCGCGAACAGCGTCGCCGCCCGGTGGTCCACCGTCTCCTTGCGGGCCGCGCCGCTGCCCGGCCCCGCGCCCGCCGCGAAGACGGCCGCGTCGGCCCCCGCCAGATGCCGGGCCACCTCCTCGACGTGTGCCGACTCCAGGTCGCAGACGACCGGTTCGGCGCCGGCGGCGAGCAACGCCCCCGCCTGGCCCGGATTCCGGATCAGCCCGGCCACCTGGTCCCCGCGCCCGGACAGCAGCTTCTCCAGGCGCCGGGCGATCTTGCCGTGTCCCCCAGCGATGACTGCGCGCATGTCCCGACCGTACGCCTCCCCGGCGGCGGGCGAGGGAACGTCAGCCCGTCGCCTGCCGGGGCAGCTCCAAGCCGCCGTCCGCCGGCGAGCCGCAGAACTCCCGTACCGCGCTGGTGCGCGCCACGATCCGGCCGCGGTGGATCACCAGCCGGCTGTACGCCTGGGACAGCGCGCCGGCCACCGACTCCCCGCGCACGGCCAGCAGTTCGGCGGGGAAGCCCGCCTCGACCCGCACCTCGGGCAGCCCCAGCGCCGCCCTGGCCCGGCCGCTGACCGCGCCATAGGCGTCCAGCGCCCCGCACCCGTCGCGCGACGCCAGCAGGAACGCCGCCTCCAGCGGATCGCCGCGGCCCACCGGGTTGGCCGCGTCCCGCAGCGCCCCGCCGCCCGCCGCCACCCGCACCCCCGCCGCGGCCAGCAGCCGCACCGGCGTGCCGGCCGGCTCCCACGGCCGCGCCGGGGCCAGCCCGCAGCCGCCCTGCGGCAGGCAGACAACGGTGACCCCCGCCGCGGCGAGCCGGTCCGCCACCCGCGTGGCGACCGGCGCCGGCAGCCGGGACAGCCCGGTGCACGGGCCGATGGCCACCCCGAAACGGCAGGCACCGGCGGCGGACGCGAGCCGCGTCAGCTTCGCCGGGTCGTCGCCCTCGGTGTGCAGGTCCAGCGGTCGCCCGTGCTCGTCGGCCAGCCGCAGCACCGTGTCGAGATAGTCGGCTGGGTCCGGGTCCAGGTCCGGGCAGCCGCCCAGCGCGCCCGTGCCCATCTTGGCGGCGTCCCGCAGCCACGCCCGGTTGTCCGCGCCGGCGAGCCCGGTGAGCTGCCCCGCGACGGCGACGGTGGTGAGGTCGGCCAGCCCGCGCAGCGCGCGCGAGGTGGCGAGCGCCGCCTCCAGGGCGGCCAGCCCGCCCGCGTCCCCGACCCGGACATGGCTGCGCTGGGCGGTGGCGCCGTGGCCGAGTTGGATCAGGGCCGCCTCGGTGATGCGCCGCCGCAGCTCCTCGGGCCCGTCCGGCGGCGGCCCCGGCGCGGCGCCGGTGAGGGCCGTGTCGTGGTGGGCGTGCGGCTCGGCGGGGGCGGGGAGCAGCAGGTAGCCGGACAGATCGACGCGGGTACCGGCGTCGGAGGCCGGTCCGGAGAGGCTGCCGGGGGTGCCGACGGCCTCGATGCGGCCGGCGCTCAGCCGCACATCGACGCGCCGCCCGTCGGCGAGCCGCGGTCCGCTGAGTACGAGGCGCTCTGGCATCGGAAGCGAGATTACGGTGCGCGCGGGGCCGTGACCGGGAACGACGGAATAGTCGTACCGGCGGAGCCGCCCTCGGGGCGGCCTGGGCGGTTGGCTCCGCACTTTTCTGATTTCGCCTTGCGGCCCTGAGCGTGTAATCTCTTGAGCGCTCGCCCCAATAGCTCAGTCGGCAGAGCGTCTCCATGGTAAGGAGAAGGTCAACGGTTCGATTCCGTTTTGGGGCTCTGAGGTGTGAGACCTCCCACCCGGTGTGGGAGTCGTCTCTCGTCTCATGGCGGCGTAGCTCAGTCGGTAGAGCAAACGGCTCATAATCGTTGTGTCACCGGTTCAAGTCCGGTCGCCGCTACGCACAGTAGCCGATTGCGGGGTCGGTCCTCCGATCGGCTACTCTCTCTGTGTTAAACCCGTCCATCCGTCAAGGAGCACTCACGTGGCTGCCACCGACGTCCGCCCGAAGATCACGCTGGCCTGCGTGGAGTGCAAGGAGCGGAACTACATCACCCGGAAGAACCGGCGCAACGACCCGGACCGCCTGGAGATGAAGAAGCACTGCCCGCGCTGCAACGCGCACACCGCGCACCGCGAGACCCGCTGAGCGCGCACCCCGAACGTAGTTTTGCCGTGTGAGGCCGTCCCCGGGTCCGGGGACGGCCTCCTCGCATCAGACGGAGGAAAACCCGCCGATGGCCCTCGACCAGTCCTTCGCCGGACGGACCTATCCGCCCACCGAGCCGTATGAAGTGGGCCGGGAGAAGATCCGCGAGTTCGCGCGGGCCATCGGGGACGCCAACCCGGCCTACACCGAGCCGGACGTGGCCAAGGAGCTGGGTCACCTTGATGTGATCGCGCCGCCCACGTTCGTGTTCGCCATCGTTTTTGCCGCCGCCGGCGTGGTGCTCCGCGACCCCGAACTGGGGCTGGACTACGACCGGGTGGTGCACGGCGCCCAGCGGTTCGTCTACACCCGCCCGGTGTGCGCGGGGGACCGGCTCTCGGTCACCTCGACGGTCGAGTCGGTGCGGTCCATGGCCGGGAACGAGGTGCTGGACGTCCGCGGCGAGGTGCACGACGCGATGGGCGAGCACGTGGTGACCGCGTTCACCAAGCTGGTGGCCCGCAAGAAGGATGACGAGGAGGAGGGGCGTTGACCGCCTGGATCGCTTACGCGGACGTCGAGGCCGGCACCGAGCTGCCGGGCGCCTCGTTCCCGGTCACCCGCGACACGCTGGTGCGGTACGCGGGCGCTTCGGGAGATTTCAACCCGATCCACTGGAACGAGAAGTTCGCCCGGGAGGTGGGCCTGCCGGACGTCATCGCGCACGGCATGTTCACCATGGCGGAGGCGGCCCGCGTGGTGACCGACTGGGTCGGGGACCCGGCGGCCGTCGTGGAGTACGGAGTGCGCTTCACCAAGCCCGTGGTGGTGCCGAACGACGAGACCGGGGCGCTGATCGAGGTCACCGCGAAGGTGGCCGCCAAGCTGGACGACGAGGCCCGCACGGTGCGGGTGGACCTGACCGCGCACAGCGCCGGCGAGAAGGTGCTCGGCATGGCGCGCGCGGTGGTCCGGCTCGCCTGACGGTGAGGATTGACCCAACGAGCTTGCTCGCCCGATGAAGAGGGTTGACTAGTTAGTGATTGACCACTAACTTTCTGCCCATGGCCAAGGAGAGCAGCCGGATGTCCGCCGACGAGCGGCGCGAGAGCGTCGTTCGCGCGGCCATCACCGAGTTCGCACGCGGGGGATACGCGGGCACCTCGACGGCCGCCATCGCCCGCCGGGTGGGGGTCTCGCAGCCCTACCTCTTCCGCCTGTTCAGTGACAAGCGGGAGATCTTCCTGGCGGCGGCCCGCCGCGGCACCGACGAGATCCGTCTGGCCTTCGAGCGGGCGGCCCGGGGCCTCGACGACCCCGAGGAGGCGCGGATGGCGATGAGCCGCGCCTATGTCGAGCTGATCGCCGACCGCGACAAGCTGCTCTTCCAGATGCAGATGTATGTCGCGGTGCAGCACGCCGCGGCGTCCGGGGACACGGAGTTCGGCGATGTGATCCGCCGGGCCTGGCTCGAACTGTGGGACGCCGTACGGCCGTTGCTCGGCGCGGACGACGAGGAGGTCGGTGACTTCTTCGGCACCGGCATGCTCATCAACGTCCTGCTGACCATGGGGTTCACCGAGGGCCACCGGGTCTGGGCGGCCTGCGACATCTTTGAGGAGGGCTGAGAAGGGCCGAGGGGGTCCCTTCCAGGCCTGTCGGGGCATACGCCTGTCCCGGAAAGTTATTGATCGATCACTAGCTGGATGCTCGTTCACCGTCTTTCCCCGGGAGGGGTCATGCAGGAGAAAGCACCACCGAACGGAACGGCCCACCGCGGCCTCGTCGTCTGGACCCTGATCGTCACCGGCGCCGCCACGTTCATGGCCGCCCTGGACAACCTCGTCGTCACCACCGCGCTGCCCGTCATACGCGACGACCTCGGCGGCGACCTCTCCGACCTGGAGTGGATCGTCAACGGCTACACCCTGCCGTTCGCCTGCCTGCTGCTCCTCGGCGCCGCGCTCGGCGACCGGTTCGGCCGCCGCCGGGTCTTCGCCGCGGGCGTGGCCCTGTTCACCGTCGCCTCCGCCGCCGCCGCGCTGGCCGGGTCCACCGAGGTGCTGATCGCCGCCCGCGCGGCCCAGGGCGCGGGCGCTGCCATTCTGCTGCCGCTCAGCCTCACCTTGATCTCCGCCGTCGTGCCGCCCGAGCGGCGCGGCACCGCGTTCGGCATCTGGGGCGCGGTCAACGGACTCGCCATCGCCAGCGGCCCGCTCATCGGCGGCGCCATCACGGAACACATGTCCTGGCAGTGGATCTTCTGGCTGAACATCCCCATCGGCCTGGCCGTGCTGCCCCTGGTCCTCTTCCGCCTCACCGAGAGCCGGGGCCCCAACGACCGGCTGGACCTCGTCGGCACCGTCCTGGCCAGCGGCGGCCTGTTCGGCGTCGTCCTGTCGATCGTCCGCGGCCACGAGCACGGCTGGGCCTCCGGCCCGGTCCTGACGGGGTTCATCGTGGGCGGCGCCCTGCTGATCGCGTTCGTCCTGTTCGAGATGCGCACCCCCAACCCCATGCTGCCGATGCGCTTCTTCCGCTCCCGGACGTTCTCCGCCGTCAACGCGGCCAGCCTGCTGATGTACCTCGGGATGTTCGGCTCGATCTTCCTGCTCACCCAGTTCCTCCAGTTGATCCAGGGCTACTCGCCGCAGGAGGCCGGGCTGCGGATGCTGCCGTGGACCGCCATGCCCATGGTCGTCGCGCCGATCGCGGGCGCCCTGACCGACCGGATCGGCGGCCGGTCCATCGTCGCCTCGGGGCTGACGCTGATGGCCGTGGGCCTGGGCTGGTTCGCGCTGCTGGCCGAGCCGGACGTGAGCTACGCCAGCCAGGTGCCGGCGTTCGTGCTGTGCGGCATCGGCATGGCCATGTTCTTCGCGCCGACCGGGGCCATGGTGATGGGCGCCGTGCCGGCCGCGGAACAGGGCATCGCCTCCGGCGTGAACAACGCGCTGCGCGAGGTTGGCGGCGCCCTCGGCGTCGCGCTCCTGGCCTCCATCTTCGCCACCCAGGGCGGCTATGAGACGCCCGAGCGCTTCACCGACGGCCTCGTCCCGGCGCTGTGGGTCGGCGTGATCGCCCTGCTCGCCGCGACGGCCGTCGTGCTCATCGCCCCCGGCCGCCGCCGGGCCGCCGCCGCCCCCGCCGCGACGGCCGCGTCCGCGCCCCCGCGCGCCCGCACCCCGGTGACCGCCGACTCCTAGACCCTGTCCGGCCCGCGCGGCCGTCGGGCGCGACCCGCCCGACGGCCGCGCCGTATGCTGAACGACGTGCACGAGACGCGTAACGCCCCGCTCGCCCCGTTGACCACCCTGCGGCTCGGCGGGCCCGCGGACCGGCTCGTCACCGCCGTCACCGACGACGAGGTGGTCGCGGCGGTCGTCGAGGCGGACGCCGCCGGCACCCCGCTGCTGATCATCGGCGGCGGCAGCAACCTGGTGATCGCCGACGCCGGATTCCGCGGCACGGCGCTGCGCGTGGCCACCACCGGATTCGACCTCGACGGCACCCGGCTCACGCTCGCCGCCGGGGAGAACTGGTCGGCCGCCGTCGCCCGCACCGTCGAGGCCGGGCTCGCCGGCCTCGAATGCCTGGCCGGGATC
Source organism: Streptomyces litchfieldiae (assembly GCF_031845365.1). Taxonomy (NCBI): domain Bacteria; kingdom Bacillati; phylum Actinomycetota; class Actinomycetes; order Kitasatosporales; family Streptomycetaceae; genus Streptomyces; species Streptomyces litchfieldiae. Next base: position 40,821 of record NZ_JAVREL010000018.1, read on the forward strand.
CCCGGCTCGGCCGGCGCCACCCCCATTCAGAACGTGGGCGCGTACGGCCAGGAGGTCGCCGCCGTCCTCACCGAGGTCATCGCCTACGACCGCGCCGAGCGCGCCGTTTGCGCCATCCCGGCCGACGACTGCGGATTCGCCTACCGGCACAGCCGCTTCAAGGCCGACCCCGGGCGTTTCGTGGTACTCCGCGTCCGGTTCGAGCTGGAGGACGCGGGCGGGCTCTCCGCCCCCATCCAGTACGCCGAGGCCGCCCGCCTGCTCGGCGTCGAGCCCGGCGAGCGGGTGCCCGCCGCCACCGCGCGCGACGCCGTGCTCAAGCTGCGCACCGGCAAGGGCATGGTGCTCGACCCCGAGGACCACGACACGTGGTCGGCCGGCTCGTTCTTCACCAACCCCGTGCTGGAACAGGCCGAGTTCGCCGACTTCCGGGACCGCGTCGCCCACCGCCTGGGCCCCGACGTCACCCCGCCCGCCTACCCCGCCGGCGAGGGCCGCACCAAGACGTCCGCCGCCTGGCTCATCGACCGCGCCGGCTTCGCCAAGGGCTATGGCACCGGCCCGGCCCGCATCTCCGGCAAGCACACCCTGGCCCTGACCAACCGCGGCGGCGCCACCACCGCCGACCTGCTGGCCCTCGCCCGCGAGGTGCGCGACGGCGTGCGCGACGCGTTCGGCGTGACCCTGGTCAACGAGCCGGTCACCGTCGACGTCAGCCTCTGAACGATTTACCGGCCTACACCGCCAGCCACTCGTCGATCTCCAGCAGGATCTTGTCCCGCACGTCGTCCGGCGCCGCCGACCCCCGCACCGACTGCCGGGCCAGCTCCGCCAACTCCGTGTCGTCGAAGCCGTGGTGCTCCCGCGCGATCTCGTACTGCGCCGCGAGCCGCGAGCCGAACAGCAGCGGGTCGTCCGCCCCCAGCGCCATCGGCACCCCGGCGCGCCACAGCGTGCGCAACGGCACGTCCGCCAGCTTCTCGTAGACGCCGAGCGCCACGTTCGACGCGGGACACACCTCGCACGTCACCCGCGCCTCCGCCAGCCGCTCCAGCAGCCGGGGATCCTCCGCGGCCCGCACGCCGTGCCCGATCCGGGCCGCGCGCAGGTCGTCCAGGCAGTCCCGCACGCTGGCCGGCCCGGACAGCTCCCCGCCGTGCGGCGCGGCCAGCAGCCCGCCGTCCCGGGCGATCGCGAACGCCCGGTCGAAGTCCCGGGCGAAACCGCGGCGTTCGTCGTTGGACAGGCCGAAGCCGACGACGCCCCGGTCGCGGTAGCGGACGGCGAGCCGGGCCAGCGTCCGGGCGTCCAGCGGATGCCGGATCCGGTTCGCCGCGACGAGCACCCGGATGCCCAGCCCGGTGTCCCGGGCCGTGGTCTCCACGGCGTCCAGGATGATCTCCAGCGCCGGGATCAGCCCGCCCAGCCGCGGCGCGTACGACGTCGGGTCCACCTGGATCTCCAGCCAGCGCGAGCCGTCGGCCACGTCCTCCTCGGCCGCCTCCCGCACCAGGCGCTGGATGTCCTCCGGCGCCCGCAGACAGGACCGCGCGATGTCGTACAGGCGCTGGAAACGGAACCAGCCCCGCTCGTCCGTGGCCCGCAGCCGCGGCGGCCGGCCGCTGCCGAGCGCCTCCGGCAGATGGACGCCGTACTTGTCGGCGAGCTCCATCAGGGTGCCGGGGCGCATCGAGCCGGTGAAGTGCAGATGCAGATGGGCCTTCGGCAGCGAGCGGACGTCACGAGTGGTTTTCATGGGCTCTCCGTTACCAGTAGACTCCTGTGCGTGTCCCTGGGGCGCCGGGCAGGGCTTGTCCGTCGCGAGGTCGCCGACGGCCGAGCGAGAAGCCCCCGAATCAGGGGGAGGAGTCACTCCAAGATCTTGCCGCAAGGGGTCTTGGCCCAGGAAGCCGAGTTCACCGAACGAGTGCTTACCTGAACGCACAAGCGGGCAGCCGGTCGAGACCGGCTGCCCGCTTGTGCGACTCTCACGAGCCTCAGTCCGTGGCCTCGGCCAGCAGCTTCTGCAACCGCGAGACGCCCTCGACCAGGTCGTCGTCGCCCAGCGCGTAGGACAGCCGCAGATAGCCCGGCGTGCCGAACGCCTCGCCCGGGACGACCGCGACCTCCGCCTCCTCCAGCAGCACCCCGGCCAGCTCCAGGGAGGTCGCCGGCCGCCGGCCGCGGATCTCCTTGCCCAGCAGCGCCTTGACCGACGGGTAGGCGTAGAACGCGCCCTCCGGCTCGGGGCAGGTGACGCCCTCGATCTCGTTCAGCATCCGGACGATCGTCCGGCGCCGCCGGTCGAACGCCTCCCGCATCTCCGCGACGGCGGCCAGATCGCCCGAGACCGCGGTGAGGGCGGCGGCCTGCGCCACGTTGCTCACGTTGGAAGTGGCGTGCGACTGAAGGTTGGTGGCGGCCTTGACCACGTCCTGCGGGCCGATCAGCCAGCCCACCCGCCAGCCGGTCATCGCGTACGTCTTGGCCACACCGTTCACCACGACGCACCGGTCGGCCAGCTCCGGCACCACCACGGGCAGCGACGACGCGGTCGCCCCGCCGTAGACCAGGTGCTCGTAGATCTCGTCGGTGAGCACCCACAGCCCATGCTCGGCGGCCCAGCGGCCGATCTCCTCGGTCTGCTCGCGGGTGTAGACCGCGCCGGTCGGGTTCGACGGGGAGACGAAGAGCAGCACCTTGGTGCGCTCGGTGCGGGCCGCCTCCAACTGCTCGACGGAGACGCGGTAGCCGGTCGTCTCGTCGGCGACCACGTCGACCGGGACGCCGCCGGCCAGCCGGATCGACTCCGGGTAGGTGGTCCAGTACGGCGCGGGCACGATCACCTCGTCGCCCGGGTCGAGCAGCGCGGCGAACGCCTCGTAGATCGCCTGCTTTCCGCCGTTGGTCACCAGCACCTGCGAGGGCTGGACGTGGTACCCGGAGTCGCGCACCGTCTTGGCGACGAGCGCCTCCTTGAGCTCCGGGAGCCCGCCGGGCGGGGTGTAGCGGTGGAACTTGGGGGTGCGGCACGCGGCCACCGCCGCCTCGACGATGTAGTCGGGGGTGGGGAAGTCCGGCTCACCGGCGCCGAAGCCGATCACCGGGCGCCCGGCGGCCTTGAGCGCCTTGGCCTTGGCGTCCACCGCCAGGGTCGCGGACTCGGAGATCGCGCCGATCCGGGCGGAGACCCGGCGCTCTGCTGGGGAGGAGGATGCGGCAGTCATAGGGGCATCGTCGCAGACGGCCCCGGGGCGCGGCACCCGGGTTAGGGGGCGGTCGCGGGCGCGCGCGAGGCCCTCGACCGCCCCTCGACCGCCCCCGGCGGACCACCAACCGTTCGACGACTGGCGATTCAGCACGTACACTCCTCACCTGTGGCGCCTCCGATGCGGTACGTTGTCGGGCACCACGCGGCAAAGGGTCGTAGCTCAATTGGTAGAGCACTGGTCTCCAAAACCAGCGGTTGGGGGTTCAAGTCCCTCCGGCCCTGCTACACAAAGTGAACAGCCGTCCGGGTGGCCGGGCGGCTTATGACCATGACCGGGATCAGGTGAGGACGAGTGGCTGGGATCACGGACTCCGTGGAGACGCCAGAGCCCCGAGAGCCCCGGGGCGAGGGCAGCACCGGCCGCCGGGGCGGCAGGCGCGCAAAGAAGGGCCCGCTGGGTCGGCTCGCGCGTTTCTACCGGCAGGTGATCGCCGAGCTGCGGAAGGTTGTCTGGCCCTCGCGGCGCCAGTTGACCACCTACACCACCGCGGTGATCGTCTTCGTCATCGTCGTCATCTGTCTCCTGACCGTGCTTGACTGGGGGTTCAGCCGCACCGTCGAGTACGTCTTCGGCTGATGTCGCACCCCTCGTCCAGCAGTCAGGAAGAAGCAGCTACCGTGTCCGACCCGAATCCGTATGACGCCGCGCCCGACGCCGAGGGCGAGGACACCGCGCGCGAGGCAGCCGAGGCCGAGTCGGCCGACGCCGTCGAGCAGGACGAAGCCGCCGCGGCGGAGCCGGAGCAGCCGGAGCCGGTCGACCCCGTCGCCCAGCTCCGCGAGGAGCTGCGGGTTCTGCCTGGCGAGTGGTACGTCGTGCACACGTATGCCGGTTATGAGAACCGCGTCAAGACGAATCTGGAGCAGCGGGCCGTCTCGCTGAACGTCGAGGACTACATCTTCCAGGTCGAGGTGCCCCAGGAAGAGGTCGTCCAGATCAAGAACGGCGACCGACGGACCATCAAGCAGAACAAGCTCCCCAGTTATGTGCTGGTGCGGATGGACCTGACGAACGAGTCCTGGGGCGTCGTGCGGAACACCCCGGGCGTGACGGGCTTCGTCGGGAACGCCTATGACCCGTACCCGCTGACGCTGGACGAGATCGTCAAGATGCTCGCCCCCGAGGCCGAGCAGAAGGCCGCCGCGGAGGCTGCGGCCGAGGGCGGCGCCCCGGCCGGGCGCAAGGTCGAGGTCCAGGTGCTGGACTTCGAGGTGGGCGACTCGGTCACGGTCACCGACGGCCCGTTCGCGACGCTCCAGGCGACGATCAACGAGATCAACCCCGACTCGAAGAAGGTCAAGGGCCTGGTGGAGATCTTCGGCCGGGAGACCCCGGTCGAGCTGAGCTTCGACCAGATCCAGAAGAACTGACCGCTCGCGCGACGCGGGCAGGCCCCCATCGGCGGTTCACCGCCGGTGGGGGCTTTGTCGTGCGGCCCGGGGCCGGTCAGGACGCGGGGCGCCGGCCGGGGATGAGGGCGAGGGCCACCGCCGCCGCGACGGCCAGCAGCGCCCCGGCCGCGCCGAGGGCCGCGCCGTAGCCGTCGGCCGCGGCGGCGGTCGAGGCGCCGCCGTGGCCGCCCATCACGGTGGCGGCGAGGGTGTCCAGCACGGCCAGCCCGATCGAGCCGCCCACCTGGCGCGAGGTGTTGATCAGCCCGGAGGCCATGCCGGCCTCGCCCGGCTCGACGCCGGATGTCGCGGCCGTGCCCAGCGGCACGACGCACATCCCGATGCCGGTGGCGGCCACCAGCGACGGGCCCGGGATCGCCGTCCAGAAGCCGCCGTTCGCCGCGAAGGCCAGGCCGAACCAGGCGAATCCGGCGGCGCCGACCAGCCCACCGAGCACCAGCGGCAGCCGCAGTCCGAGCGGGGCGACGGCCCTGGTGGCGATGGCCGAACCGAGCACGATGCCCACGCAGAACGGCAGGAACGCCACCCCGGCCGCGGTCGGCCCGTAACCGAGCACCCGGTGCAGGTAGAGCGAGGTGAAGAAGAACGCGGCGAACTGGCCGGAGAACAGCAGCATCATGAACAGGTTGGCGCCCAGGACCGGCCGCACGGCCAGCAGCCGCATGCGCAACAGCGGCTCCCGGACGCGCAGTTCGACGGCCACGAAGGCCGCCAGCAGCACGGCCGCGGCGGCCAGCGTCAGCGCGGTGGCCGGCGACGCCCAGCCGACCTCGCCGGTGCGGACCACGCCGAGCACCAGCGCCGCCGCCCCGGCCGTCACGAACAGCGCCCCGGCGAGGTCCGGCCGCCGGGCGGCGCCCCCCGCCCGGGGCTCGGAGGCCAGCCGCAGGCCCGCGCCCAGCGCGAAGGCGACGATCGGCACGTTGACCAGCATGACCGCGCGCCAGCCGAACGCCTCGGTCAGCAGGCCGCCCGCCAGCACGCCTACCGCGCCGCCCACCGCCGCCGTCGCACCCCACAGGCCGAGCGCGCGCGAGAGCGCGGGCCCGCGCGGGAATCCGGTGGTGAGCAGCGCCAGCGCGACGGGCGCCAGCGCCGCCGCCCCCGCGCCCTGCACGGCGCGGGCGGTGATCAGCCAGCCCGGGGACTGCGTCAGGCCGCCGGCCAGGCTGGCCAGGCCGAACACCACCAGCCCGGCCAGCAGCGTGCGGCGGCGCCCGGCCAGGTCGCCGAGCCGCCCGCCGAGCATCATCAGCCCGCCGAACGCGAGCGCGTAGGCGTTGATCACCCAGGTCAGGTTGTCGCCCGTGAAGCCGAGGTCCGCGCGGATGTCCGGCAGCGCGACGTTCACCACCGAGACGTCGAGCGCGACCATGAACTGCACGGTCAGGACGACGGCCAGCAGCCGCCCGCGGGGCGGCGGAGCCGGGTCCGGGGGCCGGCCGGTCCGTTGGACCGGGGGCGTGAACGGCTGGGCAGGGGCCATGGATTCCTCCTGGACAGGGGGAACGGGCACGCGTTCGCGTACCACGTACGTAAACGGGGCCGCCCAGTCGAACACGTACGATGTACGTAGGTCAAGGAGAGGAAGTCATGCCGGCGCCACGCAAATTCAGTCGGGAACAGGTGGGGGCCGCCGCGCTGGCACTCGTCGACGAACAGGGCCTGTCCGCCCTGACCATGCGCAATGTCGCCACCGCCCTCGGCACCGGCGCCATGACGATCTACAACTACGTCGACGGGCGCGAGGGGCTGGAGGCGCTGCTCGTCGACGCCGTGCTGAGCGGCGTCCGGCAGGTCCCCGGCGTTCCCTCGGCGGACTGGCGGGCCGATGTGCGGGCCGTCGCCGAGGCGCACTGGCGCGCGGTCCGGGCCCACCCGGACGTGATCCCGCTGATCCTCACCCGGCGCAGCGTGGACCCGTCCTCGCTCGCGGGCGCCGAGCAGCTGCTCGGCACGCTGGCCCGCGGCGGGCGCTCGGGGGCCCAACTGCTGGTCGCCTTCCGGGCCGTGACCGGTTTCGTGATGGGGTTCGCCCAGGCGGAGCTGGCCGGCCCGCTGTCGATCGCGCCGGACGAGGACGCCGGCGCCATCATCGAGCGGGTGCGCGCGCTGCCGCAGGAGCGCTTCCCCCGGCTCATCGAGATCGCCGAGGCGGCGGCCGGGAGCAGCCCGGAGGCGGAGTTCCACGCCGGGCTCGACTTCATCGTCGCGGGTCTCGGGGACTCCTGACCGACCGGGCGGATTTTGGCCGGATGACGTGACCCGTTACCGTGGTGCGGTATGCCTCCGTGCCGATGACGCCGATGACGTCCATCAGGCCGCCCGGGGGCAGGATCGAAATCCACGACGAAGGACCCGGAGGGCGAGCGCATGCCGCCTAGGAAGAAAGTCACAGGGCTGATCAAGCTCCAGATCCAGGCTGGCGCGGCCAACCCCGCCCCGCCTGTCGGTCCGGCGCTGGGCCAGCACGGTGTCAACATCATGGAGTTCTGCAAGGCCTACAACGCCGCGACCGAGTCGCAGCGCGGGTGGGTCATCCCGGTGGAGATCACGGTCTACGAGGACCGTTCCTTCACCTTCATCACCAAGACGCCGCCGGCCGCCAAGATGATCCTCAAGGCCGCGGGCGTGGAGAAGGGCTCCGGCGAGCCCCACAAGACCAAGGTCGCCAAGATCACGCGCGCCCAGGTCCGGGAGATCGCCACCACCAAGATGCCCGACCTCAACGCCAACGACCTGGACGCCGCCGAGAAGATCATCGCCGGCACCGCCCGTTCCATGGGCGTGACCGTCGAGGGCTGACCTCGCGCCGTTCCGGAACTCCGTGGCAGGGCCAGGCGCTGGCCCGGACCACGACTCCATGCCCGTTTTGAGAAGCGAAGAGCTTGCAGGAGCAGTAGTGAAGCGCAGCAAGAATTTCCGCAGCGCGGAGGCGAAGGTCGACAGGACCCGCGTCTACGCGCCGCTGGAGGCCGTCCGTCTCGCCAAGGACACCTCCCCGGCCAAGTTCGACGCGACCGTCGAGGTCGCCATGCGCCTGGGCGTCGACCCGCGCAAGGCCGACCAGATGGTCCGCGGCACCGTCAACCTGCCGCACGGCACCGGCAAGACCGCCCGGGTCCTGGTCTTCGCGACCGGTGAGCGTGCCGCGGCCGCGGAAGCCGCGGGGGCCGACATCGTCGGCTCCGACGAGCTGATCGAGGAGGTCGCCGGCGGCCGTCTGGACTTCGACGCCGTCGTGGCGACGCCGGACCTGATGGGCAAGGTCGGCCGCCTCGGCCGGGTGCTGGGCCCCCGCGGCCTGATGCCGAACCCGAAGACCGGCACCGTCACCCCTGACGTGGCCAAGGCCGTCACCGACATCAAGGGCGGCAAGATCGAGTTCCGCGTGGACAAGCACGCGAACCTGCACTTCGTCATCGGCAAGGTCTCCTTCGCCGAGGCGCAGCTCGTGGAGAACTACGCCGCCGCGCTGGAGGAGATCCTCCGGCTCAAGCCGTCCGCGGCCAAGGGGCGTTACCTGAAGAAGGCGACCATCACCACCACGATGGGCCCGGGTGTGCCGGTGGACACCAACCGCACCCGTGACCTGCTCGCGGAGGAAACGGCCGTCTGACCGCTCGTGCCCGCCCGTCCCCGTTCTGTCACAGAGCGGGGACGGGCATTTTCGTCGTCCCGCCGCTGAGTTAGCGTGAGGCTTGGGGGAGAACCGGCAAGTCGGGACACCACGGAAGAACCGGGGACACCATGCGTTCACCAGGCAGGGTCGCGCTGGGCGCCGCGACCGCAGTGCTGCTGGCGGGCACGGCCGCGTGCGGCGGCTCCGAGTCCGGCAGCCCGTTTGACAGCAGGGGCGGGGACACCGCGCCCGGCGGCGACGCCTTCGAGGCGGTGGCCGCCGCGGCGGAGACCACCCAGGAGGTCACCTCCGCCAACTTCGAGGCCGTGATGAGCTCGCCGCAGTCGGCCGGCGGCGACCTGGAGATGACGGGCTCCATGTCGTGGGAGCCCGAGCTGGCCATGGACCTCACGATGTCCGGGGACGGACTTGCCGCCGCGCCGGGCATGCCCGCCGAGGTGTCCGTCCGCTGGGTGGACGACGTGATGTACATGGACATGGGCGAGGACTTCGCGGCCGAGTTCGAGGGCCGCAACTGGATGGCGATGGACCTGATGGCCCTCGCCCAGGAGACGGGCGACGAGGCGGTCGCGGACGCCATGTCCTTCGGCCTCGACTCGGCCAACCAGGACCCGGCCCAGCAGCTCGCGCTGCTGCTGGAGTCGCCCGAGATCGAGCTGGTGGGCGAGGAGACCCTGGACGGCGTCGAGGTCAGCCACTACCGGGGCACGATCTCCACCGAGGACGCCCTGGAGAACGGCGGCGGCGCGGGTCTCCTCACCGAGGAGGAGCGCCGGCGGCTCGCCGACGCCATGGGCGAACAGGGCATCGAGAGCTACCACTTGGACGTCTGGGTCGACGAGAACGACCTTCCGGTGCGCATCAACCAGTCCTACGACACCGACTCGGGGCCGGTGGAGTACGAGGTCCGGTACAGCGACTTCGGCGCGGACGTCACGGTCGAGGCCCCGCCGGCCGGCTCGGTGCTGGACTTCATGGACCTGATGGGCGAGCTGGAATCGGGGATGGATCTGGGCTGATTTGCCTCGCGCCCGCCCGTTCACGTAGCCTCTCAGGGTAGCCAAAGACCGCTGGTTGTTGTCCCGGAGATCCCTCAGGGGGTTCCGGGCGGCCGAAGGATCCGCTCACGCGGACGGCCTGCGCAGGTGACCGTGGAGAGACGAGTTTTTTCGTCCGCCCTGTGCGCCTGCGCCAGGGCGTTTCGTTTTTGTCCGGTCCCTTCCGTGCGGTCCCGAATGACCCGGAAGGAGGGCCGAGGTTATGGCGAGTACCGACAAGGGTGCGGCTGTCGCGGAGATCAAGGAGAACTTCCAGAACTCCAACGCGGCCGTCGTCACCGCGTACACCGGGCTCACCGTGGCGCAGCTCAAGCAGCTCCGCCGTTCTCTCGGTGAGAACGCCCAGTACCGCGTGGCGAAGAACACGCTGACCAAGATCGCGGCCAACGAGGCCGGGGTCACCGGGCTCGACGAGTTCTTCAAGGGCTCGACGGCCGTCGCCTTCGTGACCGGTGACCCGGTCGAGGCGGCCAAGGGTCTGCGCGACTTCGCCAAGGAGAACCCCGCGCTCGTCATCAAGGGCGGCGTTCTCGACGGCAAGACGCTGAGCGCCGAGGAGATCACCAAGCTCGCGGACCTTGAGCCCCGCGAGGTGCTGCTCGCCAAGCTGGCCGGCGGCATGAAGGCGTCCATGGCGAAGGCCGCGGCGACCTTCCAGGCCCCGCTCACGAAGTTCGTCCGCACCGCGGACGCGCTGCGCAGCAAGGTGGAGCAGGGCGGTGCCGGCGAGCCGGCTCCGGCCGAGTAGGCAATCGCCCACGCCCGATATATCAAACCGGCACCTGCCGACTGAAGTGGAAGGACCGCCATCATGGCGAAGCTGAGCCAGGACGAGCTGCTCGCGCAGTTCGAGGAGATGACCCTGCTGGAGCTCTCGGACTTCGTGAAGAAGTTCGAGGAGAAGTTCGACGTCGAGGCCGCCGCCCCGGCCGCCGTCGTCGCCGCGGCCCCGGGTGGCGCGGGTGCCGCCGCCGAGGCCGAGCCGGAGAAGGACGAGTTCGACGTCGTCCTCACCGGTGCGGGCGAGAAGAAGATCCAGGTGATCAAGGTCGTGCGCGAGCTGACCTCCCTGGGTCTGAAGGAGGCCAAGGAGCTGGTCGACAACACGCCGAAGCCGGTTCTCGAGAAGGTCAACAAGGAGGCCGCCGAGAAGGCGAAGGAGTCCCTTGAGGCCGCCGGCGCCGGCGTCGAGGTCAAGTGACCTCGGGACGCTCCGCGTAGTCCTGCCAGGGGCGATCACCCAGTCGGGTGGTCGCCCCTGGGCGTTGTGGCGACTGGCTCCTTGCCCCCGGCGCAGCGCGGGGTATGGTGATCTTCGGTCGCTCACGGGCCACACCCGGGACGGGTGACGAGGGAACTGGGGCCTTGACGAACCGCACTGGGCGCGCGATTCTCCTCTCGCGCCGCCAGATCGGTCCGGGATTCGAGGCATGAATCCCCGGCGGGGCGGGAAGTGATGCGGCAGGTGGATCAGCACCCGGCGATCGAGGCCGTCGGAGGCAGGTCCGGAGGGCGACGGATGGGCAGTGCGTGAGGCATTCCGAGGGTGGCTCCTCGATGCTGGATAAGCACATTGGACATCAGTGGGTCTTGTGGCTACACTGACCCTTTGCGCTGCCTGGCTACTCCCTGCCCGTCACCAGGAGGGTCGGCACGCGCGCAGAGAGTCCGAGCCCTCGGAAGGACCCCCTCTTGGCCGCCTCGCGCAACGCCTCGACCAACAGTACGAATAATGGCACCAGCACCGCACCCCTGCGTGTCTCTTTTGCGAAGATCAAGGAGCCGCTAGAGGTTCCGAATCTCCTTGCGCTGCAGACCGAGAGCTTCGACTGGCTTCTCGGGAATGACGCCTGGAAAGCCCGCGTCGAGGCCGCGCTGGAGAGTGGACAGGACGTCCCGACGAAGTCGGGTCTTGAGGAGATCTTCGAGGAGATCTCCCCCATCGAGGACTTCTCGGGGTCCATGTCGCTGACCTTCCGCGACCACCGTTTCGAGCCGCCGAAGAACTCGATCGACGAGTGCAAGGAGCGCGACTTCACGTACGCCGCGCCGCTCTTCGTCACCGCCGAGTTCACCAACAACGAGACCGGCGAGATCAAGTCCCAGACCGTCTTCATGGGCGACTTCCCGCTCATGACGGACAAGGGCACCTTCGTGATCAACGGCACCGAGCGTGTCGTCGTCACGCAGTTGGTCCGTTCGCCGGGCGTCTACTTCGACAGCAGCATCGACAAGACCTCCGACAAGGACCTGTTCTCCGCCAAGGTCATCCCCTCCCGGGGCGCCTGGCTGGAGATGGAGATCGACAAGCGCGACATGGTCGGCGTGCGCATCGACCGCAAGCGCAAGCAGTCCGTGACCGTGCTGCTCAAGGCGCTGGGCTGGACCTCCGACCAGATCCTGGAGGAGTTCGGCGACTACGAGTCCATGCGCGCCACCCTGGAGAAGGACCACACCCAGGGGCAGGACGACGCGCTGCTCGACATCTACCGCAAGCTCCGCCCGGGCGAGCCGCCGACCCGCGAGGCCGCGCAGACCCTCCTGGAGAACCTGTACTTCAACCCCAAGCGGTACGACCTGGCCAAGGTCGGCCGTTACAAGATCAACAAGAAGCTCGGCGGGGACGAGCCGCTGGACGCCGGCGTGCTCACCGTCGAGGACATCGTCGCGACCATCAAGTACCTGGTCAGGCTGCACGCCGGGGAGACCGAGACGGTCGTCGCCGGGGACCGGACGATCGTCATCGAGACCGACGACATCGACCACTTCGGCAACCGCCGCCTGCGCAACGTCGGCGAGCTCATCCAGAACCAGGTCCGCACCGGTCTGGCGCGCATGGAGCGCGTGGTCCGCGAGCGGATGACGACGCAGGACGTCGAGGCGATCACGCCGCAGACCCTGATCAACATCCGGCCGGTCGTCGCCTCCATCAAGGAGTTCTTCGGCACCAGCCAGCTCTCCCAGTTCATGGACCAGACGAACCCGCTCTCCGGGCTCACCCACAAGCGCCGCCTCAACGCGCTGGGCCCGGGCGGTCTGAGCCGTGAGCGGGCCGGCCTCGAGGTTCGTGACGTGCACCCCTCGCACTACGGCCGGATGTGCCCGATCGAGACCCCCGAGGGCCCGAACATCGGCCTGATCGGCTCGCTCGCCGCCTTCGGCCGGGTGAACCCGTTCGGCTTCGTCGAGACCCCGTACCGCAAGGTCTCCGAGGGTGTCGTCACCGACGAGGTGCACTACCTGACCGCGGACGAGGAGGACCGGTACGTCATCGCGCAGGCCAACGCGAGGCTGACCGACGACTACCGCTTCGCCGAGGCCCGCGTGCTGGTCCGCCGCCGCGGCGGTGAGATCGACTACGTGTCCGGTACCGAGGTCCACTACATGGACGTCTCGCCGCGCCAGATGGTGTCGGTCGCGACCGCCATGATCCCGTTCCTGGAGCACGACGACGCCAACCGCGCCCTGATGGGCTCGAACATGATGCGGCAGGCCGTGCCGCTGATCCAGGCCGAGTCGCCGCTGGTCGGCACGGGCATGGAGTACCGTTCCGCCGTCGACGCGGGCGATGTGATCAAGGCCGAGCAGGACGGCGTCATCACCGACGTCTCCGCCGACTACATCTCCATCCAGAACGACGACGGCACCCACGTCACGCACCGGCTCGCCAAGTTCCACCGGTCCAACCAGGGCACCTCCTACAACCAGAAGGTCCTGGTCGAGGAGGGCGAGCGCGTGGTGGCCGGCCAGGTCATCGCCGACGGCCCCTCCACCCAGCGCGGTGAGATGGCCCTCGGGAAGAACCTGCTGGTCGCGTTCATGCCGTGGGAGGGCTACAACTACGAGGACGCGATCATCCTCTCCCAGCGCCTGGTGCAGGACGACGTCCTGTCCTCGATCCACATCGAGGAGCACGAGGTCGACGCCCGCGACACCAAGCTGGGCCCCGAGGAGATCACCCGGGACATCCCGAACGTCTCCGAGGAGGTCCTGGCCGACCTCGACGACCGCGGCATCATCCGCATCGGCGCCGAGGTCGAGGCCGGCGACATCCTGGTCGGCAAGGTCACCCCGAAGGGCGAGACCGAGCTGACCCCGGAGGAGCGCCTGCTGCGCGCGATCTTCGGCGAGAAGGCCCGTGAGGTCCGCGACACCTCGCTGAAGGTGCCGCACGGCGAGACCGGCAAGGTCATCGGCGTGCGCGTCTTCGACCGCGAGGAGGGCGACGAACTGCCCCCGGGCGTGAACCAGTTGGTCCGCGTCTACGTGGCGCAGAAGCGCAAGATCACCGATGGCGACAAGCTGGCCGGCCGGCACGGCAACAAGGGCGTCATCTCGAAGATCCTGCCCGTGGAGGACATGCCGTTCATGGAGGACGGCACCCCCGTGGACATCATCCTCAACCCGCTGGGCGTGCCCTCCCGGATGAACCCGGGTCAGGTGCTGGAGATCCACCTGGGCTGGCTGGCCTCCCAGGGCTGGCAGGTCGAGGGCGCCGACGCGGACTGGAAGGAGCGGCTCGCGGCCATCGGCGCCGACGACGTCGCGCCGGGTACCAATGTCGCGACGCCCGTGTTCGACGGTGCCCGCGAGGACGAGATGGCCGGTCTCTTCGAGTCCACCATCCCGAACCGCGACGGCGACCGGCTCGTGCTGCCCTCCGGCAAGGCCCGGCTGTTCGACGGCCGGTCCGGCGAGCCGTTCCCCGACCCGATCTCGGTCGGCTACATGTACATCCTGAAGCTCCACCACCTCGTCGACGACAAGCTGCACGCCCGCTCGACCGGCCCGTACTCCATGATCACCCAGCAGCCGCTGGGCGGTAAGGCCCAGTTCGGCGGTCAGCGCTTCGGCGAGATGGAGGTGTGGGCGCTGGAGGCGTACGGCGCCGCCTACGCCCTCCAGGAGCTGCTCACCATCAAGTCCGACGACGTGACCGGCCGCGTGAAGGTCTACGAGGCGATCGTCAAGGGCGAGAACATCCCGGAGCCCGGCATCCCCGAGTCCTTCAAGGTGCTCATCAAGGAGATGCAGTCCCTGTGCCTCAACGTGGAGGTGCTGTCGTCCGACGGCATGTCCATCGAGATGCGGGACACCGACGAGGACGTCTTCCGCGCCGCGGAGGAGCTCGGCATCGACCTGTCCCGGCGCGAGCCGAGCAGCGTCGAAGAGGTCTGACGGGTCGGGCCGGACGGGAGCACCATCCCGTCCGGCCTCCCCACCCGGACCCCGACAGACCATTGACTGACACGACCCTGAGAGGGATTGACGAGAGTGCTCGACGTCAACTTCTTCGACGAACTGCGCATTGGCCTGGCCACCGCTGACGACATCCGTCAGTGGTCGCACGGCGAGGTCAAGAAGCCGGAGACCATCAACTACCGCACCCTCAAGCCCGAGAAGGACGGACTCTTCTGCGAGAAGATCTTCGGTCCGACCCGGGACTGGGAGTGCTACTGCGGCAAGTACAAGCGCGTCCGCTTCAAGGGCATCATCTGTGAGCGGTGCGGCGTCGAGGTGACCCGTGCCAAGGTGCGTCGCGAGCGGATGGGCCACATCGAGCTGGCCGCGCCCGTGACCCACATCTGGTACTTCAAGGGCGTTCCGTCGCGCCTGGGCTACCTGCTGGACCTGGCGCCGAAGGACCTGGAGAAGGTCATCTACTTCGCCGCGTACATGATCACGTACGTGGACGAGGAGCGCCGCACGCGCGACCTGCCCTCGCTGGAGGCGCACATCTCCGTCGAGCGCCAGCAGATCGAGCAGCGCCGCGACGCCGACCTGGAGGCCCGGGCCAAGAAGCAGGAGGCCGACCTGGCCGAGCTCGAGGCCGAGGGCGCCAAGGCGGACGCGCGCCGCAAGGTGCGCGAGGGCGCCGAGCGCGAGATGAAGCAGCTCCGCGACCGTGCCCAGCGCGAGCTGGACCGCCTGGACGAGGTCTGGAACCGCTTCAAGAACCTGAAGGTCCAGGACCTGGAGGGCGACGAGCTGCTCTACCGCGAGCTGCGTGACCGCTTCGGGACCTACTTTGACGGCTCGATGGGCGCCGCGGCGCTCCAGAAGCGCCTGGAGACCTTCGACCTGGACGAGGAGGCCGAGCGGCTGCGGGAGATCATCCGCACCGGCAAGGGCCAGAAGAAGACCCGTGCCCTGAAGCGGCTGAAGGTCGTCTCCGCGTTCCTCCAGACCTCCAACAGCCCCAAGGGCATGGTGCTGGACTGCGTCCCGGTGATCCCGCCGGACCTGCGTCCGATGGTGCAGCTCGACGGTGGCCGCTTCGCGACCTCCGACCTGAACGACCTGTACCGCCGCGTCATCAACCGGAACAACCGCCTCAAGCGGCTTCTCGACCTCGGTGCGCCCGAGATCATCGTGAACAACGAGAAGCGGATGCTCCAGGAGGCCGTGGACGCGCTGTTCGACAACGGCCGCCGGGGCCGCCCGGTGACCGGCCCGGGCAACCGGCCGCTGAAGTCCCTGTCCGACATGCTCAAGGGCAAGCAGGGCCGCTTCCGGCAGAACCTGCTGGGCAAGCGCGTGGACTACTCGGCGCGTTCCGTGATCGTCGTCGGCCCGCAGCTCAAGCTGCACCAGTGCGGTCTGCCGAAGGCCATGGCGCTCGAGCTGTTCAAGCCGTTCGTGATGAAGCGCCTGGTGGATCTGAACCACGCGCAGAACATCAAGTCGGCCAAGCGCATGGTCGAGCGCCAGCGGACCGTGGTGTACGACGTCCTCGAAGAGGTCATCGCCGAGCACCCGGTCCTGCTGAACCGCGCCCCGACCCTGCACCGGCTCGGCATCCAGGCGTTCGAGCCGCAGCTCGTCGAGGGCAAGGCCATCCAGATCCACCCGCTCGTCTGCACCGCGTTCAACGCGGACTTCGACGGTGACCAGATGGCCGTCCACCTGCCGCTGTCGGCGGAGGCGCAGGCCGAGGCCCGCATCCTGATGCTGTCCTCGAACAACATCCTCAAGCCGGCCGACGGCCGGCCGGTGACCATGCCCACCCAGGACATGGTGCTGGGCCTCTTCTTCCTCACCACCGACGAGGAGGAGCGCGAGGTGATCGGCGAGGGCCGGTCGTTCGCCTCCACCGCCGAGGGCATCATGGCGTTCGACGCCGGCGAGCTGTCGCTCCAGGCGAAGGTCGACATCCGGTTCCCGGTGGGCTCGGTGCCGCCCCGCGGCTGGACCCCGCCGCCGCCCGCCGAGGGCGACCCCGAGTGGCAGCCGGGCGACAGCTTCCGGATGCGGACCACGCTGGGCCGGGCGCTGTTCAACGAGCTGCTGCCCGAGGACTACCCGTTCGTGGACCAGTCCGTGGGCAAGAAGCAGCTTTCCGGCATCGTCAACGACCTGGCCGAGCGCTACCCCAAGGTCGTCGTCGCCGCCGCCCTGGACAACCTGAAGGCCGCCGGTTACTACTGGGCCACCCGGTCCGGCGTCACCGTCGCGGTCTCCGACATCGTCGTGCCCGAGGCGAAGAAGGGCATCCTCGCCAACTACGAGGCGCAGGACGAGAAGGTCCAGAAGCAGTACGAGCGCGGCCTGATCACCAAGGACGAGCGGACCCAGGAGCTCATCGCGATCTGGACGAAGGCGACCAACGAGGTCGCCGAGACCATGAGCGACAACTTCCCCAAGACGAACCCGATCTTCATGATGGTCGACTCGGGGGCCCGCGGAAACATGATGCAGATGCGTCAGATCGCGGGTATGCGCGGCCTGGTGTCCAACGCGAAGAACGAGACCATCCCGCGGCCGATCAAGGCGTCGTTCCGCGAGGGCCTCACCGTGCTGGAGTACTTCATCTCCACGCACGGCGCGCGCAAGGGTCTGGCCGACACCGCCCTGCGGACCGCCGACTCCGGGTACCTCACCCGGCGTCTGGTGGACGTCTCCCAGGACGTGATCATCCGCGAGGAGGACTGCGGCACCGACCGCGGCCTCAAGCTGGCGATCGCGGCCCGGGGCGCGGACGGCGTGCTGCGCAAGGCGGACGACGTCGAGTCCAGCGTCTACGCCCGCTGCCTCGCCGAGGACATCGTCGTGGACGGCAAGGTGCTGGCCCCGGCCGGCACCGACCTGGGCGATGTGCTCATCGACGAGCTGGTCCTGCACGGTGTCGAGACCGTCAAGACCCGTTCGGTGCTCACCTGTGAGTCCGCCGTCGGCACCTGCGCCATGTGCTACGGGCGCTCGCTGGCGACCGGCAAGCTGGTGGACATCGGCGAGGCGGTCGGCATCATCGCCGCCCAGTCCATCGGCGAGCCCGGCACGCAGCTCACCATGCGGACGTTCCACACGGGTGGTGTCGCCGGTGAGGACATCACGCAGGGTCTGCCGCGTGTGGTCGAGCTCTTCGAGGCCCGGACCCCGAAGGGTGTCGCGCCGATCTCCGAGTCGGCCGGCCGGGTGCGGATCGAGGAGACCGAGAAGACCAAGAAGGTCATCGTCACCCCGGACGACGGCTCCGACGAGACCTCGTACGCGGTCTCCAAGCGGGCCCGGCTCCTGGTGGGCGAGGGCGACCACGTCACCGTCGGCCAGCCGCTGACGGTCGGCGCGGCCAACCCGCACGACGTGCTCCGGATCCTCGGCCAGCGCGCGGTGCAGATCTACCTGGTCGGCGAGGTCCAGAAGGTCTACAACGCGCAGGGCGTGGCCATCCACGACAAGCACATCGAGATCATCGTCCGGCAGATGCTGCGCCGGGTGACGATCATCGAGTCCGGCGACGCGGAGCTGCTGCCGGGCGAGCTGGTCGAGCGCTCGAAGTTCGAGTCGGAGAACCGGCGCGTCGTGGCGGAGGGCGGTCACCCGGCCTCCGGCCGTCCGCAGCTCATGGGGATCACCAAGGCGTCGCTGGCCACCGAGTCGTGGCTGTCGGCGGCGTCCTTCCAGGAGACGACCCGGGTGCTCACCGACGCGGCGATCAACGCCAAGTCGGACTCCCTGATCGGCCTCAAGGAGAACGTGATCATCGGCAAGCTCATCCCGGCCGGCACGGGCCTGTCCCGCTACCGGAACATCCGGGTGGAGCCGACCGAGGAGGCGAAGGCCGCGATGTACTCGGCCGTCGGTTACGACGACATCGACTACTCGCCCTTCGGCAGCGGCTCCGGCCAGGCGGTCCCGCTGGAGGACTACGACTACGGCCCGTACCAGGGCTGACGTCCGTCCGGCCCCTGCCGGTTTCCCACCGCCGCCCACCCACCCCGTCCGGGGCGGGTGGGCGGCGGCGTGTCCGCGCCGGCCCGGTGGGTCAGCGGACCTCGTCCGGGAGCTGCTCGGGGGCCCCGTCGCCGGCGAGGAAGGCGGGCATCGCGTCGTCGCGCATGGCCTCCCACAGCGGCCCGGCCGCCTCCTCGTCCAGCAGGACCACGGACTGGCCCTCGATCCGGTCGGTGCCGGCCACCGGGGCGTTCATGAAGTGGACGTCCGAGGCGCGCATGCCGCGCAGATCCCAGGCGAGTCCGCGGATGTCGTCGTTGCCGAGTCCGTCGTCGACGCTGACGACCTCGTCGATGGTGCCGAGCAGGCCGCTCATCCGGCCCGGGTCGGTGAGCGTGCCCGCGCTCAGGGTCTGGGTCATCAGCGCCCGCAGGAAGTTCTGCTGGCGCCGGGTGCGGTCGAAGTCGCCGCCGGGCAGGCTGCGTCGTTCCCTGACGTACTCCAGGGCCTGCTCGCCGTTCAGCCGCTCGCCGTTGATCTCCACGCCGCCCACCGCGTCGGTGAGCCGCCGGAAGCCGGACCAGTCGAGCACGGCCAGGTGGTCGACGCGGATCCCCGTGAGGTTCTGCACGGTCTCGACCATCAGCGCGGGGCCGCCCCACGAGTAGGCGGCGTTGAGCTTGGCCTCGCCGTAGCCCGGGATCTCCACCCAGGTGTCCCGGGGCAACGAGACGACGGAGGCCGTCTCGCGGTCACCGGAGAGCTGGAGCAGCATCATGGTGTCGCTGCGGGCGGCGCCGGCCTGCCAGGCCGGGCCCGGTTCGGGTGTCTCGTCGTCGTCGAGGCCGACGAGGAGGAACACCAGCGCGTCGCCCTCGACGCGCGGTGGCTGGGATTCGGCCGGAAGCGTGGGCAGCGCGTCCGGGATGCGGTCGATGGAGTCGAGTGCCTGGTCGGTGCGCCAGTACGCGTAGCCGGCGGCGGCGAGCACGAGCACGGCTAACGCGGTGAGCAGGCCGAGCAGGGCGCGCAGCCAGAGCCGGCGCCGTATTCGCCGGGGTCTCGGTCCGGGTTCGGTATCGTCTGCGGTGGCGTCCCCCGTTGTTTCCCCCTTCGACGCGGACTCTTCCTGCGCGGTGGCGCTGTCCCCTCCTGTGTCCATGGGGCCATTGTGCGGCCGTGCCCGCTTGTTTTGACCGGAGCCCCTGGGGTAGGTACGCTCTGACCTTGTGCCTGGGGTGTTCCCTGCGCTTTTTCCTGCCGCACCGGAACTCCGGGATCTGCATCCGCTCCCCGCACCTTTATGAGGAGCTGGAGCCTGCAGTCTTCGACACACCCGACCGCGTGGGTCGGTGTTGTGGCCCGGGTTAGCTTTATTGAGATCGGCACAGAGAAACCGGAGAAACGGTGCCAACGATCCAGCAGCTGGTCCGCAAGGGCCGGCAGGACAAGGTCGAGAAGAACAAGACGCCGGCGCTCGAGGGCTCCCCTCAGCGGCGCGGCGTCTGCACGCGTGTGTTCACCACCACCCCGAAGAAGCCGAACTCGGCCCTCCGCAAGGTCGCCCGTGTGCGGCTGAGCAACGGCATCGAGGTCACCGCCTACATTCCGGGTGAGAACCACAACCTTCAGGAGCACTCCATCGTGCTGGTGCGCGGTGGTCGTGTGAAGGACCTGCCGGGTGTTCGTTACAAGATCATCCGTGGTTCCCTGGACACCCAGGGCGTCAAGAACCGCAAGCAGGCCCGCAGCCGCTACGGCGCCAAGAAGGAGAAGTAAGAATGCCTCGTAAGGGCCCGGCCCCGAAGCGTCCGGTTCACATTGACCCGGTCTACGGCTCTCCTCTGGTGACCTCCCTCATCAACAAGGTGCTGCTGAACGGCAAGCGCTCCACCGCCGAGCGCATCGTCTACGGCGCCATGGAGGGGCTGCGGGAGAAGACCGGCAACGACCCGGTGATCACCCTCAAGCGGGCGCTGGAGAACGTGAAGCCGACCCTTGAGGTCCGCTCCCGGCGCGTCGGTGGTGCCACCTACCAGGTTCCGGTCGAGGTCCGCCCCGGCCGTTCCTCGACGCTTGCCCTGCGCTGGCTGGTCGGCTACTCGCGTGCCCGCCGTGAGAAGACCATGACCGAGCGGCTGATGAACGAGCTGCTCGACGCCTCCAACGGGCTCGGTGCCTCCGTGAAGAAGCGTGAGGACACCCACAAGATGGCCGAGTCCAACAAGGCCTTCGCGCACTACCGCTGGTAGTCGCAACCCCATCGAGACCGAGAGAAGACTGAAGCCAGATGGCTACCACTTCACTTGACCTGGCCAGGGTCCGCAACATCGGGATCATGGCCCACATCGACGCGGGCAAGACGACGACCACCGAGCGGATCCTGTACTACACCGGCGTGAGCTACAAGATCGGCGAGGTTCACGACGGCGCCGCCACCATGGACTGGATGGCGCAGGAGCAGGAACGCGGCATCACGATCACCTCGGCCGCCACCACCTGCCACTGGCCGCTCGATGAGGTCGATCACACCATCAACATCATCGACACCCCGGGACACGTCGACTTCACGGTCGAGGTGGAGCGCTCGCTGCGCGTGCTCGACGGTGCCGTCACGGTGTTCGACGGTGTGGCCGGCGTCGAGCCGCAGTCCGAGACGGTCTGGCGTCAGGCCGACCGTTACGGCGTGCCGCGTATCTGCTTCGTGAACAAGCTGGACCGCACCGGGGCCGACTTCTTCCGCTGTGTCGACATGATCGTCGACCGGCTGGGCGCGACCCCGCTGGTCATGCAGCTTCCGATCGGCGCCGAGGCGGGCTTCCAGGGCGTGGTGGACCTCGTCCGCATGAAGGCCCTGGTGTGGTCCGAGGAGACCAAGCTCGGGGAGATGTACGACGTCGTCGACATTCCCGAGGACCTTCAGGCCCAGGCCGAGGAGTGGCACGGCAAGCTGGTCGAGGCTGTCGCGGAGAACGACGAAGAGGTGATGGAGCTGTACCTGGAGGGTGAGGAGCCCTCCGTGGAGCAGCTCTACGCGGCGATCCGCCGTGTCACCCTCGCGTCCACCGGCGCCGAGGGCTCCACCACGATCACCCCGGTGTTCTGTGGCACCGCGTTCAAGAACAAGGGCGTTCAGCCCCTGCTCGACGCGGTCGTGCGGTACCTGCCGTCGCCGCTGGACATCGAGGCCGTCGAGGGGCACTCCCCGCGGGACCCGGAGGAGGTCATCCTGCGGAAGCCGTCCGAGGAGGAGCCGCTGGCCGCTCTCGCCTTCAAGATCGCGAGCGACCCGCACCTGGGCAAGCTCACCTTCATCCGGGTCTACTCCGGCGTGCTCACCGCGGGCATGCAGGTGCAGAACTCCGTGAAGGAGAAGAAGGAGCGGATCGGCAAGATCTACCGCATGCACGCGAACAAGCGTGAGGAGATCGAGCGGGTCGGCGCGGGCGACATCGTCGCGGTCATGGGCCTGAAGCAGACCACCACCGGTGAGACGCTGTGCGACCCGGCCAAGCCGGTGATCCTGGAGTCGATGGACTTCCCGGCGCCGGTCATCGAGGTCGCCATCGAGCCCAAGTCCAAGGGCGACCAGGAGAAGCTGGGCATCGCGATCCAGCGCCTGGCCGAGGAGGACCCGTCCTTCCAGGTCAAGGCTGATCAGGAGACCGGCCAGACGATCATCTCGGGCATGGGCGAGCTGCACCTCGATGTGCTGGTCGACCGCATGAAGCGCGAGTTCAAGGTCGAGGCCAACGTCGGCAAGCCGCAGGTCGCCTACCGGGAGACCCTGCGCCGGGCCGTCGACAAGGTCGACTACACCCACAAGAAGCAGACCGGTGGTTCCGGTCAGTTCGCGAAGGTGCAGATCAGCCTGGAGCCGCTGGAGGGCGACGGGTACGAGTTCGAGAACAAGATCACCGGTGGTCGCATCCCCAGGGAGTACATCCCCTCGGTGGACGCGGGCTGCCAGGAGGCGATGGAGTTCGGCGTGCTCGCCGGCTACCCGCTGACCGGCGTCAAGGTGACCCTGCTCGACGGCGCGTACCACGACGTCGACTCCTCCGAGATGGCGTTCAAGATCGCCGGTTCGATGGCGTTCAAGGAGGCCGCGCGGAAGGCCAGCCCGGCTCTCCTGGAGCCGCTGATGGCCGTCGAGGTCACCACGCCCGAGGACTACATGGGCGATGTGATCGGCGACCTCAACTCGCGGCGTGGTCAGATCCAGGCCATGGAGGACCGCAGCGGCGCCAAGGTCGTCAAGGCGCTCGTGCCGCTGTCGGAGATGTTCGGTTACGTGGGTGACCTGCGCAGCAAGACCTCCGGTCGCGCGAGTTACAGCATGCAGTTCGATTCCTACGGCGAGGTTCCCAAGAACGTTGCCGAGGAGATCATCGCGAAGGCCAAGGGCGAGTAACCCTTTAAGCTGGAGCAACGGGCAATCGGGGGCATTCCGCCCCCGATGCCCAGCCCTTTAGCGAAGCGGTCAAGGGCGTCCCCCTCGGGGTCCTGACCGGTTCGGTCGACCATCTGAAAACCTTCCGCAAGACGCGGGGGGCGTACAGCACCAGTCCACAGGAGGACCCCAGTGGCGAAGGCGAAGTTCGAGCGGACTAAGCCGCACGTCAACATTGGCACCATCGGTCACATCGACCACGGCAAGACGACGCTTACCGCGGCGATTACCAAGGTGCTGCACGACGCTTTCCCGGACCTGAACGAGACGTTCGCGTTCGAGAACATCGACAAGGCGCCCGAGGAGCGTCAGCGCGGTATCACGATCTCCATCGCGCACGTCGAGTACCAGACGGAGAACCGGCACTACGCTCACGTTGACTGCCCGGGCCACGCGGACTACATCAAGAACATGATCACTGGTGCCGCCCAGATGGACGGCGCGATCCTGGTTGTGGCCGCCACCGACGGCCCGATGCCGCAGACCAAGGAGCACGTGCTCCTGGCCCGTCAGGTCGGCGTGCCGTACATCGTTGTCGCCCTGAACAAGGCCGACATGGTGGACGACGAGGAGATCATGGAGCTCGTCGAGCTCGAGGTCCGTGAGCTGCTCACCGAGTACGAGTTCCCGGGCGACGACGTGCCGGTCGTCAAGGTCTCGGCGCTCAAGGCCCTCGAGGGCGACCCGGAGTGGTCCAAGACCGTTCTGGAGCTCATGAAGGCCGTGGACGAGTCCATTCCGCAGCCGGAGCGCGACGTCGACAAGCCGTTCCTGATGCCGATCGAGGACGTGTTCACCATCACCGGTCGCGGCACCGTGGTGACCGGCCGTATTGAGCGCGGCATCCTCAAGGTCAACGAGACCGTCGACATCATCGGTATCCGTGAGGCGAAGGCCACCACGACCGTCACCGGTATCGAGATGTTCCGCAAGCTGCTCGACGAGGGCCGCGCCGGTGAGAACGTCGGTCTGCTGCTCCGCGGCATCAAGCGCGAGGATGTCGAGCGCGGCCAGGTCGTCATCAAGCCGGGTTCGGTCACCCCGCACACCGAGTTCGAGGCGACCGCGTACATCCTGTCGAAGGACGAGGGTGGCCGTCACACCCCGTTCTTCAACAACTACCGCCCGCAGTTCTACTTCCGGACGACGGACGTGACCGGCGTGGTGCACCTCCCCGAGGGCACCGAGATGGTCATGCCCGGCGACAACACCGACATGCGCGTCGAGCTGATCCAGCCCGTCGCCATGGAGGAGGGCCTGAAGTTCGCCATCCGTGAGGGTGGCCGGACCGTGGGCGCCGGCCAGGTCACCAAGATCCTCAAGTGAGCTGACCGCAGGCGCGAGCCACCGGACGGGCCCCGTTCCGCATGACTTTCATGCGGCGCGGGGCCCGTTCGCTGTTCCCGCGCCGGGGCAGGCGCCCCCTGGTCGCCCGCTCGGCGCGGATATCGACCGTTCGTCGAGTGGCGCCGTCGGCCCCGTGACCCTGTTGTGTGACGCTCCTTACATTTCCCGGAGCACTTGCACTCGACAGGAGCCGTGATGACGACGACACACTCCGCACCCGAGGCCAGCGGGCCTCCGCCGGACGGTGACTTGGAGACCCGTTCGGCGGCCATGCACGACGACCCCCGCTTCCGCGAACTCCGCGGCCGGCTGCTGCGGTTCGTCGTCCCGGCGAGCGTTGCCTTCCTCGCGTGGTATTTGCTCTACGTCCTGCTGTCCGCCTACGCGGGCGGCTTCATGTCCACCAAGGTCGTCGGCAGCGCGAACGTCGCGCTGTTCTTCGGGCTCCTCCAGTTCGTGACCACCTTCGGCATCGCGGTCCTGTACTCCCGTTACACCAACCGCCACTTCGACCCGCTGGCCGACGAGTTGCGCGAGGAACTGGAGAGCGGGCCCACCGTTCCCGGCGCGCGGAAGGGTGAGGATTCATGATCACGCTGGCCGCGGAGACCACCAACCAGGAGCGGCTGATCACCGTCATCCTGTTCACGCTGCTGATCGCGACCACGCTCGGCGTCACCGTGTGGGCCAGCCGCCAGACCAAGTCGGCGACCGACTTCCACTCCGGCGGGCGCGGCTTCTCCGGCATTCAGAACGGCTTCGCCATCGGCGGCGACTACATGTCCGCCGCGTCCTTCCTCGGCATCGCCGGCACGATCGCCCTCTTCGGCTACGACGGCTTCCTGTACTCGATCGGCTTCCTGGTGGCCTGGCTGGTGGCGCTGCTGCTGGTGGCCGAACTGCTGCGGAACTCCGGCCGGTTCACGATGGCGGACGTCGTGTCGTACCGAATGCGGCAGCGCCCGGTGCGCACCGCCGCCTCGGTCTCCACGCTGACGGTGTCAATCTTCTATCTGCTGGCGCAGATGGTCGGCGCGGGCGCGCTGGTGGCGCTGCTGCTGGGCATCGAGGAGGGCGAGACCTACCTCGGCATGAGCGCCGACGTGGCGAAGATCGTCGGCATCGTCGTGGTGGGCATCCTGATGGTCACCTATGTGTCGTTCGGCGGCATGACCGGCACCACCTGGGTGCAGATCATCAAGGCCGTGATGCTGATGGGCGGCGCCCTGCTGGTCACGCTGCTGGTGCTGTCGATGTACGACTTCAACTTCGGCTCCCTGATGAACGACGCGGCGGCGGCCAGCGGCGCGGGCGACGCGTTCCTCGAACCGGGGCAGCGTTACGGCGTCGAAGTCGCGGGCGACGCCTGGCAGACGATGATCAACAAGCTGGATCTGATCAGCCTTGGCCTGGCGCTGGTGCTGGGCACGGCCGGCCTGCCGCACATCCTGATCCGCTTCTACACCGTGCCGGACTCCAAGACCGCGCGGAAGTCGGTCAACTGGGCCATCGGCATCATCGGCACCTTCTACCTGCTGACCCTGGTCCTGGGCTTCGGCGCCGCCGCGATCGTCGGGCACGAGGCCATCACCGAGCAGAACACGGCCGGGAACACGGCGGCCCCGCAGTTGGCCGAGGCGGTGGGCGACCACTTCGGCGGCGACTTCTGGGGCGCGGTGATGCTGGCGTTCATCGCGGCCGTCGCGTTCGCCACGATCCTGTCCACGGTGGCGGGGCTCACCATCGCCTCGTCCTCGTCGCTGGCGCACGACTTCTACAACAGCGTGCTGCGCAAGGGGAAGGCGAGCGGGCAGGAAGAGGTCCGGGTGGCGCGGTTCGCCGCGATCGGCGTGGGCATCGTGGCCATCGTGCTGGCGGTCTTCGCGCAGAACTTGAACGTGGCCTTTCTTGTCGCGCTGGCCTTCGCGATCGCCGCCTCGGCGAATCTGCCGACGATCCTGCTGAGCCTCTTCTGGCGCCGGTTCAACACGACGGGCGCGGTGGCCGGCATCTACGGCGGGCTGATCAGCTCGGTCGGCCTGGTGTTCTTCTCGCCCGTGGTCTCCGGCAAGGGCGTGGACGCCGCGGGGAACAACCTTTCGCTGTTCCCCGAGAGCGTCGACTTCCACTGGTTCCCGCTGGAGAACCCGGGCCTGGTCTCCATCCCGCTCGGCCTGGTCTGCGCCATCGTCGGCACGCTGATGTCCTCCGAGAGCGACGATCAGCGCTTCGCCAGGCTCCAGGTCCGGGCCCTCACCGGGGCCGGGGCGGAACGGGCCACCACCCACTGAGGCGGCTTCCCTCAGCCGCCCGACCGCCGGGGTTCCCCGCCCGGCCCCCGCCCGGGGTCTTGAGCTTCCCCTCTCAAGACCCCGGGCGCCTCCATGACGCGGGCGGTCAGGGGTGGCACGCTGACGGTCGAGAACGGAGCCGCAATCATGCAAAAGGGGACAGCAATGGCCAGGATCGCGATCTTCGGGGCGAACGGCGCCATCGGCCACCGCGTCGTGAGCGAGGCCCTGGACCGGGGGCACACGGTCACCGCCGTGGTCCGTGACGCCTCGTCCATCAGCAGAACACATGAGAACCTGTCGGTCGTCACCGGCGACGTGCTGGACCCGGCCAGTGTCAGCGCGGTCGCCACCGGCCAGGACGTGCTGGTCAGCGCCGTGGGAGGCGGGACCGGCCCGGGGCATCTCGCGCTGATCCGGCCGTCCGCCGAGTCGCTGGTCGCCGGGCTGCACGCGCTGGGCGCCGCCGCCCCCCGGCTGATCATGGTCGGCGGCGCGGGCTCGTTGCGGATGCCGGACGGCAAGCGGGTCTGGGACGCGCCCGGGCTGCCGGAGGAGGTCCTCCAGATCATGCACGCCCACGGCGACGCGCTCGACTATCTGCGCGGCGAGGCCGGCGACGTGCGCTGGACGAACATGAGCCCCGCCGCCCGGATCGAGCCGGGCCGGCGCACCGGCACCTACCGCACCGGCGACGACGAGCTGGTGGTGGACGACTCGGGCGACAGCCGGATCTCCACCGAGGACTACGCGGTCGCGCTCGTCGACGAGATCGAACAGCCGCGGCACATCGGCCAGCGCTTCACCGTGGGCTACTGACCGCCAGGCACCCCGCGGGTACCGGGCCCCCCGCCCCCGGTGCACTTGAGTGCACCCCCGCGGTGGGCCCGGTGCCCGCCGCGGTGGGGGGTGAAGCGGCTGGGGCGCGAGGCCGTCGACTTCTAACGTCGAGGGCATGACCAAGGCACTGAACGGGCCCCGGCCGGGGCTCGCCGCGCGGCTCGGCGGCTGGAGCACCCGGCACCGCAAGACGGCCATCCTCGGCTGGCTGCTGTTCGTGATGATCGCCGCGACCGTCGGGGGCATGGCGGGCGCCCAGGAGATGTCCGACTCCGAGGGCGGGACCGGCGACTCGGCCGAGGCCGCCCGGATCCTGGAGGACGCGGACCTGACCACGCCCGCCGCCGAGATGGTGATGGTCCGCAGCCCCGAGCCCGACGGCTGGGCGGCGGCGGCCGAGTCGCTGTCGGCGAGGCTGGCGGAGACCGGCGAGGTCGGTGACCTGGGGGAGCCGGTGCGCTCGGACAGCGGCCGGGAGGGCCTGATCTCCTTCGAGCTGGCGGGTGACCCGGACACCGCCGGAGACCGCGTGGGCCCCGTGCTGGACGCGGTGGCGGAGACGCGGGCCGCGTACGCGGAGGCCGGCATCGAGCTGTACGAGTTCGGCGACGGCAGTGCCGAGGCGATGCTCTCCGACATGCTGACCGACGACCTGCGCACAGCCGAGTTCACGGCGGTGCCGCTGGCGCTGGGCATCCTGCTCATCGTCTTCGGCGCGCTGGTCGCCGCGCTGCTGCCGGTCTTCCTCGCGCTGACGGCGTGCGTGGGCACGTTCGGGCTGCTGGCCCTCGCCTCGCACCAGGTGCCGATCTTCGAGAGCACCAACTCGGTGATGTTCCTGGTGGGCCTGGCCGTGGGCGTCGACTACTGCCTGTTCTACCTGCGGCGCGAACGCGACGAGCGGGCCGCCGGCCGGGACGCCGAGACCGCGCTGCGGATCGCCGCGGCGACCAGCGGCCGGGCGGTGCTGATCTCCGGGATCACGGTCATGCTCGCGATGTCCGGCATGTTCCTCTCCGGACTGCTGCTGTTCCAGGGCTTCGCCGTCGCCACCATCCTGGTCGTGCTGATGGCGATGCTGGGCTCCGTCACGGTGCTGCCCGCTGCGCTGTCCTGGCTGGGCGACCGGGCGAACGCGGGCCGGGTGCCGCTGCTGAACCGCCGGGGCCGCAAGGGATCGCACGCCGCCGGCGGAATCTCCGGCTCGCTGCTGCGGCCGGTGCTGGCCCGGCCGAGGTTCTTCGCGGTCGCGGCGGGCGGGGTGCTGCTCGCGCTGTGCGCCCCCGCGCTCGGCATGAAGACCGAACAGCTCGGCATGGAGAAGCAGTTCGGTTCCGAGGCGGCGCTGACCGTGGCGTTCCGGGAGATCACCGGCAGCTTCCCCGGCGGCCCGGCCCCGGCCGAGGTGGTGGTCGCCGCCGACGTGAACGACCCCGAGTTCCGCGCGGCGCTCGCCGACTTCGAGCAACAGGCGTCCGCCTGGGGCGAGTTCGGCGAGCCGATCGTCGTGGAGCAGCACCCGGAGCAGGGCGTGGCGCGGATCGAGGTGCCGCTGGCCGGGAACGGGGCGGACGCCACCTCGAAGCGGGCGCTGGAGACGCTGCGCGAGGTGCTCGTTCCCCAGACGCTGGAACCGGTGGCGCGCGAGGCGTACGTCGGCGGCGACCTCGCCGAGTCCGTCGACTTCACCGACCAGCTCGGCGCGGGCATCCTGCCGGTGTTCCTCTTCATCGCCGCCGTGACGTTCCTGCTGATGCTGCTCTGCTTCCGCTCCCTGCCGATCGCCGTCGCGTCGATCCTGCTCAACCTGCTGTCGGTGGGCGCCGCCTACGGCACGATGACGGCCGTCTTCCAGCACGGCTGGGGCGCCGAGCTGCTCGGCATGGAGCCGGCGGGCGCGATCGAGGCGTGGATGCCGATGTTCGTGCTGGTCATCCTCTTCGGCCTGTCGATGGACTACCACGTGTTCGTCGTCTCCCGGATCCGCGAGGCCCACGACCGGGGGCTGACCACGCGGGACGCCATCGCCGAGGGCATCCGCGCCACGGCCGGCTCGGTGACCGGCGCCGCGGCGATCATGATCGCGGTCTTCTCGGTCTTCGCGCTGCTCCAGATGCAGGACATGCAGCAGATGGGCGTCGGCCTCGCGGTGGCGGTCCTGGTGGACGCCACCCTGGTGCGGATGGTGCTGCTGCCCTCCGTCATGGCGCTGCTCGGCGAGCGGAACTGGTACCTCCCGCGGTGGCTCCGCTGGCTGCCGCACGTCAGCCACGGCGAGGAGACGGCCCGCGCGGCCGCCCCGGCGCCCGGGGGACCGGAGCACATGCTCGTCAAGTAACGGTCGGAAGCACGCCGCCTTTCACCTCTTCTCGGGGGGCACCTCTTCTCGTGGTGAAAGGCGGCGTGAAGACGTGAATGCGGGGGCAAGTTAGCCCCTCCAACGGGGGGACTTTGTGTAATCGACTGACCGCGATGGGCTGTTGGCGTAACACTGAGCGCATGAAGGATCACCGGAAGAGCCCACCGCGCCATCTGACTTTCCGGGTGACCCACCGGGACGATCCGGTCTCCGAGGTCACCGAGCAGGACACGATCATCGCCGCCGAACGCTATCCGCACATCGTGATCCGCGGCCCGGTCTTCGGGTTCGCGGAGCAGCGTCCGGAGGACGGCCCCGCGTGGCGGCTGCTCAACGACGTCGCGGACGGATTCGCCCAGCACTCGCGCGACGGCCTCAACTCGTACCTGTGGTTCAAGGCCAAGGACGAGACGCGCCCCGGCGACCCGCTGCGCGACCAACTGCTCGCGGCCGTCGCCGAGTTGGAGAGCGCCCCGGTCAACGAGGTGCGCGTCGGCGACACCCGGTACCGGATCGTGCGCGGCGACGAGTTCGCCCGCATCGGGCCGGACGGCCTGGAGGGGCCCCGCCCCACCGACCCGGACGATCCCGGGCGCGACATCGGCGAGCGCCGCCAGCGCCCGGAGCGCAGAAGCCGCACCCGGGGATTCGTCATCGACCACGCCAGCCCCACCGGGATCATGGAGTCCATCCAGCGGATGGAATTGTTGCTCCTGCACTACGAGGCGGCCCGCATCCCCGCCGACGTCCGCGAGGACTCCCGCCGCGCGCTGAGCACCCACCCCGGCCTGGTGCTGCTGCCGGCCACGTTCACGTTCGCGGAGCGCAAGACCGCCTCCTGGGAGCCGATGGCCTCCCTCCAGGCCACCCCGCAGGAGGCCCGCCGCACCCTCTACAACTATCTGTCCGAGTTCCTGCCGAAGCTGGAGCAGGGCGTCAGCCCCGCGGACGCGGAGGCGTACGCCCGCGCCGCCGAGCAGTACCGGGCCGGCCCGCCCGGCGACGAACTGAGCGTCCTCGGGCGGCGGTTCCGCATCATCCGCGTCGAGCGCCTGATGCGCATCGGCCCCGACGGCCCCGAGCCGCCGCGCGCCACCGACACCGACCCGTACGGCCCGATGCAGATCCATCCGCCGCTGGAGGAGGTGGAGGAAGAACAGCGCCGCGAGGAGGCGGATCGCGAACGCGGCGAGGCCTCCGCCTGACCGAGCACTACTCTCAGCCACGTCCCTGGGCTAGCGTGCGGCCATGCTCCAGCGGATGCGTCGCAAGCGGGCCGGCGAGGGTGCCACCGTGCGGGTGCTCGGCGTCGTGCAGGCCGTGGACGCCGATCTGCGGGACGGGCTCGGCGGCCGGGGCGCCGTCCAGGCCGCGCGGCGGCTGCGGCGGCTGCTGGCCGCCGACACCGTCGTGCTCGCGGACCTCGACGGGCCCGTGGCGGTGGCCGGCCCCGAGCCGGACGCCGCCCCGCTCGCCGAGCTGCTGGCGCAGACGTACGAACACGCCAACCCCGCGCACCGGCCGCCCTGGACCGCCGAGCCGCTGATCGTCGCGGGCGAGCTGTCCGGCGCGCTGGCCGTCCGCGGCGGCGCGGGGCCCGACATCGCCGCGGTGGCGACGCTGGTGGCCCGTTCCCTCGACCACGCCGCGCTGCGCCGCGCGCGCAGCCGCATCGCCCAGGCCGACCTGCGCACGCTGCGCGCCCAGATCTCCCCGCACTTCCTGCACAACGCGCTCGCCGTCATCGGCGCGCGCATCCGCACCGACCCCGACCGGGCGCGCACCCTGCTCAACGACTTCGCCGACTATCTGCGCTACAGCTTCGCCGCCCGCGGCGACTACGCGACCGTCGCCGACGAACTCCAGGCCATCCAGACCTACCTGGAGCTCCAGCGCGCCCGCTTCGACGACCGCATGGAGCTCTCCGTGCGCATGGCGCCGGAGATCCTGCCGGTCGCCATCCCGTTCCTGGTCATCCAGCCCATCGTGGAGAACGCCGTCCGGCACGGTCTGGAGCCCAAGCCCGGCCCCGGCGCCATCAGCGTCCGGGGCTTCGGCGAGGGGCCGCTGTGCGTGATCGAGATCGAGGACGACGGCGTCGGCATGGACCCGGAGTTCGCCCAGGCCATCCTCGCGGGCAAGGAACGCCGCGACGACAAGCGCGCCGGGGGCGTCTCCCCGGACGGCGCCCGCCGCAGCGTCGGGCTCGCCAACGTCGACCAGCGGCTGCGCGCCGTGTACGGGCCCGAGTACGGGCTGGTGATCGAGACGGCCCCCGGGAGCGGGACCAAGGTCATCGTGCGTGTGCCCCGGTTCAACAGGACCGCATCGGCCTTGCTAGGCCATTTGGGCATGCGTTAGATTCGTCGCGTCTCCGGACCTACCGCCGGGCTCGGCGCGGAGCGGGAGTGGTCGCGACATGACAATACAGACGCGGCTGCGGGCTCTGGTCGTGGAGGACGAGGCGTCCACACGGCAGGAGCTGGCCGCCATGCTGGCCGCCAGCCCGGAGGTCGTCGAGGTCAGCGAGGCCGACGGCGGCGAATCGGCCGTCCGGCTGCTCGGCACCGAGAGCTATGACGCCGTCTTCCTGGACATCTCCATGCCCGGCCTGGACGGCATGGAGGTCGCCCGCCTCCTCAGCATGCTGTCCGCGGCGCCGGCCATCGTCTTCGTCACCGCATCCGAGCACCACGCCGTCGAGGCGTTCGGCATCGGCGCCGCCGACTACCTGCTCAAGCCCATCCGCCCCGAGCGGCTGGCCGAGGCCGTCTCCCGCGTCGCCGCGCTGCGCCGGCCGCCGCCCGCGACCCCGCGCCCGGCCGGCGCCGACGAGCTGGCCGTGGTTCAGATCGAGACCGGCCGGCACACGCTGTTCGTCCACCGCGACGACATCCAGTTCGCCGAGGCGCACGGCGACTACGTGCGGCTGCACACCGCCGAGGACTCCCACCTCATCCGCCTCTCCCTGACCTATCTGGAGGAGGTCTGGGCCCCGGCCGGCTTCGTCCGCGCCCACCGCGGCTACCTCGTCGCCATCCGCTGGGTCACCGATCTGCGCGTGACCAGCTCCTCCGGGCTGCTGGCCTGCACCCCCGCCGGCGACGTCCCCGTCAGCAGGCGGCACGCCCGCGCCCTGAAGGAACGGCTGCTGGCCGCCGTCCGGGACGAGGCCCGTTGAGAGCGGGAACGTCGTGAGCGCGTCACGCCGGGTGCGGGTCACCAGCCCGCAGACCCGCATCGCCCTCTCGCGCCGGCACCGCCCCGCCCAGCACCTGGTGCCGCTCCCCGTGCCCGGCTCGGACGACGCGGAGGCGCTGGCCCGGGCGCGGGCGCTGTTCGTCCGGCAGCGGCGGCTCGCGGTGCGCACGCTGTGCCTGCTCGGGCTGCTGCTGTTCGGGCTGAGCGGGCTGCTGGGCGGGCTGCCCGTCCTCGGCCGGGTCACCGTCGCCGGCTTCCCCGTGTCCTGGCTGCTGCTGATGGCCGCCAGCTACCCGTTGCTGCTGGTCATCGCCGTGCTGCACGTCCGCCGGGCGGAACGGATCGAGGGCGGATGACCGCACTGCTCGCGATCGGGCTGCTGTTCGCGGCGAGCATGGCCATCGGCATCTACGGGGTGCGCGCCACGCGCTCCACGACGCCCGACTTCCTCGTCGCCTCCCGCCGGGTGGCCCCCGGCTGGAACGCGATGGCCATCGCCGGCGAGTACGTCTCGGCCGCCTCGGTGCTCGGCCTGGCCGGGCTGATGCTGAAGAACGGCATCGGCACGCTGTGGTACGCGGTCGGCTTCACCGCCGGCTACGTCGCGGTCGCCGCGCTGGTCGCGGGCCCGATGCGGCGGTCGGGCGCGTACACCGTGCCCGACTTCGCGGACTACCGCCTGGGCTCGGAGACGATCCGCAAGCTGTGCGCGGTCATCGTGCTGGTGATCATGTGGCTGTACCTCGTGCCGCAGTTCAAGGGCGCGGGCATGGTGCTGCACCTGGTGAGCGGCACCCCGTACTGGGTGGGCGTCGTGCTGGCCGGCGTCGTGGTGAGCGCGTCGATCGCGGCGGGCGGCATGCGTTCGGCGACGTATGTGCAGGGCTTCCACTATGTGGTGAAGCTGCTGTTCATAGCGGTGCCCGCGATCTTCCTGGTCGTGCACGCCGGGGACGACGCGCGCGACGAGGCGCTGCGGATGGACGTCAGCGAGTGGAGCCGGCCGCTGCTGGACCTGGAGGGCTCCGGCCAGCCGCTGCTGGCGACCTGGTCGGTGCTGCTGGCCACGACCCTGGGCGCCGTGGGCCTGCCGCACGTGATCATGCGCTTCCACACCAGCGCGACGGCGTGGGTGGCGCGGCGGGTCGCGGTGGGCGTCATCGTGCTGCTCGGTGTCTTTTATCTCTTTCCGGCCGTCTACGGGCTGCTGGGCCGGGTCTTCACCCCGGGGCTGGTGACCGGCGGCGACACGGACACGGTGACCGTCGTGCTGCCGGGGGAGATCGTGCCCGGCGGCTGGGGATCGGTGCTGACCGCGATCGTCGCGGCGGGCGCGTTCGCGGCGTTCCTGTCCACCTCGTCCGGGCTGCTGATGGCGCTGGCCGGCGGCCTGTCCCACGACCTCTCCCGGGCCAGCGTGCCCCGGCTGCGGCTGGCCGTGGCGGCTGGCGCGCTGGTGGCCGTCCTGCTGTCCCTGCCCGCGCGCAGCGTGGACATCAACGTGGCGGTGGGCTGGGCGTTCGCGGTGGCCGCCTCGACGTTCTGCCCGCTGCTCGTGCTCGGCATCTGGTGGCGCGGGCTGACCCGGGCCGGCGCGGCGGCGGGCCTGGCGGCCGGTGTCTGCGCGGCGACCGGCTCGGCGCTGGCCTCGGTCCTCACCGACCCGGGGCCGGGCTGGCTGGTGGTGCTGCTCGCCCAGCCGGCCGCGTGGACCGTTCCGCTGGCGTTCGCGGTGATGGTGGGCGTCTCGCTGCTGGGCCGCCCGCCCGAGTGGTCCGAGCGCGCGGTGCTGCGCCTGCACCTCCCGGGCTGAGGCCCGGGACCGGGCCGCCCGCACCCCGGCACCCCACCCGGTGGCCGGGCGCCGTCGCCCCGGGCTCGATTGGAAAGCACAGTGCGGCATATGGCACACTGACCAGGTTGCTCGGTTGAGAGTCGATGCCGCGCGCCTCCCGCCGGGAGGACTGGAAGCGAGTCCCACTGTATTCGTCGTGTCATATTTGCCCTGAAACAGAGGGGTAGGCGCGGAAATACCGGGATCTTCCGGGAAGCGTGGGCGACGCATCAGCCAGGCGCCCGGTGGAAGTTCTCCCCCCACTCCTCGCAGAGGAAACCCCCTGCGGCGAAATCTGGGAGCGAGTGCGACACACCCGACCGCGTGGGTCGGAGCGAGGGGAGGTGCGGCCCCGGGTTCCAGAGCGTTGACGAAGAGACAGGACTACAAAGTAGCCATGGCGGGACAGAAGATCCGCATCCGGCTCAAGGCCTACGACCACGAGGTCATCGACAACTCGGCGAAGAAGATCGTCGAGACGGTGACCCGCACGGGTGCGTCGGTCGCGGGCCCGGTGCCGCTGCCCACTGAGAAGAACGTGTACTGCGTCATCAAGTCGCCGCACAAGTACAAGGATTCGCGCGAGCACTTCGAGATGCGCACCCACAAGCGCCTGATCGACATCCTTGACCCGACCCCCAAGACCGTTGACTCGCTGATGCGCCTGGACCTGCCGGCCGGCGTCGACATCGAGATCAAGCTCTGAGAGGCGCGGAAGAGAGATGACCAAGCAGATCAAGGGCGTCCTGGGCGAGAAGCTCGGCATGACCCAGGTCTGGGACGACAACAACCGCGTCGTCCCGGTGACCGTGGTCAAGGCCGGGCCCTGTGTCGTCACCCAGGTGCGCACCAACGACAGGGACGGCTACGAGTCCGTCCAGATCGCGTTCGGTGAGATCGACCCGCGCAAGGTGAACAAGCCCCTCAAGGGCCACTTCGCCAAGGCCGACGTCACCCCCCGCCGCCACCTGGTGGAGATCCGCACCGGGGACGCCGCCGAGTACACCCTCGGCCAGGAGATCACCGCCGAGGTGTTCGAGTCCGGCGTCCGGGTCGACGTGACCGGCACCAGCAAGGGCAAGGGCACCGCCGGTGTCATGAAGCGCCACGGATTCGGCGGCCTCGGTGCCTCGCACGGCACCCAGCGCAAGCACCGCTCGCCCGGCTCCATCGGCGGCTGCGCCACCCCGGGCCGCGTGTTCAAGGGCCTGCGCATGGCCGGCCGGATGGGCAACGAGCGCGTCACCACCCAGAACCTGACCGTCCACGCCGTTGACGCGGAGAAGGGCCTGCTGCTCATCAAGGGCGCGGTGCCCGGCCCCAACGGCGGCCTCGTCCTGGTCCGCACCGCGGCCAAGGGGGCCTGAGTTAATCATGAGCACCGTTGACATCCTTTCGCCCGCCGGCGAGAAGACCGGGACCGTCGAGCTCCCCGCGGAGATCTTCGACGCCAAGGTCAGCATTCCGCTGATCCACCAGGTCGTCGTCGCGCAGCTCGCCGCCGCCCGCCAGGGCACGCACAAGACCAAGACCCGTGGCGAGGTCCGCGGCGGTGGCAAGAAGCCGTACCGCCAGAAGGGCACCGGCCGCGCCCGTCAGGGCTCCGTCCGCGCCCCGCAGTTCGCCGGCGGTGGCGTCGTCCACGGTCCCGTGCCGCGTGACTACACGCAGCGGACCCCGAAGAAGATGAAGGCCGCCGCGCTGCGCGGTGCCCTCACCGACCGGGCCCGGCACGACCGCATCCACATCGTCACCGGCGTGGTGGACGGCGAGGTCTCGACCAAGTCCGCGCGGACCCTGCTCGGCAAGATCAGCGACCGGAAGAAGGTCCTGCTGGTCGTCGAGCGCTCCGACGAGACCGCCTGGCTCTCCGCCCGGAACCTGCCCCAGGTCCACCTGCTCGACCCGGGTCAGCTCAACACCTACGACGTGATGGACTCCGACGACGTCGTGTTCACCAAGGCCGCCTTCGACCGCTTCGTCGCCGGCCCCGCCGCCGCGAAGACCGCGCTCGACAAGCAGCCCGAAGGGAGTGACGCCTGATGACCGACGCGACTGTCGCCGACATCTCCAGCAAGCACTTCCCGGACCCGCACGACATCCTGATCAAGCCTGTGGTGTCCGAGAAGAGTTACGCGCTCCTCGACGAGAACAAGTACACGTTCATCGTCGACCCGCGTGCCAACAAGACCCAGATCAAGCAGGCCGTCCAGGCGGTCTTCTCGGTCAAGGTCACCTCGGTCCACACCATCAACCGGCAGGGCAAGCGCAAGCGCACCCGCACCGGCTACGGCAGGCGTGCCAGCACCAAGCGCGCCATCGTGACCCTCGCCGAGGGCGACAGCATCGACATCTTCGGCGGTCCGGTCGCCTCCTAGGAGGAACCGGTCCGTCCGATACCGGACGAGGACTAAGAAATGGGAATCCGCAAGTACAAGCCGACGACTCCGGGCCGTCGTGGTGCCAGCGTCGCCGACTTCGTCGAGGTCACGCGGTCCACGCCGGAGAAGTCGCTGGTCCGCCCCCTGCACAGCAAGGGTGGCCGGGACAACGCCGGTCGTGTGGCCGTGCGTCACCAGGGTGGTGGCCACAAGCGTGCCTACCGTCTGATCGACTTCCGCCGGCACGACAAGGACGGTGTGCCGGCCAAGGTCGCGCACATCGAGTACGACCCGAACCGCACCGCTCGCATCGCGCTGCTCCACTACGCGGACGGCGAGAAGCGTTACATCATCGCGCCGGCCACCCTCAAGCAGGGCGACCGCGTGGAGAACGGGCCGGGCGCCGACATCAAGCCGGGCAACAACCTGCCGCTGCGCAACATCCCGGTGGGTACCGTCATCCACGCCATCGAGCTCCAGCCCGGCGGCGGCGCGAAGTTCGCCCGCTCCGCCGGTGCCTCGGTGCAGCTCCTGGCCAAGGAGGGCCGCATGGCCCACCTGCGCATGCCGTCCGGTGAGATCCGGCTGGTCGACGTCCGCTGCCGCGCCACCATCGGCGAGGTCGGCAACGCCGAGCAGTCGAACATCAACTGGGGCAAGGCCGGCCGGATGCGCTGGAAGGGCGTCCGGCCGAGCGTCCGCGGCGTCGTGATGAACCCCGTCGACCACCCGCACGGTGGTGGTGAGGGCCGGACCTCGGGTGGCCGCCACCCGGTCTCGCCCTGGGGAAAGAAGGAAGGCCGTACGCGCTCGCCGAAGAAGGCCAGCAACAAGTACATCGTCCGCCGCCGCAAGACGAACAAGAAGCGCTAGGAGCAGGTTGCGATGCCACGCAGTCTGAAGAAGGGGCCCTTCGTCGACGACCACCTGATCAAGAAGGTGGACGCTCAGAACGAAGCCGGTACCAAGAACGTCATCAAGACCTGGTCGCGCCGCTCGATGATCGTCCCGGCGATGCTGGGCCACACCATCGCGGTGCACGACGGCCGTAAGCATGTCCCGGTGTTCATCAACGAGTCGATGGTCGGCCACAAGCTCGGCGAGTTCGCGCCGACTCGTACCTTCCGTGGCCACGTGAAGGACGACCGCAAGTCGCGTCGGCGCTGAGCGGGGGTGTGCAGATCATGACCGACACTGAAGGGGCAACCATGGAAGCCAGGGCTATCGCGCGGTACATCCGCGTCACGCCCATGAAGGCCCGCCGTGTGGTGGACCTCATCCGTGGCCTGGACGCCACGGAGGCTCAGGCGGTCCTGCGCTTCGCCCCGCAGGCCGCCAGCGTTCCGGTGGGGAAGGTGCTCGACAGCGCCATCGCCAACGCCGCGCACAACTACAACCACACGGACGTCGACACCCTCTACATCAAGGAGGCGTACGTCGACGAGGGCCCGACCCTGAAGCGGTTCCGGCCGCGTGCCCAGGGCCGCGCCTACCGGATCCGTAAGCGGACCAGCCACATCACGGTGGTCGTCAGCAGCAAGGAAGGGACCCGGTAATGGGCCAGAAGGTAAACCCGCACGGGTTCCGTCTCGGCGTCACGACCGACTTCAAGTCGCGCTGGTACGCCGACAAGCTGTACAAGGACTACGTCAAGGAAGACGTCGCCATTCGCCGCATGCTCACGCAGGGCATGGAGCGCGCCGGCATCTCCAAGGTGGAGATCGAGCGCACCCGTGACCGCGTCCGCGTCGACGTCCACACCGCCCGGCCGGGCATCGTCATCGGCCGCCGCGGCGCGGAGGCCGACCGGCTCCGGGGGAACCTGGAGAAGCTGACCGGCAAGCAGATCCAGTTCAACATCCTCGAGGTCAAGAACCCCGAGCTGGACGCCCAGCTCGTGGCCCAGGCGGTCGCCGAGCAGCTCTCGTCCCGCGTCTCCTTCCGCCGTGCCATGCGCAAGTCGATGCAGAGCACGATGAAGGCCGGGGCCAAGGGCATCAAGATCCAGTGCGGCGGCCGTCTCGGCGGCGCCGAGATGTCCCGCTCCGAGTTCTACCGCGAGGGCCGGGTTCCGCTGCACACGCTGCGCGCCAACGTGGACTACGGCTTCTTCGAGGCCCGCACCACCTTCGGTCGCATCGGCGTGAAGGTCTGGATCTACAAGGGCGACGTGAAGAACATCGCCGAGGTCCGCGCCGAGAACGCGGCCGCCCGGGCGGGCAACCGTCCCGCGCGCGGTGGCGCCGGTGGCGGCGACCGCCCCGCCCGTGGTCGTGGCG
Organism: Streptomyces litchfieldiae; assembly: GCF_031845365.1. Taxonomy (NCBI): domain Bacteria; kingdom Bacillati; phylum Actinomycetota; class Actinomycetes; order Kitasatosporales; family Streptomycetaceae; genus Streptomyces; species Streptomyces litchfieldiae. The sequence goes on from NZ_JAVREL010000018.1 coordinate 80,365, forward strand.
AGCGCGGTGGCCGCGGACGCAGGCCGCAGCAGCAGGGCGCGCCGGCCGCCGAGGCTCCCAAGGCCGAGGCCCCCGCCGCTGCCGCTCCGGCCGAGGGCACGGGCACGGGCACGGGAACGGAGAGCTGAGACCATGCTGATTCCTCGCAAGGTCAAGTACCGCAAGCAGCACCACCCCAAGCGCAAGGGTGCTGCCAAGGGTGGTACCGAGGTCGCCTTCGGTGAGTACGGCATCCAGGCCGTCACCGGCGCCTATGTGACGAACCGGCAGATCGAGGCCGCGCGTATCTCGATGACCCGGCACATCAAGCGTGGCGGCAAGGTGTGGATCAACATCTACCCCGACCGCCCGCTGACCAAGAAGCCCGCCGAGACCCGCATGGGTTCCGGCAAGGGTTCGCCGGAGTGGTGGATCGCGAACGTCAAGCCCGGGCGCGTGATGTTCGAGCTGTCCTACCCGAACGAGAAGATCGCTCGTGAGGCGCTCATCCGCGCCGCGCACAAGCTCCCGATGAAGTGCCGGATCGTCCGGCGCGAGGCAGGTGAGGCGTGATGGCTGCCGGTACCAAGGTCGCCGAGCTGCGGGAGCTGAACAACGAGGAGCTCGTTGTGAAGCTGCGCGAGGCGAAGGAGGAGCTGTTCAGGCTCCGCTTCCAGGCGGCGACCGGCCAGCTGGAGAACAACAGCCGGCTGAAGGCCGTCCGCAAGGACATCGCCCGGATCTACACCGTGATGCAGGAGCGTGCGCTCGGCATCGAGACGGTGGAGCCCGTCGCCGAGGCGGTGGAGAACGCCTGATGAGTGAGAAGACTGTGACTGAGACGACTGAGCGCGGCCGGCGGAAGACCCGCGAGGGTCTGGTCGTCAGCGACAAGATGGACAAGACCGTCGTTGTCGCTGTCGAGGACCGGGTCAAGCACGCCCTGTACGGCAAGATCATCCGCCGCACGAGCAAGCTCAAGGCGCATGACGAGCAGAATGCCGCCGGCGTCGGTGACCGCGTTCTTCTGATGGAGACCCGTCCGCTGTCCGCGACCAAGCGCTGGCGCGTCGTGGAGATTCTGGAGAAGGCGAAGTAACCAATGATCCAGCAGGAGTCGCGACTGCGCGTCGCCGACAACACAGGTGCGAAGGAGATCCTCTGCATCCGTGTTCTCGGCGGATCCGGGCGCCGCTACGCGGGCATCGGTGACGTCATCGTGGCCACCGTCAAGGACGCGATCCCCGGTGGCAACGTGAAGAAGGGCGATGTCGTCAAGGCTGTCATCGTGCGCGCCGTCAAGGAGCGCCGTCGGCCGGACGGTTCGTACATCCGCTTCGACGAGAACGCGGCCGTCATTCTCCGGAACGACGGCGACCCCCGTGGCACCCGTATTTTCGGCCCGGTGGGCCGTGAGCTGCGCGAGAAGAAGTTCATGAAGATCATCTCGCTCGCGCCGGAGGTGCTGTAAGCATGAAGATCAAGAAGGGTGACCTGGTCCAGGTCATCACCGGCAAGGACAGGGGCAAGCAGGGCAAGGTCATCGTGGCTTACCCGCGCGAGGACCGGGTCCTGGTCGAGGGTGTCAACCGGGTCAAGAAGCACGTGAAGGCCGGTACGACCCCGCGCGGTTCCAAGACCGGCGGGATCATCACGACCGAGGCCCCGATCCACGTGAGCAATGTCGCGCTCGTGGTGGAGAAGGACGGCAAGAAGGTCACCACCCGTATCGGCTACCGCTTCGACGAGAACGGCAACAAGATCCGCGTTGCCCGCCGGACCGGCGAGGACATCTGATGACCACTGCCACCACCACCGCGCCGCGTCTCAAGACGCGCTACCGCGAAGAGATCGTCGGCAAGCTGCGTGACGAGTTCGCCTACCCGAACGTCATGCAGGTGCCTGGCCTGACCAAGATCGTGGTCAACATGGGTGTGGGCGAGGCCGCCCGCGACTCCAAGCTGATCGAGGGCGCCGTGCGCGACCTCGCCACGATCACCGGCCAGAAGGCCACCGTGACCAAGGCCCGCAAGTCCATCGCGCAGTTCAAGCTGCGCGAGGGGCAGCCGATCGGTGCCCACGTGACCCTGCGTGGCGACCGGATGTGGGAGTTCCTGGACCGGCTGCTGTCGCTGGCGCTGCCGCGGATCCGTGACTTCCGCGGTCTGTCGCCGAAGCAGTTCGACGGCCGGGGCAACTACACCTTCGGTCTCACGGAGCAGGTCATGTTCCACGAGATCGACCCCGACCGGATCGACCGGGTCCGGGGCATGGACATCACCGTGGTCACCACGGCGAACACCGACGAGGAGGGCCGCAGCCTGCTGCGTCACCTCGGATTCCCCTTCAAGGAGGCGTGAGCTGTGGCGAAGAAGGCTCTCATCGCCAAGGCCACCCGCAAGCCGAAGTTCGCCGTGCGTGCCTACACGCGCTGCCAGCGCTGCGGTCGGCCCCATTCCGTGTACCGCAAGTTCGGCCTGTGCCGCGTGTGCCTTCGTGAGATGGCCCACCGCGGCGAACTGCCGGGCGTCACCAAGAGCTCCTGGTAACCACTGACTACGCCGTAGGTCCCGCGTGTGTGGAAGTACACGTACGAGGAAACCCCGGCGAGAGAGGCCGAAGGCCGTTTCATGACCATGACCGATCCGATCGCAGACATGCTCACCCGTCTGCGGAACGCGAACTCGGCGTACCACGACACCGTCGTGATGCCGCACAGCAAGATCAAGTCGCACATCGCGGAGATCCTCCAGCAGGAGGGCTACATCACCGGCTGGAAGACCGAGGAGGCCCAGGTGGGCCGGCACTTGGTCCTCGAGCTGAAGTACGGCCCCAACCGCGAGCGCTCGATCGCCGGCATCAAGCGGATCTCGAAGCCGGGCCTGCGGGTCTACGCGAAGTCCACCAACCTGCCGAAGGTGCTCGGCGGCCTGGGCGTGGCGATCATCTCCACGTCCAACGGGCTGCTCACCGACAAGCAGGCGCAGAAGAAGGGCGTAGGTGGGGAAGTCCTCGCCTACGTCTGGTGACGAAGGGAACGGAGGAACAGCCATGTCGCGTATTGGCAAGCAGCCGATCCCGGTTCCCGCCGGCGTGGACGTCAGCATCGATGGCCGCACGGTCGAGGTGAAGGGCCCGAAGGGCGTCCTGTCGCACACCGTCGCGTCGCCCATCGAGGTGACCCGGGGTGAGGACGGCGCCATCCTGGTGACCCGTCCGAACGACGAGAACAAGAACCGTGCCCTGCACGGCCTGTCCCGGACGCTCGTCGCCAACATGGTCACCGGCGTGACCGAGGGTTACATCAAGAAGCTGGAGATCAGCGGAGTCGGTTACCGAGTTCAGGCCAAGGGCTCCAACCTGGAGTTCTCGCTGGGCTACAGCCACCCGATCCTCGTGGAGCCCCCGGAGGGCATCGCGTTCAAGGTCGAGAACCCGACTCGTTTCAGCGTCGAGGGCATCGACAAGCAGAAGGTCGGCGAGACCGCGGCGAAGATTCGCAAGCTGCGCAAGCCCGACCCGTACAAGGCCAAGGGCGTGAAGTACGAGGGCGAAGTCATCCGCCGCAAGGTCGGAAAGGCTGGTAAGTAGCCATGGCATACGGTGTCAAGATCGCCAAGGGTGACGCGCGGAAGCGGGCCGCGATCAAGCGGCGCCACGTGCGCATCCGGAAGAAGATCTCGGGTACGCCCGAGCGTCCGCGCCTGGTCGTGACGCGGTCCAACCGCCACATGGTGGCGCAGGTCGTGGACGACAGCATCGGCCACACGCTCGCCTCCGCCTCCTCGCTGGATGTGTCCATCCGGGGTGCCGAGGGCGACAAGAGCGACAAGGCCAAGCAGGTGGGCGCGCTCGTCGCGGAGCGCGCCAAGGCCGCTGGTGTCGAGGCCGTGGTGTTCGACCGTGGTGGCAGCCGGTACGCCGGCCGCGTCGCCGCGCTTGCCGACGCCGCACGCGAGGCGGGGCTCAAGTTCTGAGCCGGTCCCGTCGACTGAATCGAGAGAGGTAATTCCAATGGCTGGACCCCAGCGCCGCGGTGGCGGCGCCGGTGGCGGCGAGCGGCGGGACCGTAAGGGCCGGGACGGCGGCGCTGCCGCCGAGAAGACCGCGTACGTCGAACGCGTCGTCGCGATCAACCGCGTCGCCAAGGTTGTGAAGGGTGGTCGTCGCTTCAGCTTCACCGCGCTGGTCGTGGTGGGCGACGGTGACGGCACCGTGGGTGTCGGATACGGCAAGGCCAAGGAGGTGCCGGCCGCCATCGCCAAGGGCGTTGAGGAGGCCAAGAAGCACTTCTTCAAGGTCCCCCGGATCCAGGGCACCATCCCGCACCCGATCCAGGGCGAGGAGGCCGCGGGCATCGTTCTGCTGAAGCCGGCCTCGCCCGGTACCGGTGTGATCGCCGGTGGCCCGGTGCGCGCCGTGCTGGAGTGCGCGGGCATTCACGACGTGCTGAGCAAGTCGCTCGGCTCGTCGAACCCGATCAACATCGTGCACGCCACGGTGGCCGCTCTGAAGGGACTTCAGCGTCCCGAGGAGATCGCCGCCCGTCGTGGCCTGCCGCTGGAGGACGTGGCTCCCGCCGCTCTGCTGCGGGCCCGCGCCGGAGTGGGTGCGTGATGGCTCGGCTGAAGATCACGCAGGTCAAGTCCCGTATCGGGAGCAAGCAGAACCACCGTGAAACGCTGCGCTCGCTCGGGCTGCGGCGTATCAACGACGTGGTCGTCAAGGAGGACCGGCCGGAGATCCGCGGCATGGCCAACACCGTGCGGCATCTGGTGACGGTCGAGGAGGTGGACTGACGTGGCCGAACTCGCCAAGAACGAGAGCGCGGAGAGCGCGCCGCTCAAGCTCCATGACCTCCGGCCCGCGCCGGGCGCCAAGAAGGCCAAGGTCCGGGTGGGCCGTGGTGAGGCGTCCAAGGGCAAGACCGCGGGCCGCGGTACCAAGGGCACCAAGGCCCGGTACCAGGTCAAGGCGGGCTTCGAGGGCGGGCAGTTGCCGCTGATCATGCGGCTGCCGAAGCTCAAGGGCTTCAAGAACCCGGCCCACAAGCAGTTCCAGGTCGTCAACCTGGAGAAGCTGGCCGCGCTTTACCCGGAGGGCGGCGAGGTGACCGTGGCCGACCTGGTCGCCAAGGGCGCCGTGCGGAAGAACGAACTGGTCAAGGTGCTTGGCAGCGGCGAGATCTCGGTGGCGCTGACGGTGACGGTGGATGCCGTCTCCACCTCCGCCAAGGAGAAGATCACCGCGGCGGGCGGTACCGTCACCGAGCTCCTGAGCCGGTGACCGGTTGGCCGGAAGTGTGAGTGACCGGGGGTGCCTGAGTGATAGGCATCCCCGGTCAGTCGTTCCGGCCCGGCACATACGCCGGTAAGGTGGCGTCCGTTGTCGTCACCAGATCTGTCATATCCGTTGGACTTCAAGACCGTCACCTCTCGCGCTCACCGCGGGGGGCGCAGGAGGAGCCGTGCTCACCGCGTTCGCCCGGGCGTTTCAGACGCCCGACCTGCGTAAGAAGCTGCTCTTCACCCTCGGCATCGTCGTGGTGTTCCGGTTTGGCCAGCATGTGCCGGTACCGGGGGTCAGCTTCCAGAACGTCGATCAGTGTGTGGAGGAGGCCGACGCCTCGGGCGCGGGCTCCGGCCTGTTCGGTCTGGTCAATATGTTCAGCGGCGGGGCGCTGCTGCAACTGACCATCTTCGCGCTCGGAATCATGCCCTACATCACCGCGAGCATCATCCTTCAGTTGCTTGTCGTGGTGATCCCGCGGCTGGAGGCGCTGAAGAAGGAGGGCCAGTCCGGTCAGGCGAAGATCACGCAGTACACGCGTTATCTGACGATGGCTCTGGCCGTGCTCCAGGCCACCGGCCTGGTGGCGACCGCCCGCAGCGGCACCCTCTTCCCGCAGTGCACCGTCCGGAACGACATCATCCCGGACGATTCCATCTTCACGACGCTCGTCATGGTCATCGCCCTGACGTCGGCCACCGCGCTCATCATGTGGATGGGTGAGCTGATCACCGACCGGGGTATCGGTAACGGCATGTCCATGCTGATGTTCGTGTCCATCGCCGCGGGCTTCCCCGCCGCGCTGTGGCAGATCAAGCAGCAGGGCAGCCTGGCCGACGGCTGGATCGAGTTCGGCGTGGTCGTCGCCTGTGGTCTGGCGATGGTCGGCCTCGTCGTCTTCGTCGAGCTGGCCCAGCGCCGCATCCCCGTGCAGTACGCCAAGCGCATGATCGGCCGCCGCTCCTACGGCGGCACCTCGACCTACATCCCCCTCAAGGTCAACCAGGCCGGTGTGATCCCCGTCATCTTCGCGTCCTCGCTGCTCTACATCCCGCAGTTGCTGGTGCAGTTCGCCGGTACCGACTCGGGCGGCTGGGCGGACTGGGTGCAGCGGTACTTCACCGACGGTGACCACCCCTACTACATCGTCACGTACTTCCTGCTCATCGTCTTCTTCGCGTTCTTCTACGTGGCCATCACCTTCAACCCGGAGGACGTGGCCGAAAACATGAAGAAGTATGGTGGATTCATCCCGGGAATCCGGGCGGGCCGACCCACGGTGGAGTACCTGAGCTACGTGCTGAACCGCATCACCTGGCCCGGATCGCTCTATCTGGGTCTCATCGCCCTGGTGCCCACCGTGGCGCTGGTGATGTTCGACGCGCAGCAGGACTTCCCGTTCGGTGGTACCTCCATCCTGATCATCGTGGGTGTCGGCCTGGAAACGGTGCGGCAGATTGAGAGTCAGCTTCACCAGCGCAATTACGAAGGGTTCCTCCGCTGATGCGAATCGTCCTCGTCGGACCGCCGGGCGCGGGCAAGGGCACGCAGGCTGCCCTGCTCGCCGAGCGCCTTGGCATTCCGCACATCTCCACCGGTGATCTCTTCCGGGCCAATGTGAGCCAGGGCACCGACCTCGGAAAGCAGGTCGACGCCATCCTGCGCGAGGGCGGCCTGGTACCGGACGAGATCACCGTGGCGATGGCCGCGGACCGGATGGCGCAGCCGGACGCCGAGGACGGATTTCTGCTGGACGGCTTCCCCCGCAACATCGCCCAGGCCAAGTCCCTGGACGCCCTGCTGGCGGAGTCGGGCCAGCGGCTGGACGCGGTGCTGGACCTGGAGGTCCCCGAGGACGAGGTGGTCCGGCGCATCGCCGGCCGCCGCACCTGCCGCAAGGACAGCAGCCACACGTTCCACGTGCAGAACAAGCCGCCGCGGGAGCCCGACGTCTGCGACATCTGCGGCGGGGAGCTGTACCAGCGGGAGGACGACCGCGAGGAGACCGTGCGCAAGCGGCTCGCGGTCTACCACGAGGAGACCGAGCCGATCATCGGCTACTACAGCGAGCAGGGCCTGGTCTCCACGATCTCGGCCCTGGCTCCCGTGCCCGAGGTGACCCGGCGGGCGCTGGCCGTCCTGCCCGAGCGCGCCGCGTAGCGAGGATTCCCATGGTGGAGATCAAGACTCCCGAGCAGATCGCGAAGATGCGCGCGGCCGGTCTCGTCGTCGCCGAGATACACCGCAGGTGCGCCGAGGCGGCGACCCCCGGGGCCTCGACCAAGGACCTGGACGACATCGCCGCCCAGGTGCTGGCGGAGCGCGACGCCAAGCCGAACTTCCTCGGCTACGGCGGCTTCCCCGCGACCATCTGCACCTCGGTGAACGACGTGGTGGTGCACGGCATCCCCGACCGGGAGACCGTGCTCAAGGCCGGCGACATCATCTCCATCGACGCCGGCGCGATCGTGGACGGCTGGCACGCGGACGCCGCGCTGACGGTCTTCGTCGGCGACGGCCACGCGGCCCAGCTCCACGAGCTCAGCCGGGTGACCGAGGAGTCCCTGTGGGCCGGTATCGCGGCGATGCGCCGCGGGAACCGGCTGGTGGACATCTCCAAGGCCATCGAGTCCTACGTCCGCCGCCAGCCGCTGCCCGCCTCCGGCAAGTACGGGATCATCGAGAGCTACGGCGGCCACGGCATCGGCAGCGAGATGCACATGGATCCCCACCTGCTGAACTACGTGGACCGCCGGCGCGGCCGGGGCCCCCGGCTGGTGCCCGGGCTCTGCCTGGCGATCGAGCCCATGCTCTCGCTCGGCACCGCGAAGACCCATGTGCTGGCCGACGAGTGGACCGTGAAGACGAACGACGGCACCTGGGCGGCGCACTGGGAGCACTCGGTGGCGCTCACCGAGGAGGGCCCGCTGGTGCTGACCGCCGTGGACGGCGGCCGGGCCAAGCTCGCGGCGCTCGGCGTCACAGCCGCCCCGGATCCGTTGGCTTAACGATCTCCCCACCGGGGAAAAGATCATGGATTCGTCTTTTTGAGTGGGGTGCCGTAGACTGGCTAGTCGGTCCTGTGCACCCGTCTGCCCGGGGCCATCCAGGTAGCCGATCCCGGAAGGTGAAGCGCTCAAGCATGGCCAAAAAACAAGGGGCCATCGAGATCGAGGGCACCGTCGTCGAGTCCCTGCCGAACGCGATGTTCAAGGTGGAGCTCCAGAACGGGCACCAGGTTCTCGCGCACATCAGCGGCAAGATGCGGATGCACTACATCCGTATTCTTCCCGACGACCGGGTCGTGGTGGAGCTCTCTCCCTACGACCTGACCCGCGGGCGGATCGTCTACCGCTACAAGTAAATCAAGCAGATCACGACCCGGAGAGCCTCACATCACATGAAGGTCAGGCCGAGCGTCAAGAAGATCTGCGACAAGTGCAAGGTGATCCGCCGCCACGGGCGCGTCATGGTCATCTGCGAGAACCTGCGCCACAAGCAGCGCCAGGGCTGACCGCACTTTCGTAGTTCTTCGCGCGACACATGGATATCGCAGTCACCCGACCCCTCGCTCAGCGCGGGGACGACACCCCCGGTCGGAGGCCGGGGACCCGACCCTGCGGTCGGGAACGGTGCTGCGGCAGACCTCCGCTTTACGCAAAAATTCAGGAGCCACACCTATGGCACGCCTCGCAGGCGTCGATCTCCCGCGCGACAAGCGCGTCGAGGTCGCTCTCACCTACGTCTTCGGCATCGGGCGCACCCTTGCCAAGGAGACCCTCTCCAACACCGGGGTGAACCCGGACACGCGCGTGCGTGACCTCGGCGAGGAGGACCTCGTCAAGATCCGCGAGTACGTGGACAACAACATCAAGACCGAGGGTGACCTCCGGCGCGAGATTCAGGCCGACATCCGTCGCAAGGTCGAGATCCAGTGCTACGAGGGGCTGCGTCACCGCCGTGGCCTGCCCGTCCACGGCCAGCGCACCAAGACCAACGCCCGCACCCGCAAGGGCCCGCGTCGCGCGATCGCCGGCAAGAAGAAGCCGGGCAAGAAGTAGTCCGCACGGACGCTGACAGCGGTCCGTGCACCAGGACCGACCACCTCCACGGGAGTTAAGACCACATGCCTCCAAAGGGCCGTACTTCCGGCGCCAAGAAGGTGCGCCGCAAGGAAAAGAAGAACGTCGCTCACGGGCACGCCCACATCAAGAGCACGTTCAACAACACCATCGTCTCGATCACCGACCCCACCGGGAACGTGATCTCCTGGGCCTCCGCCGGTCACGTCGGCTTCAAGGGGTCGCGGAAGTCGACGCCGTTCGCCGCGCAGATGGCCGCGGAGAACGCCGCGCGCCGCGCGCAGGAGCACGGGATGCGCAAGGTCGACGTCTTCGTCAAGGGTCCCGGCTCCGGCCGTGAGACCGCGATCCGCTCCCTCCAGGCCACCGGCCTCGAGGTGGGCTCGATCCAGGACGTGACCCCGACCCCGCACAACGGCTGCCGCCCGCCCAAGCGCCGCCGCGTCTGACCAGGTGAAGTAGGAGACGAAGAGAACTATGGCGCGTTACACCGGGGCCGACTGCAAGCGTTGCCGTCGGGAGAAGCAGAAGCTCTTTCTCAAGGGAGCCAAGTGCGAGAGCGCTAAGTGCCCGATCGAGATCCGTCCTTACCCCCCGGGTGAGCACGGACGCGGGCGCACCAAGGACAGCGAGTACCTGCTCCAGAAGCGCGAGAAGCAGAAGTGCGCGCGCATCTACGGAGTGCTGGAGAAGCAGTTCCGCGGTTACTACAACGAGGCGAACCGCCAGTCGGGCAAGACGGGTGAGAACCTGCTCCGCATCCTGGAGTCCCGCCTCGACAACGTGGTCTACCGGGCCGGCTTCGCCAAGTCCCGCGACCACGCCCGGCAGCTCGTCCGGCACGGTCACATCCTGATCAACGGCCGGAAGAACGACATCCCGTCCGCCCGCGTCTCGCCGAACGACATCGTCGAGGTCCGCGAGTCCTCCCGTAACCTGACCCCCTTCCAGGTGGCCATGGCGGAGGCCGGGGACAGGACCGTTCCGGCGTGGCTGGAGGCCATTCCCTCCCGGCTGCGGATCCTCGTTCACTCGCTGCCCGAGCGCCAGGTGATTGACACCCAGGTGCAGGAGCAGCTCATCGTCGAGCTCTACTCGAAGTAAGCCCGGCACCACCACGGGCGCGGGCGGAGCCGCGTACTTCGCGCGGCTCCGCCCGTACCCTTGACGTACACACATTGTCTGGCTCGGCATCAAATAGCGGTTGCCGAAGACTGGAGTGAACCCACCATGCTGATCGCTCAGCGCCCGTCCCTGACCGAAGAGGTCGTCGACGAATTCCGTTCCCGGTTCGTGATCGAGCCGCTGGAGCCGGGCTTCGGCTACACCCTCGGCAACTCCCTGCGGCGCACGCTGCTCTCGTCCATCCCCGGCGCGGCTGTCACCAGCATCCGCATCGACGGGGTGCTGCACGAGTTCACCACCGTGCCGGGCGTCAAGGAGGACGTCACCGACCTGATCCTCAACATCAAGCAGCTCGTCGTCTCCTCCGAGCACGACGAGCCGGTCGTGATGTACCTGCGCAAGCAGGGTCCGGGTCTGGTGACCGCGGCGGACATCGCCCCGCCGGCCGGCGTCGAGGTGCACAACCCCGACCTGGTCCTGGCCACCCTGAACAACAAGGGCAAGCTGGAGATGGAGCTGACCGTCGAGCGCGGTCGCGGCTACGTCTCCGCCGTGCAGAACAAGCAGGTCGGCCAGGAGATCGGCCGTATCCCGGTCGACTCCATCTACAGCCCGGTGCTGAAGGTCACCTACAAGGTGGAGGCCACCCGCGTCGAGCAGCGCACCGACTTCGACAAGCTCATCGTCGACGTCGAGACCAAGGAGGCCATGCGGCCGCGCGACGCGATGGCGTCGGCCGGCAAGACCCTGGTCGAGCTGTTCGGCCTGGCGCGTGAGCTGAACGTCGACGCCGAGGGCATCGACATGGGCCCGTCCCCGACGGACGCCGCGCTCGCCGCCGACCTGGCGCTGCCGATCGAGGAGCTGGAGCTCACGGTCCGCTCCTACAACTGCCTCAAGCGCGAGGGCATCCACTCGGTGGGCGAGCTGGTGGCCCGTTCCGAGGCGGACCTGCTCGACATCCGCAACTTCGGCGCCAAGTCGATCGACGAGGTCAAGGCGAAGCTGGCCGGCATGGGCCTGGCCCTGAAGGACAGCCCGCCCGGATTCGACCCGACCACCGCGGCCGACGCGTTCGGCGCGGAGGACGAGGGCGACACCGGCTTCGCGGAGACCGAGCAGTACTGACCGGCTCCGGCGGGGTGACCCGCCGGGGACCGTGTGCCGGGGGCCGTCCCCGGGGCACGCACGCTGACACCGGTACCTGATCCGGCCGGTGCAGAAGATGACAGGAGAGAGAGATGCCGACGCCTACCAAGGGTCGCAGGCTGGGTGGCGGCGCCGCCCACGAGCGGATGATGGTGGCGAACCTCGCCACCGCGCTGTTCGAGCACGGCCGCATCACCACCACCGTTGCCAAGGCCCGGCGGCTGCGTCCGGTGGCCGAGCGTCTGATCACCAAGGCGAAGAAGGGCGACCTGCACAACCGTCGCCAGGTGATGCAGACCATCCGTGACAAGAGCGTGGTCCACACGCTGTTCACGGAGATCGGGCCCAAGTTCGCCAACCGGCCCGGCGGCTACACCCGTATCACCAAGATCGGCCCGCGCCGCGGGGACAACGCCCCCATGGCCGTCATCGAGCTGGTCGAGGCGCTGACCGTGCAGCAGGAGGCGGTCGGCGAGGCCGAGGGCGCCACCCGGCGCGCGGCCAAGGAGGCCGAGACCAAGAAGGCCGCCGAGACCGCGCCGGAGGCGGAGGCCACCGAGGCGGCCGAGGCCGCCGACGAGTCGAAGGACGAGTCGGGCGAGGAGAAGAAGGACGCCTGACCGCGTCTCGACGCTCCCACGCGCGTGACAGGGTCCGCCTTCCCCCATGGGGAGGCGGGCCCTTCGCCTGTCCGGCGGCCGGGGCCGCGCGTTGAATCTTGACGGATCACGTTCAATAGTGCATTGATGCGATTGGGAGCGCTCCCACCCCTGATCCCTTCAGCCCCGAAGGAGCCGCACCGTGCGCACCACTCGCCTTCCCCGGGCGATCCTCGCCGTTCTGGCCCTGATCGCCGCCCTCCTCGCCCTCCAGCCCGCCTCCTCGGCGGCCGCGGCCGAGCCAGTTCGTATCATGCCGCTGGGGGACTCCATCACCGGCTCGCCCGGCTGCTGGCGCGCGACCCTCTGGAACGACCTCCAGGCCGCGGGCTACACGGACCTCGACTTCGTCGGCACGCTGGGCCCGCAGGGCTGTGGCGTCGCGCACGACGGCGACAACGAGGGCCACGGCGGCATCCTGGCCACCAACATGGCCGCGCAGAACCAGCTTCCCGCCTGGCTGTCCGCCACCTCGCCGGATGTGGTGCTGATGCACCTGGGCACCAACGACGTCTGGAGCAACCGCTCGCCGGTCGCCATCCTGAGCGCGTTCACCACGCTGGTGAACCAGATGCGGGCCAACAACCCGAACATGACCGTCCTGGTCGCCCAGATCATCCCGATGAACCCCAGCAGTTGTGCCGAGTGCGCCCAGCGCACCGTGAACTTCAACGCCGCGATCCCGGCGTGGGCGGCCGGGATCAGCACCAGCGCCTCGCCGGTGCGCGTGGTGGACCACTGGACCGGCTTCAACACCGCGACCGACACCTACGACGGCGTCCACCCCAACGCGGCGGGCGACGGCAAGATGGCCGACCGCTGGTTCGACGCGCTCACCGGCGTGCTGACCCCCTCCGACCCGGGCGAGGACCCGGGTGAGGAGCCGGGCGAGGGCTCGCTGTGCACGGCCGCCGCCACCACCGCCGGCTCCTGGAACGGCGGCTGGCAGGGCGAGGTGACGGTCACCAACACCGGTGACGCCGCCCTCACCGGCTGGTCGGTCCACGTCGCGCTGCCCACCGGCGCCCGGATCAGCCAGGTCTGGGGCGGCACACTCAACGCCTCCACCGGCACCGTGACGAACGCCTCCTGGAACGGCTCCCTGGCGCCCGGCGCCACGGCGAGCTTCGGCTACATCGCCGCGGCGCCCGCCGGTACCGCGGCCGCCGCAACGGTGAGCTGCACGGCCGCGGCCTGAGCCGCCCGCGGCCCCCGGGCGCGTTCCGCCCGGGGGCCGCGGTGAGAGGATCGGCGGTGTGAGTGACGACCGCGATCTCGTACCCCCCGGACAGGTCCGGGTGCGCCTGGACCTGTCCTACGACGGCGCCGGCTTCTCCGGCTGGGCGCGGCAGGAAGGGCGCCGCACCGTCCAGGGGGAGGTGGAGGAGGCGCTGCGGATCGTGACGCGCGCGCCGGAGCGTTTCGAGCTCACCGTGGCCGGCCGGACGGACGCCGGCGTGCACGCCCGGGGGCAGGTGGCGCACGTGGATCTGCCGGCGGAGGTGTGGGCGGAGCAGCGCGGCCGGCTCGTGCGCCGGCTCGCCGGGCGGCTGCCGCACGATGTCCGGGTCTGGCGGGCCGAGGAGGCGCCCGCGTACTTCAACGCCCGCTTCTCCGCGGTCTGGCGGCGTTACGCCTATCGCGTCTCCGACCACCCGGGCGGGGTCGATCCGCTGCTGCGCGGGCACGTTCTGTGGCACAACTGGCCGCTGGACGTGGCCGCGATGAACGAGGCGTCCGAACTGCTCCTGGGGGAACACGACTTCGCGGCGTTCTGCAAGCGGCGGGAGGGCGCGACCACGATCCGCGCGCTGCGGGAGCTGCGCTGGGAGCGGCGGCCGGACGGCATCGTGGAGGGCACGGTGCGGGCCGACGCGTTCTGCCACAACATGGTGCGTTCGCTGGTCGGCGCGCTGCTCTTCGTGGGGGACGGGCACCGGCCGCCGTCCTGGCCGGCGGCGGTGCTGGGGGCCCGGGTGCGGGACTCGGCGGTGCACGTGGTGCGGCCGCACGGGCTGACGCTGGAGGAGGTGGCCTACCCGGCGGACGCCCGGCTGGCCGAGCGCAACCTCCAGGCGCGGCGCCGGCGCACGCTCGCCGACGCCGCGGGGTAGTTCAGCGGCTCAGCCGTTCTGCTGGCGCTGGCGCTCCTCGACGAGGGCGCTGGCGGAGGCGGACGCCTGGGCCTCGCCGCGCTGGATGATGCGGTTGAACGCGTGCTGGTCGCCGTCGCGGGCGGCCTGCTGGGCGGGTGTGCCGTCGCCGCTGTCGGGGGAGCCGTCGCCGTTGCCCGCGATGGTGAAGTAGGTGTAGCGGCCGACCTGGTTGGTCGTGGTCCGGCAGCCGCCCTGCTGGCAGAACGCGGGGGCGTCGCCGCCGGTGAGCGGGAGCAGGTTCCCGGTGGCGGCCTCGCGGGCGGCCACGGCGTCCTCCTCCGAGCCGAACTGCGCCACCCCGACCGTCACGGCCACGCCGCCGCCGGTGTACGTGGCGCGCAGCAGCGTGGTGCAGCCGTGCTCCCCGAGGACGGCGCCGAGCTCGGGGCTGGCGGCGTCGGCGCAGGAGGCGGCGGCCTCGGTGGCGACCTTCGTGTAGGACCGGTCGTCGATGTCCATCGTGTCCCCGGTGAAGAAGCTCTCCAGGTCGAACGGGGCGGTGTCCTTGTCGGCGTCCGATATGAACTCGCGCGGCTGCGGCAGGGGAGGCAGCGTCCGCTCGTCGAAGGACGGCTCGGCGTCGGGGCTGTCGGACGGCAGGTCGGAGGGGTCGGGCAGGGCGGAGGAGGCGTTGTCGGAGGGGCTTCCGTCGCCGCTCTGGTTGACGATGGCGAGAGCCACCACCACGCCGATGACCACGGCCGCCGCCGCGGAGAAGATGATGATCGAGGTCCGGCGTCGGCCGCGGCGCCGTTCCGCGTCGGCCGCGAGCGCGTCCCAGTCCGGCGTGTTCGATCCCCCTGGGGTCCAGCCGGAACCCCCCTGCCCGTAGCTCATGGCGGAAGCTTAATGGGAACCGGGCGTGGGGGAACTCCTGGGCCGGGGAACGGAAGAGGGGCGCGCGGGCCGGGAAACCGGTTGGGATTCCGGGCGGGGACCAGCAGACTCGGCGCATGGGACATGTGGAAGCGGCGCACGTGCGGTACGACCTGCCGGACGGCCGCGTGCTGCTGGACGACATCTCGTTCCGGGTGGGGGAGGGCGAGGCCGCCGCGCTGGTGGGCGCCAACGGGGCCGGGAAGACGACGCTGCTGCGGCTGGTGGCCGGGGACCTGAAGCCGGCGGAGGGGATCGTCACCGTCAGCGGGGGGCTCGGGGTGATGCCGCAGTTCGTGGGGAGCGTGCGCGACGAGCGGTCCGTTCGCGACCTGCTGGTCTCGGTCGCGCCGCCGCGGATCCGGACGGCGGCGCTCGCGGTGGACGCCGCCGAGCTGGCGGTGATGACCGCCGACGACGAGCCGGCGCAGCTCGCGTACGCGCAGGCGCTCGCCGACTGGGCCGAGGTCCGCGGCTACGAGGCCGAGACGCTGTGGGACATGTGCACCATGGCCGCGCTGGGGGTGCCGTACGAACGTGCCCAGTGGCGGCAGGTGCGCACGCTGTCGGGCGGGGAGCAGAAGCGGCTGGTCCTGGAGGCGCTGCTGCGCGGCGGCGACCAGGTGCTGCTGCTGGACGAGCCGGACAACTATCTGGACGTGCCCGGCAAGCGGTGGCTGGAGGAGCGGCTGCGGGAGACGGCCAAGACCGTGCTGTTCGTCTCGCACGACCGGGAGCTGCTGGCGCGTTCCGCGCGGAAGATCATCAGCGTGGAGCCGGGTCCGGCCGGGTCGGACGTCTGGGTGCACGGCGGCGGGTTCGGCACGTACCACGAGGCGCGCGAGCGGCGCTTCGAGCGGTTCGAGGAGCTGCGGCGGCGCTGGGACGAGCAGCGGGCGCGGCTGAAACGGCTGGTGGCGGACCTGCGGCAGTACGCCGCGCGCAGCGACGAGATGGCCTCCCGGTACAAGGCGGCGCAGACGCGGCTGCGGAAGTTCGAGGAGGCCGGGCCGCCGCAGGAGCCGCCGCGCAAGCAGAACATCCGGATGCGGCTGCGCGGCGGGCGCACCGGGGTGCGGGCCTTCACCTGCGCCGGGCTGGAGCTGACCGGGCTGATGCGGCCGTTCGACCTGGAGGTCTTCTACGGGGAGCGGGTCGCGGTGCTCGGGGCCAACGGTTCGGGCAAGTCGCACTTCCTGCGGCTGCTCGCGGGGGAGGACGTGGCGCACACGGGCGCGTGGAAGACGGGGGCGCGCGTCGTTCCCGGGCACTTCGCGCAGACGCACGCGCACCCGGAGCTGCTGGGCCGCACGCTGCTGGACATCCTGTGGACGGAGCACGCGCTGGACCGGGGCGCGGCGACCTCGGCGCTGCGGCGCTACGAGATGGACCGGCAGGCGCAGCAGCCGTTCGACCGGCTCTCGGGCGGGCAGCAGGCCCGGTTCCAGATCCTGCTGCTGGAGCTCGGCGGGGCGACGGCGCTGCTGCTGGACGAGCCGACGGACAACCTGGACCTGGAGAGCGCCGAGGCGCTCCAGGAGGGGCTGGAGGCGTACGAGGGGACGGTGCTGGCCGTCACGCACGACCGGTGGTTCGCCCGGTCCTTCGACCGCTATCTGCTCTTCGGCGCGGACGGGGTGGTGCGGGAGGTGCCGGAGCCGGTGTGGGACGAGGACCGGGTGGCCCGAGACCGCTGAGCGGGACCCGTTTTGACCCCGGCGGGGGGCGGACAGTAC
Organism: Streptomyces litchfieldiae; assembly: GCF_031845365.1. NCBI lineage: Bacteria > Bacillati > Actinomycetota > Actinomycetes > Kitasatosporales > Streptomycetaceae > Streptomyces > Streptomyces litchfieldiae. The sequence goes on from NZ_JAVREL010000018.1 coordinate 97,416, forward strand.
TCTGCAATGTCGAAACAATGAAAAATCATGCGTATGGCTTGTCTCGATCTCACGTGAGGGGCCTTGCGCCGGTCCACCAGGATGATTGCCAGCGGTCGGCACCCGGTTTGCGTCGCCGGGGTGCGGCCTTGTCTGCCGTGATCATCGGGTGACCTTGTCAGGATCCCAACACAGAAGAAGCGAAGGCTACGACCCGTGCGTACGTTCAGCCCCAAGCCCGGCGACATTCAGCGTCAGTGGCACGTCATCGACGCCGCCGATGTCGTGCTGGGCCGTCTGGCCTCCCAGGCCGCCACCCTTCTGCGGGGCAAGCACAAGCCGGTGTACGCGCCGCACGTTGACACCGGTGACTTCGTCATCATCGTCAACGCCGACAAGGTGCACCTGTCCGGCAACAAGCGGACCCAGAAGCTGGCCTACCGCCACTCCGGCTACCCGGGCGGTCTGCGGTCCGTCCGGTATGAGGACCTCCTCAAGAACAACCCGGAGAAGGCCGTCGAGAAGGCGGTCAAGGGCATGCTCCCGAAGAACACCCTCGGCCGTCAGATGTTCTCGAAGCTGAAGGTGTACGCGGGGCCGGAGCACCCGCACGCCGCTCAGCGGCCCGTTCCGTTCGAGATCACCCAGGTCGCGCAGTAGTCGGCCACTGTCTTTAGACGAAAGAGAATCTGAGGAGAATCGTGGCCGAGCCCACCCCTGAGTCCCTTGACGCCGAGGTCCCCGAGGTCGAGGAGTACACGACCGAGAGCACGCCGGAGGAGTTCGCCGGCACCGAGACGGTGAGCGCCCGCTTCGGCGACCCGCTGCCCGGCGCCGGCACCGGCCGCCGGAAGAACGCGATCGCGCGCGTGCGCATCGTTCCCGGCAGCGGCAAGTGGAAGATCAACGGCCGCACCCTGGAGGGGTACTTCCCCAACAAGGTGCACCAGCAGTCCGTGAACGAGCCCTTCAAGGTCCTTGAGCTCGACGAGCGGTACGACGTCGTCGCCCGTATCTCCGGCGGCGGCATCTCCGGCCAGGCCGGCGCGCTGCGCCTCGGCGTGGCCCGCGCCCTCAACGAGGCCGACGTGGACAACAACCGCGGCCCGCTGAAGAAGGCCGGCTTCCTGACCCGTGACGCCCGTGCGGTCGAGCGGAAGAAGGCCGGTCTGAAGAAGGCGCGCAAGGGGACGCAGTACAGCAAGCGCTAAGTCCCCCGGAGCGACCTCGCCGAGGATCTTTTTGCTGACGCCCCGACAGCACATCCGTGCTGTCGGGGCTCCCCTTTTATAGGGTCAACGCGACGGCCGCTCTCGTGAAAATCGGAGGAAATACTGTGGGACGACTCTTCGGCACCGATGGCGTGCGCGGCGTCGCCAACGCGGATCTCACGGCCGAGATGGCGCTTGGGCTGTCCGTAGCGGCGGCGAGCGTGCTCGCCGGGACCGGGGGAGAGCCCGGGCGGCGGCCGCTGGCCGTGGTGGGCCGCGACCCCCGGGCGTCGGGGGAGTTCCTGGAGGCGGCCGTGGTGGCCGGGCTCGCCAGCGCGGGCGTGGACGTGATGCGGGTGGGCGTGCTGCCGACCCCGGCGGTGGCGTATCTGACCGGCTCGCTGGACGCGGACTTCGGCGTGATGCTCTCGGCCAGCCACAACCCGATGCCGGACAACGGCATCAAGTTCTTCGCCGGCGGCGGGCACAAACTGGCCGACGAGCTGGAGGACCGCATCGAGGCGGCGTACTGGGACCACGCGGCGGGCCTGCCGTGGGACCGCCCGGTGGGCGCGGGCGTGGGCCGCGTCACCGAGTACGACGAGGGCTTCGACGCGTACGTCGCGCACCTGGTGGGGGTGCTGCCGCACCGGCTGGACGGGCTGAAGGTCGTCGTGGACGCCGCGCACGGCGCGGCCTCGCGGGTCGCGCCCGAGGCGTTCACCCGCGCCGGCGCGGAGGTCATCACGATCGGCGCCGAGCCGGACGGGCTCAACATCAACGACGGCTACGGCTCCACGCATCCGGGCGCGCTGCGGGCGGCCGTTCCGGCGCACGGCGCGGACCTGGGCATCGCGGTGGACGGCGACGCGGACCGCTGCCTGGCCGTGGACGGCACGGGCGCGGACGTGGACGGCGACCAGATCCTGGCCGTGCTGGGCCTGGCCATGCGGGAGGCGGGGACGCTGCGGCACGACACGGTGGTGGCCACCGTGATGTCCAACCTCGGCTTCGCGCTGGCCATGGAGCGGGAGGGGCTGCGGCTGCGCCAGACGGCGGTCGGGGACCGCTATGTGCTGGAGGAGATGAAGCGCGGCGGGTTCTCGCTGGGCGGGGAGCAGTCCGGGCACGTGATCGTCCTGGACCACGCCACCACGGGCGACGGGACGCTGACCGGGCTGCTGCTGGCCGCCCGGGTCGCGGCGACGGGCCGGCCGCTCACCGAACTGGCGGGCGTGATGGAACGGCTGCCGCAGGTGCTGATCAACGTGCCGGACGTGGACCGGACCCGGGTCGGCGACAGCCGCGAGCTGGCCGAGGCGGTGGCCGAGGCCGAGCGGCAGCTCGGCGAGACCGGGCGCGTGCTGCTGCGGCCCTCGGGCACGGAGCCGCTGGTGCGCGTGATGGTGGAGGCCGCGGACGCGGCGCAGGCCCGGGCCGTGGCCGCGGGGCTGGCGGACGCGGTGAAGTCGGCCCTGGGTTAGGTGCTGTCACCCGCCCCCGGCCGGCCGGGGGCGGGCGAACTGCCGGGCGGGGTCAGAGCTTTCGCAGGCGGAGCCGGCGGACCGTGTGGTCGGCCGCCTTCTGGAGGACCAGCGTGGCCCGACCCCGGGTCGGGGCGATATTCCGCACCAGATTCGGCTCGTTGATGTTCCGCCAATTGTTCCGGCCGTACTCCATCGCCTCCTCCTCCCCGACCTCGGCGTATTTGCGGAAGTAGGAGCCGGGGTTCTGGAATGCGGTGGCGCGGAGTTTTCTGAAGCGGTCCAGATACCAGTCGCGGATATCCGCCGTCCTGGCGTCGACGTATACCGAGAAGTCGAAGTAGTCCGCCAGGCCGACGTGGCCGGGCGGCGCGGGCTGGAGGACGTTCAGGCCCTCCAGGATCAGTATGTCCGGGCGGCGCACGGTCAGCCGTTCGCCGGGGACGATGTCGTAGGTGAGGTGGGAGTAGACCGGCGCGCTCACCTCCGGGCGGCCCGCCTTCACCTCCGCCACGAAACGGGTCAGCGCGCGGCGGTCGTAGGACTCGGGGAAGCCCTTGCGCGTCATCAGGCCACGCCGGTCCAGCTCCGCGTTCGGCAGCAGGAAGCCGTCGGTGGTGACCAGTTCGACGCGGGGGTGCTCGGGCCAGCGGGCCAGCAGCTCCCGCAGCAGCCGGGAGACCGTGGACTTGCCGACCGCGACGCTGCCCGCCACCGCGATGACGAACGGGGTCGCGGGCTGCGGGCCGCCGAGGAACGTGCTGACGGCGGCGCGCAGTTGACCGGTGGCGCCGACGTAGAGGTTGAGCAGCCGGGACAGCGGCAGATAGACCTCCCGGACCTCCGTGAGGTCGACCACGTCGCCCAGGCCCCGCAGCCGTTCCACCTCCTCGGCGGTGAGCGGCAGCGGGGTGCGGGCGCGCAGCGCGCTCCACTCGGCGCGGCTGAGATCGACGTACGGGGTCGGCTGCTGGAGCGAGGTTGCCACGCGATCATTCTCCTCGCCCGGCTAGTCTGCCCGCATGTGCGGGATGGTCGGTTACGTGGGAGCGCAGGCGCAGTCCGCCCTGGAGGTGGTGCTGGCCGGTCTCGGGCGGCTGGAACGGCCCGGTTACGACTCGTCGGGCGTGGCCGTGCTCGCGGACGGCGGGCTCGCGGCGGCCCGGACGGCGGGGCCGCTGTCGGCGCTGCGCGAGGTGCTGGACCGGCGCCCGCTGGCCACGGGCGGCACCGCGATCGGGCACCTGCGGCAGGCCACGCACGGCCCGCCCACCGAGGGCAACGCGCATCCGCAACTCGACAACGCCGGGCGCGTGGCCGTGGTGCACGACGGCCGCATCGACAACCACGCCGAGCTGCGCGCCGAACTGGCCGGGCGCGGGCACCGGCTGGCCTCCGACACCGACACGGAGGTGGCCGCGCATCTGCTGGCCGAGGCGTTCTCCTCGTGCGCCGACCTGGGCGAGGCGATGCGCCAGGTGTGCCGGTCGCTGCGCGGCTCGTTCGCCCTGCTGGCCGTGCACGCCGATGAGCCGGACACGGTGGCGGGCGCGTGCGGGGGGGAGCCGCTGGCCGTGGGGGAGGGCGACGGCGAGTCGTTCCTCGCCTCGGACCCGGTGGCCTTCGCGGGCGAGGCGCGGGAGGTGGTGGTCCTGCCGGCGGACCATGTGGTGCTGCTGCGCCGGGAGTTCGACGAGGTGCGGTGCGAGATCACCGACGCCGGGGGAAGCGTGGTCCGCGCGTGATCGTGGGGGTGGGCATCGACGTCGCGGAGATCGACCGGTTCGCCACGTCGCTGGAGCGGACCCCGGAGCTGGCGAACCGGCTGTTCGTGACCGCCGAGCTGTGGCTGCCGAGCGGGGAGCGGCGGGGCGTGGCCTCGCTCGCGGCCCGGTTCGCGGCCAAGGAGGCGCTGGCCAAGGCGCTGGGCGCGCCGCCCGGGCTGCGCTGGACGGACGCCGAGGTGATCCAGACCGACTCCGGCCGGCCGCGGCTGGCCGTGCGCGGCACGGTGGCCGCCCGCGCGGCCGAGCTGGGCGTGCGCTCCTGGCACGTCTCGCTCAGCCACGACGCGGGCATCGCCTCCGCCGTCGTCATCGCGGAGGGGTAGCGGCGAGGAGCCGGCCCCACACGGTGGGCAGGGCCTCGGCGACCGAGGAGGCGGTGGGCGGGGCCGCGGCGAGGCGGCCGGCCGCGCCGTGCAGATATGCGCCGGTGGACGCCGCGTCCAGGGGCGGCAGGCCGGCCGCGAGCAGGGCGCCGATCAGGCCGGAGAGCACGTCGCCGCTGCCGGCCGTGGCCAGCCACGGGGTGCCGGTCGGATTGACCCGGACCGCGCCGCCGGGCTCGGCGATCAGCGTGGTCGAGCCCTTCAACAGCGCGGTGGCGCCGTACTGTTCGGCCAGCTCGGTGACCGCCGCGAGCCGGGCCGCCTCGACCCGGTCCCGCCCGGTGCCCAGCAGCGCCGCCGCCTCCCCGGCGTGCGGGGTGAGCACCGTCGGCGCGGAACGGTCGCGTACCCGGTCGGCGTCGAGCAGGCGCAGCCCGTCCGCGTCCACCAGGACCGGGACCTCGGCGGCCAGCACGTCCGCGACCGCGGCCCGGGCCTCCGGGGTGTCGCCGAGCCCGGGGCCCACGACCCACGCCTGCACCCGGCCCGCCTTGTGCGGCGGGCCCTCCGAGACCAGCGACTCGGGGTGGCGGCCGAGCACCGCCATGCCGGCCGGCCCGACGTACCGCACCGCGCCCGCGCCGCCGCGCAGCGCCCCGCCCACCGTGAGCACGGCGGCGCCGGGGTAACGGGCCGAGCCTGACACCACGCCGACCACGCCGCGCCGGTACTTGTCGGACTCGGCGGCCGGGCGCGGCAGCAGCGCCGCGACGTCGGCGTCCGTGAGGGCGGCCAGGTCCGGCTCCGGCGGCAGCTCCGGGCCCAGGCCGATGTCCACCAGCCGCACCTCGCCGGCGTACTCGCGGGCCGGGTCGATCAGGAGGCCGGGCTTGTGGGTGCCGAACGTGACGGTCAGCGCCGCCCGGACGGCCGCGCCGCGCACCTCGCCGGTGTCCGCGTCCACGCCGCTGGGCAGGTCGACGGCGACCACGGGCACGCCGTGCTCCTGGGCCGCCCGCGCCAGCGCGGCGGCGGCCGGCCGCAGCCCGCCGCGCCCGCCGATGCCGGTGATCCCGTCCACCACCAGCCGGGCCCGGGCCAGCAGCGCGTCCGCCGCGTCGGCCGTCGCCGTCCGGCCGCCGGCCGCGCGCAACGCCGCCAGGCCGCCGGGGTGCGCGCGCTCCGGCGTGACCAGCACCGCGGTCACCGCCGCGCCGCGCCGGGCGAGCCGGGCGCCCGCGTACAGGGCGTCGCCGCCGTTGTCCCCGCCGCCCGCCAGCACCACCACCCGGGCGCCGGACAGCCCCGGCTTCAGCAGCCCGGCGCAGGCCGCCGCCAGGCCGGCGGCGGCCCTGCTCATCAGGGTCCCCTCGGGCAGCCTGGCCAGCAGCGCGGCCTCGGCGGCCCGGACGGTCTCCACGCGGTAAGCAGTCCTCATGGCACCTAGTCTGGCCCGTGCCCGCGCGCTCTTCCTGCGACACTGGAGGGTAATGAACGATCATCCACCGGCAGAAAGCTGGCGGCTGCGCGCCGATATCGATCTCGACGCGTTGCGCGCCAATGTCCGCGCGCTCACCGAACGCGCCACCGGCGGGGCCGCGTTGATGGCCGTGGTCAAGGCCGACGGATACGGCCACGGCCTGGTCCCGTGCGCCCGCGCCGCCCGCGAGGCCGGCGCCGCCTGGCTGGGCACGGCCACGCCGGACGAGGCGCTGGCCCTGCGCGCGGCCGGCGACACCGGGCGGGTGCTGTGCTGGCTGTGGACGCCGGGCGGGCCCTGGCGGCGGGCCATCGAGGCGGACATCGACGTCTCGGTCGCCGCCTCCTGGGCGCTGGCCGAGGTGACGGCCGCGGCCCGGGCGGCCGGCCGCCGCGCGCGGGTGCACCTCAAGGCCGACACGGGCCTGGGCCGCAACGGCTGCCAGCCCGCCGACTGGCCGGACCTGGTCGCCGCGGCGCGCGCCGCCGAGGCGGCGGGCGCGATCCGGGTGACCGGCATGTGGTCGCACTTCGCGTGCGCCGACGAGCCGGGCCACCCGTCGATCGCGCTCCAGCAGCGGGCGTTCGACGAGGCGCTGGCCACCGCCGCCCGCGCCGGACTCGACCCCGAGGTGCGGCACTTCGCGAACTCGCCGGCCACGCTCACCCTGCCCGCCGCGCACTACGACCTGGTCCGGCCCGGGGTGGCGCTGTACGGGCTGTCCCCCTCGCCGGAGACAGGTACCCCGGCGGACTTCGGGCTGCGGCCGGTGATGACCCTGCGCGCCTGGCTGGCCTCGGTGAAACGGGTCCCGGGCGGGCACGGCGTGAGCTACGGGCACCACTACGTCACCCCCGGCGAGACGACGCTGGCCCTGGTGCCCGCGGGCTACGCCGACGGCGTTCCCCGGCACGCCTCCGGCTGCGGCCCGGTGCTGGTGGCCGGCAAGTGGCGGACGGTCGCGGGCCGGGTGGCCATGGACCAGTTCGTGGTCGACCTCGGCGGCGACTCGGCGGCGGCCGGTGACGAGGCGGTGCTGTTCGGCCCCGGCGACCGCGGCGAGCCCACGGCCGAGGACTGGGCCCGCGCGGCCGGCACCATCGGCTACGAGATCGTCACCCGCGTCGGGCACCGCGTGCCCCGGATCTACCACGGGGAGTCCGCCTCATGAGCTGGGCGCGGCGCCTCGGGGTGGCCGGGGTGGCGATAGGCGCGGTGGCCACCACCGTCGCCGTCGAACGGCTGACCGTGGGCCGCTCGGTCCGCCGCCAGGCGCAGTTGGCGCTGGACGCCGCCGGGCCGTACGGCACGCTGCGCGGCGCGCCCGGCACGGCCTCCGCCGACGACGGGACCGAGCTGTACTACGAGATCGACGAGGTCGGCGCGTTCGTCCGGCCGTCCGACGACGGAGCGGGCGGTCCGGTCGCCGAGCCCGTGACGCGGGGACCCCAGCCCGCCGCGCGCGGCCGGCTGGGGCGGCTGCTGCGCCGCCGCCGGCAGCCGCCCCCCACCGTGGTGTTCAGCCACGGCTACTGCCTGAACCAGGACGTGTGGCACTTCCAGCGCGCCGCCCTGCGTGGCGCGGTCCGCGCCGTCTACTGGGACCAGCGCGGCCACGGCCGTTCCGAGCGCGGCCGGACGCAGGGCGAGACCGGGGAGCCGGTCACCATCGAGCAGCTCGGCCGCGACCTGAAGGCCGTTCTCGACGCGGTCGCGCCCGAGGGACCGGTGGTCCTGGTCGGGCACTCGATGGGCGGCATGACGATCATGGCGCTGGCCGAGCAGTTCCCGGACTATGTGGCGCGGCGGGTGGCGGGCGTCGCGTTCCTGGCGTCCTCGGCGGGCGAACTGGCGGACGTCACCTATGGTTTCCCGGCCCCGGCCGTGCGCGCCGTCCGCAAGGTGCTGCCCGGCGTGCTGCGGGCGCTCGGCTCGCAGCAGGAGCTCGTGGACCGCGGCCGGCGCGCGACGGGCGACCTGTACGCCGGGCTCGTGCGCCGTTACTCGTTCGGCACGCCCAAGGACGTGGACCCGGGGGTGGCGCGGTTCGCCGAGCGGCTGATCCAGTCCGTCCCGGTGGACGTGGTCGCCGAGTTCTACCCCGCGTTCGCCGCGCACGACAAGGCGTCGGCGCTGGACCTGCTCAACGGCCTGGCCGAGGATCTGCCCGTGCTGGTGCTCGGCGCGGAACGGGACGAGGTGACCCCCGCCGCGCACAGCGAGCGGATCGCCGCCAAGCTGCCCATGGCGGAGGCGGTGGTGGTGCAGGGCGCCGGGCACCTGGTGCTGCTGGAGTTTCCCGAGCAGGTGAACGAGCATCTGGCGCGGCTGCTGGCGCGTAGCATCCGGTTCCATGAGCCAGCAGTCTGAGGCGCCGGTGTCCGCGGCGTCGTTCACCGTCACCGGCCCCGAGCGGATGCGGGAGGCGGGGCGCCGCCTCGCGGCCCGGCTGCGGCCGGGCGACCTGGTGCTGCTCACCGGCCCGCTGGGCGCGGGCAAGACGACGCTGACGCGCGGGATCGGCGAGGGGCTGGGCGTGCGCGGCGCGGTGACCTCGCCCACGTTCGTGATCGCCCGGGTCCACCCCTCGACCGTCGGCGGGCCGCCGCTGGTGCACGTGGACGCCTACCGGCTCTCCGGCGGGCTGGAGGAGATGGAGGACCTGGACCTGGACGTGGCGCTGCCCGAGTCGGTGGTCGTCGTGGAGTGGGGCGAGGGCCGGGTCGAGGAGCTGTCCGAGGACCGGCTGCACGTCGTGATCTCGCGCGCGGAGGGCGCGGACGCGGCCGACGGCGGGGACGGGGAGGACGAGCTGCGCGAGGTCACGCTGACGGGCGTCGGCGAGCGCTGGCGGGACGCCGACCTTGGCGGGCTGCTGGATTAGGATCCGCCGCGCGTCAGGGAACGACGACTCAGGGAACGACGACTCAGGGAACGACGACGACCGGGATGCCCGCCGTCGCGAACAGCCACATCGCGTCGCCGTGTTCGCGGCTCTGCCGGATCGCGCCGGTCCGCGTGGCGGAGTCGGGGTCGGGCGTGGAGCCGTCCAGCGCCGCGGAGAAGCCGAACACCGTTCCGTCGGACGCCTCGTGGAAGACCACCGAGTGCTCGATGGCGACCCCGTCGGAGCCGGTGCCCTGCGCGAAACGCGAGGTGACGGTGTACTCGCCGGCCGGCGGGCTGACCGAGCTGGGGTGCACCTCGTAGGTCCCGGCGATCACCTCGCCCGTTCCGTCGGCGCTGTTGTCCACCAGCCAGACCCGCTGCTGGCTCAGCGAGTAGACCACGCGCTTGCCCTCGCCCGACTCGGCGGGCAGCGGCGGCGGCCCGTCCGTCGGGTCGGCCTCGCCGCCCTCGCCGCCCTGCGAGCCGTCCTCCGGGGTCTCCGACGCCGACGGGCTGGAACCGGCCGCCGGCCGGTCGTCGGCGGCGGACGCCTGATACGCGAAGAACGCGACAACGCCCAGGGCGGCGGCGGTCAGCAAGGTGACGAAGGCACCGGAGCCGGAGCCGGAGGTATGGCGCGCCACGGTTCTGCTGTCGCCTTTCACGGAAAGGGGCCGGGAGTTGCGTCGGGTTCGGGGGTCGGGAGCGGGCAGAGAGGTTTTCGGACCGACGCTACCAGGGACCCGGGGGCCCGCCGGGGAGTTGTAGGTTTGCCGCGTGCTGTTGCTCGCCCTGGACACCGCCACCCCCGCCGTCACCGTCGCCCTGCACGACGGCACGGCGGTCCTCGCCGACGCGCGGGAGATCGACGCCCGGCGCCACGGTGAGCTGCTGCTCCCCGCCGTCGACCGCGTGCTCACCGCCGCCGGGCGCGGCCTGGACGAGGTGACGGCGCTCGTCGTCGGCACCGGCCCGGGCCCGTACACGGGCCTGCGGGTGGGGCTGGCCACCGCGGCGGCGCTGGGCGCGGCCCGTTCCCTGCCGGTGCACGGCCTGGGCACGCTGGACGCCATCGCCTACGCGACGGGCCTGGACGAGCCGTTCGTCGTCGCCACCGACGCCCGCCGCAAGGAGGTGTACTGGGCGCGGTACGCCGACGCCCGCACCCGGGTGACCGGCCCCGCGGTGGACCGGCCGGCGGACGTCGCCGCGCTGGTGGGCGACCTGCCGGCGGCCGGCGCGGGCGCGCGGCTGTACCCCGACGCGTTCCCCGGGCTGCGCCCGGACCTGCCCGAGCACGCGTCGGCCGCGGCGCTCGCGGCGCTCGCCGCCGAGCGGCTGGCCGCCGGGCAGCCGCTGGCCGAGCCCGTGCCGCAGTATCTGCGCCGCCCGGACGCCCGGGTGCCCGCCGGGTACAAGGCGGTCACCCGGACATGACCGGCGGCGATGTCGTGCTCCGCGAGATGCGCTGGTGGGACATGGCCGGGGTGCTGGCGCTGGAGACCGAGCTGTTCGAGCAGGACGCCTGGTCGGAGGCCACGTACTGGTCGGAGCTGGCGCACTCCCGCGGCCCGGGCCGCACCCGGCACTATGTGGTGGCCGAGCGCCCCGACGGCTCGCTGGCCGGCTACGGCGGGCTGAGCGTGGCCGGTGACACGGGCGATGTGATGACCATCGGCGTGACCCGCGACGCCCAGCGGGCCGGGCTCGGCGCCCGGCTGCTGGCCGCGCTGCTCGCCGCCGCCATCGGGTTCGGCTGCCGCGAGGTGCTGCTGGAGGTCCGCGTCGACAACAAGCCGGCCCAGCGGCTCTACCAGCGCTTCGGTTTCACCACGATCGGCGTGCGCCGCGGCTACTACCAGCCCGGCAACCACGACGCCCTCGTCATGCGGCGCGAGCTGACGCCCCCAGGCCCTCTTGACGAAACGGACCCCCATGGCTGACGAACCCCTCGTCCTCGGCATCGAGACCTCCTGCGACGAGACCGGTGTCGGCATCGTCCGCGGCCACACGCTGCTCGCCGACGCCGTCGCCTCCAGCGTCGACGACCACGCCCGGTACGGCGGTGTGGTGCCCGAGATCGCCAGCCGGGCGCACCTGGAGGCGATGGTGCCCACGATCGAGCGGGCCCTGAAGGAGGCCGGGGTCGCGGCCACCGATCTGGACGCGATCGCGGTCACCGCCGGGCCGGGGCTGGCGGGCGCGCTGCTGGTCGGCGTCTCGGCGGCCAAGGCGTACGCGTACGCGCTGGGCAAGCCGCTGTACGGGGTCAACCACCTGGCGTCGCACGTGTGCGTGGACCAGTTGGAGCACGGGCCGCTGCCGGAGCCGACCATGGCGCTGCTGGTCTCCGGCGGGCACTCCTCGCTGCTGCTGGCCCCCGACATCACCGCGGACGTCCGGCCGCTGGGCGCGACGATCGACGACGCGGCGGGGGAGGCGTTCGACAAGGTGGCGCGGGTGCTGGGGCTCGGCTTCCCCGGCGGCCCGGTCATCGACCGGCTCGCGCGCGAGGGCGACCCGCGGGCGATCGCGTTCCCGCGCGGGCTGACCGGGCCCCGGGACGCGCCCTACGACTTCTCCTTCTCCGGCCTGAAGACCGCGGTGGCGCGCTGGGTGGAGACCCGGCGCAACGCGGGCGAGGAGGTGCCGGTGGCGGATGTGGCCGCGTCGTTCCAGGAGGCGGTCACGGACGTGCTGACGCGGAAGGCGATCCGGGCCTGCCGGGACGAGGGCGTGGAGCACCTGATGATCGGTGGCGGCGTCGCGGCCAACTCCCGGCTGCGCGCGATGGCGGAGGAACGGTGCGCGGCGGCCGGCATCACGCTGCGGGTGCCGCGGCCGGGGCTGTGCACGGACAACGGCGCGATGGTCGCCGCGCTGGGCGCGGAGATGGTCGCCCGCAACCGCGCGCCGTCCGCCCTCGGCCTGCCCGCCGACTCCTCGCTGCCGGTGACCGAGCCGCACGTGCCCGGCGGCCACTGATGGCGGTGGCGCTGATGTGGGAGGCGCGGGCCGCGGCGGGCCGGGGCGAGGAGCTGCTGGCCTGGGCCCGCGCCCGGGTGCTGGAGCCGGCCCCGGCGCGCCGGGAGACGTTCACCGCGCCGGGGGAGCGGGTCCTGGTCATCACGTGGTGGGACGGCGAGGACGCCGGGGAGATCGCCGAACTGCCGGACCCGCCCGCCGAGTTGCTGCACCGGCCGGTGCACCGGTGGCGGTTCACGCCGGTGCCGGAGCAGCCGCCGCGGTAGCCGCCGGGCGGCCCAGCAGCATGGCGGGGGCGTCCGCGACGCGGGTGAGGAACACGGTGGCGGCGGCCGGGCCCCGGGGCTTGACGCGGCGCAGCAGCTCCTCGGGGGTGACGGGCGAGCCGCGCTTCTTGACGGTCAGGGTGCCCACGCCGCGTTCGCGCAGGAGTGCCTTGAGCCGTTTCACGTTGAACGGGAGCACGTCGGTGAGCTCGTAGGCCGTGGCGAACGGGGTCGGGCGCAGGTCGTCGGCCGTGACATAGGCGATCGTCGGGTCGAGCAGCCGGCCGGTGACCCGTTCGGCGACGTCGGCGACGAGGTGGGCGCGGATCACCGCGCCGTCCGGCTCGTAGAGGTAACGCCCCGGCGGGCCGGCCGGGGCCGGGCGTTCGGTGCCGGTGAGGGTGTCGCCGCCGGGCAGCAGGGTGGCGCGGCGCGGGTGGGCGGCCCCGGTGCCGAACCAGAGCACGGCCTCCTTGACGTTCCCCCGGTGGGAGACCCACTCCGCCTCCGCGCCGTCGGGGATCGCCTCGTGCGGCACGCCCGGCGCGATCTTCAGCGCGGCGTGCGGGACCCGGCCGGCCAGCTCCAGCGCCCAGGACAGCGGGGGCGAGTACGCCTCGGGGTCGAAGATCCGGCCGCCGGTGGCGCGGCGGCGCGCCGGGTCGGCGAACACCGCGTCCCAGCCGCGCACGTCGACGTCCTCGACGGGCGCGCAGCGCACGGTGATCCGGTCGGCCAGGCCCAGCGCCGCCGCGTTGGCCTCGGCGGCGGCGCAGGCCAGCGGGGAGCGGTCCACGGCGAGCACGGTCAGCCCGGCCCGGGCCAGCGCCAGGGCGTCGCCGCCGACGCCGCAGCACAGGTCGGCCACCCGTTGTACGCCCAGGGCCGCGAAACGGCGGGCGCGCCAGTCGGCGACGGGGGTGCGGGTGGCCTGCTCGACGCCGTCGGCCGTGAAGAACATCCGGTCGGCGTCGGCGCCGAACTTCGCCGCCGCGCGCTGCCGCAGCCGGGCCTGGCCGATCGCCGCCGCGACCAGCTTCGGCGGGTGGTCGCGGCGCAGCCGGGTGGCGGCGGCCAGCTCGCCGGCGGGCGGCAGGTCGCGCAGCTCGGCCAGCAGCCGGCGGCCCGGCTCGGTCAGCAGGGCGCGGAAGGCGTCGAGGTCGGTTGCGGCCACACGGGTCATTCTCCCCGCCGGTCCGGAACGGCGCGCGGGAGTTCGGGGCAGGGGAGTGCCACCATTCCGAGCCATGGGGATTATCGGACAAGTAGTACAAAAAGACTGCCGGTTCATGAGGAGGGTGCGGCGGTGCACCGCGCTCGGCGGCGCGACGATGCTCGCCCTCGTCTGCTCGGGCGCCGGGCTCCCCCCGCACCTCCTGCCTGGCGGCGCCCGGAGCCCGGGGACGCCGGTCACCGCGGACGCCAACCCGCCCGGCACCGGCGACAGCGCGCTCCTCGCCTCCGTCGGCTTCCTCGGCGCACCGCGGCACGGCCAGGCGCGGGCCGTCGCGGAGGCGCGGGCCGCCTACGCCGAGCGCCTGGAGAAGGCCGAGGCGCGCCGCGTCGCCGCGGCCAAACGGTGGGGCCTGCGCCGCGTTCCGCTGCGCGCGCCCGCGCCGCCGGAGAAGAAGCCGAAGCTGACCACCGAGCCGGGCCACATCTCCGGGGCCGGGCTGCCGCCCGTCATCGTCTCGGTGCCCACCGACAAGAAGGTCGTCTTCCTCACGATCGACGACGGCTCGGAGAAGGACCCCCGGATGCTGGAGATGCTGCGCGAACTCGACGTGCCCTACAGCAGCTTCCTCGCCGACTACGTCGCCCGCGACGACTACGGCTACTTCCGCAAGGCCCACCGCTACGGCTCCGCCATTCAGAACCACTCGGTCAACCACCGGGAGATGCCGAAGCTCACCTACGCCCAGCAGCGCACCGAGATCTGCCGCCAGCAGGACACGCTGGAGAAGGAGATCGGCGAGCGGCCGGAGATGTTCCGGCCCCCCTACGGCGCCTACGACCGCGATACGCTGCGCGCGGCGGCCTCCTGCGGCGTGCGCGTGGTGCCGCTGTGGGCCGAGGAGGCGTTCCCGGACCGGATCGCGTACGGGCGCGCCGACCGGAAGTTCCACCCCGGCGACATCATCCTCACCCACTTCCGGGGCAAGGAGGAGTGGGACGGTGACATGATCGGCATGCTGCGCCGGGTGCTCAACACCGTTACCGAACAGGGGTTCGCCATCGCTCGCCTGGAGGATTACGTGTGAACTCGCGCCCGTGAGCCCCGGAGTGGGCAACGTGCCCTGGGCGGGGGCGCGTTCCCGCCGGCTCGCGCGTTCCCCCGGCTCCGGCGCGCGGCGGGCGACTGGCACTCTAGTTGACTGAGTGCTAAGCGCCGCATAGTGTCGATGTTGGCACTCTCCATGGACGAGTGCCAACCATCGCGCGACAGGCGGATCCGGCACCCGCGACGACGGGTCCACCACGTCGCCATCCAGCCATTGAAAACCCCGTGAGATCTCCGAAGGGGGAGGTCGGATCGTGACGACCGTCAGCTCCAAGGTTGCCATCAAGCCGCTCGAGGACCGCATCGTGATCCAGCCGCTGGAGGCCGAGCAGACCACGGCCTCCGGACTGGTCATTCCGGACACCGCCAAGGAGAAGCCCCAGGAGGGCACCGTCCTGGCCGTGGGCCCGGGCCGCTTCGAGGACGGCAACCGCCTGCCGCTCGACGTCAAGGTCGGCGACATCGTGCTGTACAGCAAGTACGGCGGCACCGAGGTCAAGTACAACAACGAGGAGTACCTCGTCCTCTCCGCCCGCGACGTGCTGGCGATCATCGAGAAGTGATCGCACCGCGCCCCGGGCCCCGCGACTGATCCGAGATCGGCGGGCGCCCGGGGCGCGGTTTCGTCTCCGAAGAACACAAGGACATCCACACCCATGGCGAAGATCCTGAAATTCGACGAGGACGCCCGCCGCGCCCTCGAACGCGGCGTCAACCAGCTCGCCGACGCGGTCAAGGTGACCATCGGTCCCAAGGGCCGGAACGTCGTCATCGACAAGAAGTTCGGCGCGCCCACCATCACCAACGACGGCGTCACCATCGCCCGCGAGGTCGAGGCGGAGGACCCGTACGAGAACCTGGGCGCCCAGCTCGTGAAGGAGGTGGCGACCAAGACCAACGACATCGCCGGTGACGGCACCACCACCGCCACCGTGCTGGCCCAGGCCCTCGTCCGCGAGGGGCTGCGCAACGTCGCCGCCGGTGCTTCGCCGTCCGGGCTGAAGCGGGGCATCGACGCCGCGGTCGAGGCCGTCGCCGAAGACCTGCGCGCCAGCGCCCGGCCGATCGACTCCAAGGAGGACATCGCCGCGGTCGCCGCCCTGTCCGCCCAGGACAAGCAGGTCGGCGAGCTGATCGCGGAGGCCATGGACAAGGTCGGCAAGGACGGTGTGATCACCGTCGAGGAGTCCCAGACCTTCGGCCTGGAGCTGGACTTCACCGAGGGCATGGCGTTCGACAAGGGCTACCTGTCGCACTACATGGTCACGGACCAGGAGCGCATGGAGGCCGTCCTCGACGACCCCTACATCCTGATCCACCAGGGCAAGATCTCCTCCATCCAGGACCTGCTCCCGCTGCTGGAGAAGATCATGCAGTCCGGCGGCTCCCGCCCGCTGCTGATCATCGCCGAGGACGTCGAGGGCGAGGCGCTGTCCACCCTCGTCGTCAACAAGATCCGCGGCACGTTCAACTCGGTGGCCGTCAAGGCCCCCGGCTTCGGCGACCGCCGCAAGGCGATGCTCGGCGACATGGCCACCCTCACCGGCGGCACCGTGATCTCCGAGGAGGTCGGCCTCAAGCTCGACCAGGTCGGCCTGGACGTGCTGGGCACCGCCCGCCGCGTGACGGTCACCAAGGACGACACCACCATCGTCGACGGCGCCGGCCAGTCGGCCGACATCGAGGCCCGGGTCGCCCAGATCCGCGCCGAGATCGAGACCACCGACTCCGACTGGGACCGCGAGAAGCTCCAGGAGCGGCTGGCCAAGCTGGCCGGCGGCGTGTGCGTCATCCGCGTCGGCGCCGCCACCGAGGTGGAGCTGAAGGAGAAGAAGCACCGTCTGGAGGACGCCATCTCGGCCACCCGCGCGGCGGTCGAGGAGGGCATCGTCCCCGGCGGCGGCGCCTCCCTGGTCCACTCCTCCAAGGTGCTGGCCGACGACCTCGGCAAGACCGGCGACGAGGCCACCGGCGTGGCGATCGTCCGCCGCGCCGCCGTCGAGCCGCTGCGCTGGATCGCGGAGAACGCCGGCCTGGAGGGGTACGTGATCACCTCCAAGGTGGCCGAGCTCGACAAGGGCCAGGGCTTCAACGCGGCCACCGGCGCCTATGGCGACCTGGTCAAGGACGGCGTGATCGACCCGGTGAAGGTGACCCGTTCCGCCCTGCAGAACGCCGCCTCCATCGCCTCCCTGCTGCTCACCACCGAGACCCTGGTGGTGGAGAAGAAGGAAGAGGAGCCGGAGTCGGCGGGCCACGGCCACGGCCACTCCCACTGACGCGCCCCGGCGCGCGGTACGGACGGGCCCCGGCCCGCACCACCCTCAGGGCGGTGCGGGCCGGGGCCCGCGCGGCTCGTGTCCGGCGTTACAGCTCGACCAGGCCGATCTGCGCCAGCAGGCCGAGCTGGTCCCAGTTCCACCATGACTCGGCGATCCTGCCGTCCCGGAACCGGTGCGTGACCTGTCCGGCGATCCGCACCGGGCGCCCGGTGGCGGGCAGCCCCATGAAGTCGTCGGTGTGCGTGCCGATCGCGGTGAACCGCGTGGTCACGAGGTCGCCCTCGGCCAGTTGGTCCTCCACCAGGAACGTCGGCCCGAAGGCCCTGATGTACTTGGTCGCGTCGGTCTTGGCGGAGGCCAGATCGGCCGGGTCCACCGAGCTGCTCGGGTCGTGCTCCGCGTAGTCGCCGGTGCACAGCTCGTCCAGCAGGTCCAGGTCGGCCCGGTTGACCGCGTCCTCGAAGAAGCGCCGGACGGCCGCCTTGTTGAGCTGCTCGTCCCGCACCACGTCCAGGTCGGTGAACCGCGGCACGTCGTCGCACAGCGCCGCCATCTCTCGGAAGATCCGGTCGGTCTCCGGCAGCCGCGCGTTCCGCTCGGCGTCCTCGTACGACGGGAACTCGACGATCTCCACGATGTGCGTGCTGTCCGACCGGTCCCGGCCGACCACCGAGTGCGTGGCCGTCCGTTTCCCCTCGGTCTGCGCGACCCAGGTGTCCATGAGCCGGTTCAGCTCGTCGGCTCTGCTGGTCTTGAAGTCGATTACCTGTACGAATGTCATGATGGTGTCCGTGTCCTGAGGGTCGAAGCGGTACATATCAGACATATCCACCTTAGCCCATCGGGGTTATCCGTCGCTCTTCCGCCGGGGTCCGTACTTCCGGCCGGCCCGGGCCGACAGGCCGCCCAGCGCCCCGCGCGGCGCCAGCCGGGCGGCGCCCATGAGCACCTTGTAGCGCGCGTCCGGGATGGACACGGTCCGGTACCGGGCGAGGTCCCGCAGCGCGGTGTCCACCACGCGGTCGGCGTCCAGCCACATCCAGTTGGGGATGTTCTCCGTGCCCATCCCGGCCCGCTGGTGGAACTCGGTGCGCACGAAACCGGGGCACAGCGCCATCAGCCGCACCCCGCTGCCCGCCAGATCGCGGGCCGCGCCCTCGGTGAACTGCACCACCCACGCCTTGGACGCGCCATAGGTGCCCCGGGGCAGGAACGCGGCCACCGAGGCCACGTTCACCACCGCGCCCCGCCCGCGCCGCCGCATGGGCTCCGCGGCGGCCGTGGTCAGGCGCAGCACCGCCTCGCAGTGGACCCTGAGCATCCGCAGCTCATCCGCCATGGGCACGTTCAGATAGCTGCCCTTGAGCCCGAACCCGGCGTTGTTGATCAGCAGGTCCACCGGGTGCGCCGGGTCGGACAGCCGCGTCTCGACCGCGGCGATGCCCTCGTCGGTGGACAGGTCGGCCCTCAGCACGGCGGCCTCGATCCCGTGCCGGTCGTGCAGCTCGGCGGCCTGGCGCCGCAGCGCCTCGGCGTCGCGCGCCACCAGCACCAGATCGTGCCGGTCGCGGGCCAGCCGACGGGCGAAGGCGGCGCCGATTCCCGCCGTCGCTCCGGTCACCAATGCAGTTGTCATACGAAGACGGTAGTCGGCGTCAGCCGGGGTTGTGCGGGGAGTTGGCGTTCACCAGGTCGCGCCGCGCGCGGCCCAGCAGCTCCTCGCGCTCGTCCTCGGTCAGTCCGCCCCAGACGCCGTACGGCTCGCGCACGGAGAGCGCGTGCGCGGCGCACTCGGCGCGGACCGGGCAGCGCATGCACACTTCCTTCGCCGCCTCCTCGCGCGCGCTGCGGGCCGCCCCGCGCTCGCCCTCGGGATGGAAGAACAACGAGCTGTCCACGCCCCGGCAGGCGGCGAGGAGCTGCCAGTCCCACAGGTCGGCATTGGGGCCCGGAAGGCGGGAGAAATCTGCCATGACAGTGTCCCATCGTCATCGAGGCTGGGGAGGAGTCATGAAATATGACTACCAGTCGAATATAGCCATAGACACCCCGAAGCGGGCAATAAGGTCTAAATAGGGCAAAAACGGGTGTTCGGCGTGTTTATCTGAGCGCGGCGGTCGCGTGATGAGCCGGTCACGTACAGTGCTCCTGCTGTGAGATTGGAGGCCGTAACTCTTTCGGGTGACCGTCGTTGAGAGGGCGAAGGCGGTTGGCACGGCTTGTCAATCGCACAGATGACGACACACGACTGCCTGGAGGCTCAAGGTGATGCGCATCAGCTGCGGAGGGCGACCATGACTTCCGTCCTTGTCTGCGACGACTCCCCGCTCGCCCGGGAGGCGCTCCGCCGCGCGGTCGCGACCGTGCCCGGCGTCGAGCGGGTCACGACGGCCGCCAACGGCGAGGAAGTCCTGCGTCGCTGGGGCGCCGATCGTTCCGACCTGATTCTGATGGACGTCCGAATGCCCGGCCTCGGCGGAGTGGAAACCGTCCGGCGCCTTCTTTCCGCCGACCCCGGCGCCCGCATCATCATGCTCACCGTGGCCGAGGATCTGGACGGCGTGGCGCTCGCCGTCGCGGCGGGAGCCCGGGGCTATCTGCACAAGGACGCCTCGCGCGCCGAGCTTCGGGCCACCGTCACCCAGGCGCTCGCCGACCCGACGTGGCGGCTGGCGCCGCGCCGGCTGCGTTCCTCGGACATGGGGGCGGCGCCCACCCTGACCGCCCGGGAGATCCAGGTTCTGGAGGGGATGAGCCACGGCCGGTCCAACGCCGAGATCGGGCGCGAGCTCTTCCTCTCCGAGGACACGGTCAAGACGCACGCCCGCCGGCTGTTCAAGAAGCTCGGCGCCTCGGACCGTGCCCACGCCGTCGCCCTCGGCTTCCGCTGGGGCCTGGTCCGCTGATCGACAAGACCCGGACGGGGAGCACGGCCGGCGGCTGTCACCCCGTCCGGTGAGGAGGGCCGGCCCAAAAGCTTCGCCGGTGACGCATGCTTGAATGCATGACGCTCCTTGGGGACGAGTCGGCCAGGTGCGAGGGGAGGGCACGGGACATGTCGATCGGCGCTCCCGCGCACAACGCTCCCGTCGCACATAACGCTTCGGTGCACAACTCCGCCCACGGTGGTCCGGACCGTGCGGCGACGGTGCACCATGGACCGATGCGCGATGACGAGACCACGGCGATCGGCGCCCTCGTCCATCGCGCGGCCGAGGGCGACGCCCAGGCCACACATGATCTGCTCGCCCATGTGCACCCGCTGGCCCAGCGCTACTGCCGGGTCCGGCTGGCGCGGCTGCCCGGCGAGGCCCGGCACTTCGTGGACGACCTGGCCCAGGAGGTCTGCCTCGCGGTCCTCTGCGCGCTGCCGCGCTACCGGGACACTGGGCGCCCGTTCGACGCGTTCGTCGTCGCCATCGCCCAGCACAAGGTCGCCGATCTCCAGCGCGCCGCCCTGCGGCACCCCGGGGCCACGGCCGTGCCCTCGGACGAGATGCCCGAGCGGCCGGACGACTCCCTGGGACCCGAGGAGCGGGCGCTGCTGAGCAGTGACGCCGAGTGGGCGCGCAAGCTGCTGGCCAAGCTGCCCGAGCATCTGCGGGAGCTGGTGCTGCTGCGGGTCGCGGTGGGGCTGACGGCGGAGGAGACCGGGCAGAAGCTCGGGATGTCGCCGGGCGCGGTGCGGGTGGCGCAGCACCGGGCGCTGACCCGGCTGCGGGCGCTGGCCGGGCGCTGAACGAACGGCTCTCCGGGGTGCGCCGGAGCGGGTCCGGGGCGCTTGTCGGGGAGCCGTAGCATGGACATTCATGCGGGTACGCGGGAAAGGCTGTCATGACTGATTACGCGGGTGAGGTGCCCGAGAAATTCGCGGCACTCGGGCTGACCTTCGACGATGTGCTGCTGCTGCCCGGCCCCGCGAATCTGGCGCCGGGCGACATCGACACCTCGTCGCGCATCTCCCGCAACGTCAAGGTGCGGGTGCCGTTGATCTCGGCCGCGATGGACAAGGTGACCGAGGCGCGCATGGCCATCGCCATGGCCCGGCAGGGCGGCGCCGGCGTTCTGCACCGGAATCTGTCCATCGAGGAGCAGGCCGCGCAGGTGGACCGCGTCAAGCGGTCGGAGTCGGGCATGGTCACCGACCCGATCACCATCCGGCCGGACGCCACGCTGCGGGAGGCCGACGAGCTGTGCGGCCGGTTCCGGATCAGCGGTGTGCCGGTCACCGACGGCGGCGGCCGACTGCTGGGCATCGTGACCAACCGCGACATGGCGTTCGAGCCGGACCGCACGCGTCAGGTGCGCGAGGTCATGACGCCGATGCCGCTGGTCACCGGCCGGGTCGGGATCTCCGGCGAGGACGCGATGGAGCTGCTGCGGCGGCACAAGATCGAGAAGCTCCCGCTGGTCGACGACGAGGGCCTGCTCAAGGGCCTGATCACCGTCAAGGACTTCGTCAAGGCCGAGAAGTACCCGAACGCCGCCAAGGACGAGGAGGGCCGGCTGATCGTCGGCGCGGCGGTCGGCGTGGCCGGCGACGCGTACGAGCGCGCGGAGGCCCTGATCGAGGCCGGCGTCGACTTCATCGTGGTGGACACCGCGCACGGCCACTCCCGGCTGGTCCCCGACATGGCGGCCAAGATCAAGTCCAACTACGACAGCGTCGACGTCGTCGCGGGGAACGTGGCGACCCGGGACGGCGCGCAGGCCCTGGTGGACGCCGGAGTGGACGGCATCAAGGTCGGCGTGGGCCCGGGCTCCATCTGCACCACCCGCGTGGTCGCCGGGGTCGGCGTGCCGCAGGTGACCGCGATCCACGAGGCGTCGCTCGCCGCCCGCGCGGCCGGCATCCCGGTCATCGGCGACGGCGGCCTCCAGTACAGCGGCGACATCGCCAAGGCGCTGGTCGCCGGCGCGGACACCGTGATGCTGGGCAGCCTGCTCGCCGGCTGCGAGGAGTCGCCG
The DNA here is from genome assembly GCF_031845365.1 of Streptomyces litchfieldiae. NCBI lineage: Bacteria > Bacillati > Actinomycetota > Actinomycetes > Kitasatosporales > Streptomycetaceae > Streptomyces > Streptomyces litchfieldiae. The sequence goes on from NZ_JAVREL010000018.1 coordinate 119,351, forward strand.
GGCGAGTTGCTGTTCATCAACGGCAAGCAGTTCAAGTCCTACCGCGGCATGGGCTCGCTGGGCGCCATGCAGTCGCGCGGCGACCGGCGTTCGTACTCCAAGGACCGGTACTTCCAGGACGGCATCGGCGACGACGACAAGCTGATCCCCGAGGGCATCGAGGGCCAGGTGCCCTACCGCGGCCCGCTCGCGTCCGTCGTGCACCAGCTCGTCGGCGGCCTGCACCAGTCGATGTACTACCTGGGCGGCCGTACCGTGCCGGAGATCAAGGAGCGCGGCCGGTTCGTGCGCATCACCGCGGCGGGCCTGAAGGAGAGCCATCCGCACGACATCCAGATGACGACCGAGGCCCCCAACTACTCGCGGCGTTAGGCTGAGCGGGCGGCTCATCGCCCGGTGAGGGGAAACGGATGCTGTACGCGGTGAAGTTCAGCGAGGAGGCGGCCCGCGTGCGCGACGGGCTGCCGGCCGACCGGCGGGCGCTGCTGGAGCGGGGCCTCGCCGTGCTGGCCCAGGATCCGCTGCCCAAGATGTCCGTTCCCGTCTCCGGCGACGAGGCCACCCGCTCCCTGGCGCTGACGCCGAACATCGCCATCGAGTACGTGGTCAGCGACGGGCTGCTGCTCGTCCTCGTCGTCCACGCCGTGGACTTCACCCACGTGCTCCTGGAGGAGTGACCAGCGGGCGACGCCCGTTCGCAAGGAAAGGTTCCATCGTGACTGAGATCGAGATCGGCCGCGGCAAGCGCGGGCGGCAGGCGTACGCGTTCGACGACATCGCCGTGGTGCCCAGCCGGCGGACCCGTGACCCCAAGGAGGTCTCGATCGCCTGGCAGATCGACGCCTACCGCTTCGAGCTGCCGTTCCTGGCCGCGCCGATGGACTCGGTGGTGTCGCCGGCCACGGCCATCAGGATCGGCGAGTCCGGCGGGCTCGGGGTGCTCAACCTCGAGGGGCTGTGGACCCGTTACGAGGACCCGGAGCCGCTGCTGGAGGAGATCGCCGGGCTGGACGAGTCCTCCGCGAACCGCCGCCTCCAGGAGATCTACGCCGAGCCGATCCAGGAGGAGCTGATCTTCCGGCGGATCCGCGAGGTCCGGGAGGCCGGCGTGGTCACCGCGGCGGCGCTGTCGCCGCAGCGGACCGCGCAGTTCTCCAAGGCGGTGCTGGACGCGGGCGTCGACATCTTCGTGATCCGCGGCACCACGGTGTCGGCGGAGCACGTCTCGGGCGCCGCGGAGCCGCTGAACCTGAAGCAGTTCATCTACGAGCTCGACGTGCCGGTCATCGTGGGCGGCTGCGCGACGTACACCGCCGCGCTGCACCTGATGCGCACCGGAGCGGCCGGGGTGCTGGTCGGCTTCGGCGGCGGCGCCGCGCACACCACGCGGAACGTGCTGGGCATCCAGGTGCCGATGGCCACCGCGGTGGCCGATGTGGCCGCCGCCCGCCGGGACTACATGGACGAGTCCGGCGGGCGTTATGTGCATGTCATCGCGGACGGCGGCGTCGGCTGGTCCGGGGACCTGCCGAAGGCGATCGCCTGCGGCGCGGACGCCGTGATGATGGGCTCCCCGCTGGCCCGCGCGACGGACGCCCCCGGGCGCGGCCACCACTGGGGGATGGAGGCCGTGCACGAGGACGTGCCGCGCGGCAAGAAGGTGCACCTGGGCACGGTGGGCACCACCGAGGAGATCCTCACCGGTCCCTCGACGACCCCCGACGGCTCGATGAACTTCTTCGGGGCCCTGCGCCGCGCGATGGCGACGACCGGGTACTCGGAGCTCAAGGAGTTCCAGCGGGTGGAGGTCACGGTCGGCCGCTCCCGGTGATGCCCGGCGCTCACGCGTCGCGGCGCCAGGGGCCCGTGATGGCCAGCAGGATGCCCGGCTCCTGGATGCTCGCGTAGAGCGTTGCCCCGTCGGGGGAGAACGTCACCCCGGCGAACTCGCTGTACTCGGGTGAGGCCGCCGTGCCGATGTTGACCTCGTTGCGCGCCAGCGGGTAGGTGCCGCCGGCCTGGTCGGCGCCGTAGAGGTGCTGGAGCCCCTCGCCGTCCTCGGCGATGATCAGGCCGCCGTACGGGGAGACCGTGATGTTGTCCGGGCCGTCCGCGCCGCCCGGCGACTCCGGGTCCTCGTTGACGCAGAGCAGCACCTTGAGGGTCACCGTGCGGCGCTGCGGGTCGTAGAACCACACCTGGCCGTCGTGCGGGGCGCCGGGGCTCTCGTCGCGGGCGTAGGACGAGACGAAGTACGCCCCGCCGTCCCCCCACCACATGCCCTCCAGCTTGCGGGCCCGGGTGATCCGGCCCGGGCCGAACTGCTCCCGGATCGACGTCTCCCGCGCGTCGCGGTCCGGCACGTCGACCCAGTCGACGCCGTGGACCGTGCCGATCTTGGTGGTGCGGGAGAGGTCGTCCACGAACCGGCCCCGGGAGTCGAAGCAGCGGAACGCCTGGAGCAGGCCCGCGTCGTCCGCCAGCGTGCGCAACTGGCCGCGGCCGGCCCGGAAGCCGTGCGGCGGGAGCCAGCGGTAGAAGAGGCCGTTGGGCTCGCTGTTGTCCTCGGTCAGGTAGAAGTGGCCGTGCCGGGGGTCGACGACGACGGCCTCGTGGTCGAACCTGCCCAGCGCCTTGATGGGCCGCGGGTGGAGGTTGGCCTCCCGGTCGTACGGGTCGACCTCGAAGACGTACCCGTGGTCCTTCGTCATACCGTTCTCGCCGGCCCGGTCGGAGTTCTCCTCGCAGGTGAGCCAGGTGCCCCAAGGAGTCGCGCCGCCAGCGCAGTTGGTGGAGGTGCCGGAGAGGCCGACCCACTGGGTGACATGGTCGCCGCCGTCCACGATCTCCACGACGGTGCACCCGCCGGCCGCCGCCGGGTCGTACACGAGTCCATCGGTGAGTGGCACGGGGTTGGCCCACCCGGAACGGGGACCGTCCAGCTCGTGGTTGACGACGAGCAGGACGGCGCCGCGGCTTCCTTCGAACGTACCGGTGCCGTCGTGGCGGGAGGGGGTGGACTCGCCGGTGGTCAGCGTGGTGTGGCCGGTTCGCGTGATGACGCGGTACGAGAAGCCCTCGGGGAGCGAGAGAACGCCCTCCGGGTCGGGCACGAGCGGCCCGTAGCCGTGGGCCGGACGCCTGGCCTCGCTGGCCAGCGCGCCGGGCGCGCTGGCCAGGACGCCGACGCTGCCGGCCAGCGCGACTCCGGCGCCGGCCGCGGTTCGCCCGAGCAAGGAGCGGCGGCTGAGCGTGGTCGCCTTGCGGGCGTTGGGAGTTGTTCGATGATCTGCGCTCATGGGACATCACCTTGGCGCCGGGGGAAAATTTCGCCTGAACGCTAGGGGACGTGGTCAGGGCGTCACAACCGGTGGGCGCTCCCGGCGGGGGTGGCACCCCGGGTGTCGAGCAGGAGTTGGGCCTTGGCGGCCAGGCCCTGGAGGTCGTAGGTGGCGTGCGGCTGGAGCAGCAGGGTCAGGTCCGCCTCGGCGGCCGACTCGGGGAGCGGGTCCGCCCGCGCGATCTGCTGCCCCGCCACCCGCCACTGGGTGACGAAGGGGTCGTGGAACGTGAGCCGCGCGCCCAGGCCGAGCAGCCGGGTGGCGATCTCCCGTGCCGGGGCGCCCTCTTGGGCGGGCAGGTCGGGCCGGTAGGTCACGCCGAGGAGCAGGACGTGCGCGCCGCGGGCGGACTTGCCGTGCTCGTTGAGCAGCGCGGCGGCGCGCTGGGCGACGTAGCGCGGCATGCGCTCGTTGACCTCGCGGGCCCGCTCGACGAGGCGGAGCCGGCCGCCGGGGTTGGCCGGGGCGGTGTATCCGCCGACGCCGGGGCCCGGGCGGAAGGACTGGAAGCCGAACGGCTTGGTCTCCGCGCACCGCACCACGTCCCACAGGTCGATGCCGAGCTCGTGGCAGAGCACAGCCATCTCGTTGACCAGCGCGATGTTGACGTGCCGGAAGTTCGTCTCCAGCACCTTGACGGCCTCGGCCTCGGCCAGGCCCCGGGCGCGGACCACCTTGTCGGTCAGCCGCCCGTAGAACGCCGCCGCCGCCTCGGTGCAGGCGGGGGTGAGGCCGCCGATGACGCGCGGGGTGTTGGCGTAGCCGAACGTGCGGCTGCCCGGGTCGAGGCGGCCGGGGGCGTGGGCGAGGTGGAAGTCGCGCCCGGCGCGCAACCCGGAGCCGCGTTCGAGCAGGGGGCGCAGCACGTTCCGGGTGGTGCCCGGGTGCACGACCGACTCCAGCACCACCAGCATCCGGGGGCGCAGCCGAGGCGCGAGCGCCGTGGCCGCGTCCCGCACGGCGCCCAGATCGGGCGCGCGCCCGCTGCCGGGCGGGGTGGGGGCGCAGATCAGGGCCGTGCGCACCCGGCCGAGCACCGCCGGTTCGCTGGTGGCGCGGAAGCCGGCGGCCAGCATGCGGCGCAGCTCAGCGGCGGAGAGGAAGCCGTCGGCCGGCGGCCGGCCGGCGTTGAGCCCGGCCGCGGCGGCGGGGTCGGGCGTGAAGCCGACGGTGCCGATGCCGGCGGCGGTGGCGGCCCGGGCTGTGGGCAGTCCCTGCTGCCCCAGCCCGAGAACGGCGAGATCAGCGGGCATTGGCGGTCGGCTCCCATCTCCCCCGGCGGTCAGCTTAGGGGCATATATGACAGATGTAGCTGATTGACCGCCGAGGCGGACCGATGGCGCGCCAAAGCGACGGAAATGGGGGAGCATCGATAACGGAAGTCGACCGGAACGAGCGGGCGTACGCATACGAGCGGGCGTGACTGGGAGGCAGGCGTGAGGACAGCCGCACTGGGACCGGATCAGCGAGCCGGGGCCCTGGCCCGGATGGCGGAGCGAGAGCTCGACGTGCTCGTGATCGGCGGGGGAGTGGTCGGCGCGGGCACCGCGCTGGACGCCGTGACGCGCGGGCTCGCGACCGGGCTGGTCGAGGCGCGGGACTGGGCGTCCGGCACGTCGAGCCGGTCCAGCAAGCTGATCCATGGCGGGCTGCGCTACCTGGAGATGCTCGACTTCGGCCTGGTGCGGGAGGCCCTGAAGGAACGCGGTCTGCTGCTGGAACGTATCGCCCCGCATCTCGTGCGGCCCGTGCCGTTCCTGTACCCGTTGCGCCATCGCGGCTGGGAACGGCTCTACGCCGGGTCCGGCGTGGCGCTCTACGACGCGATGTCGCTGTCCTCCGGGCACGGCCGCGGGCTGCCCCGGCACCGGCACCTGACGCGCCGCCACGCGCTGCGGGTCGCGCCCTGCCTGCGCAAGGAGGCACTGGTCGGCGCGTTGCAGTACTACGACGCGCAGGTGGACGACGCCCGTTATGTGGCCACGCTCGTGCGCACCGCGGCGGGCTACGGGGCGCATGTGGCCAACCGCGCGCGGGTCACCGAGTTCCTGCGCGAGGGGGAGCGCGTGGTCGGCGTGAAGGTGCGCGATCTGGAGCAGGACGGCGCCTACGAGGTGCGGGCCAAACAGGTCGTCAACGCCACCGGGGTGTGGACGGACGACACCCAGGCGATGATCGCCGAGCGCGGGCAGTTCCACGTCCGGGCCTCCAAGGGCATTCACCTCGTGGTGCCCAAGGACCGCATCCACTCCTCGACCGGGCTGATCCTGCGCACCGAGACCAGCGTGCTGTTCGTCATCCCCTGGGGCCGGCACTGGATCGTCGGCACCACGGACACCGCCTGGGACCTGGACAAGGCGCATCCGGCGGCGTCCAGCGCCGACATTGACTACCTGCTCGACCACGTCAACTCGGTGCTGGCCGTGCCGCTCGCCCGGGACGACGTGGAGGGCGTCTACGCGGGGCTGCGCCCGTTGCTCGCCGGGGAGTCGGACGCCACCAGCAAGCTGTCGCGCGAGCACACGGTCGCGCACCCGGTGCCCGGCCTGGTGGTGGTCGCGGGCGGCAAGTACACGACGTACCGGGTGATGGCCAAGGACGCGGTGGACGCCGCCGTGCACGGGCTGGACCGGCGCGTGGCGGACTGCTGCACCGAGAAGATCCGGCTCGCCGGCGCCGAGGGCTATGACGCCCTGTGGAACTCCCGGGCCCGGCTCGCAGCCCGCGCCGGGCTGCACGAGGCGCGCGTGGAGCATCTGCTGCGCCGCTACGGCTCGCTGACGGAGGAACTGCTGGAGCTGATCGCCGAGCGGCCCGCGCTGGGCGAGCCGCTGCCGGCCGCCGACGACTACCTCAAGGCCGAGATCGTGTACGCCGCTTCGCACGAGGGCGCCCGGCATCTGGAGGACGTGCTCACACGCCGGACGCGCATCTCGATCGAGACGTTCGACCGGGGCACGCGCAGCGCGCGGGAGTGCGCCGAGCTGATGGCTCCGGTGCTCGGCTGGACCCCCGAACAGGTCGAACGCGAGGTGCAGCACTACGAGAAGCGGGTGGAGGCGGAGCGCGAGTCGCAGTTGCAGCCGGACGACCAGACGGCGGACGCGGCCCGGCTCGGCGCCCCGGACACCGTGCCGCTCTGACGTTCCGGCCGCTCCCCGCGGACCGGCTGTCGGCCGGATGGGTGACAATGGCCGGGGAAGCCGGAGGGGACGCATGGGCCAAGACAACGGGGACATCGAGGCGCGGGACGACAAGGCCCGCGACGACAGCGCGCCGGCCGACGCGACGCCCGCTGCCGGGGCGGGCGAGGCGCCGGAGGACAAGGGGCCAAAGGCCGCGGCGGAGCCGCGGGACGCCGTGCCGGAGGCGGACGACGAGTCTGACGAGAAGCCGGGCGAGAAGCCGGATGACGGGTCGGAGGCCCACTCCGGTGACGCCGGCGATGCCAGTGACGCCGGTGACAGTGGTGACACCGGGGACAGGGCGACGCAAGTGGTGCGTTCCGCGCGCCTGTTGAACGGGCGCTACCGCCTCGGCTCCGTCGTGGGCCGCGGCGGCATGGGCACCGTCTGGCACGCCACGGACGAAGTCCTGGGCCGCGCGGTCGCGGTGAAGGAGCTTCGGCTGCCGCCGGACGTCGACGACGCCGAGCGCCGGCGCATGATCACCCGCACCCTGCGCGAGGCCAAGGCCATCGCCACCATCCGCAGCCGGGGCGTCGTCACCATCTACGACGTGGTGGACGAGGGCTCCCGGCCGTGGATCGTGATGGAGCTCATCGAGGGCCGTTCACTCGCCGACATCATCCGGCACGACGGGCCGATGACGCCGCGCCGCGCCGCCCGGACAGGGCTCGCGGTCCTGGACGTGCTGCGCGCCGCCCACGGGGCCGGCATCCTGCACCGCGACGTCAAGCCGTCCAACGTGCTCATCGCCGACGAGGACGGTCGCGTCGTGCTCACCGACTTCGGCATAGCCAAGGTGGAGGGCGACCCGTCGATCACCTCCACCGGCATGCTCGTCGGCGCCCCCTCCTACATCTCGCCCGAACGGGCCCGGGGCGAGGCGCCGGGCGCGCCCGCCGACATGTGGTCGCTGGGCGCCCTGCTCTACTGCTGCGTCGAGGGCCGCCCGCCGTACGACGAGGGCGGCGCGATCGCCACGCTGGCCGCCGTGATGCACGACCCCGTTCCGCCGCCGCGCCGCGCCGGACCGCTGACCGAGGTCATCAACCAACTGCTGATCAAGTCCCCGGCCGGCCGGCTGGACGAGCCCGGCGCGCGCCGCCTGCTCACCGCCGCGCTGGAGGAGCCCGAGGCCGCCGCGCCGACGCCCGGCAGCGAGGACCGGACCCTGGTCGTCGGCCTGGACGGCGCGGGCGGCACAGCCGTGCCCGAGGCGCCGCCCACGCCGGTGCGCCCGCTCTCGGCCCTCCCGGGAACGCCCGACCACCCCACGCCGCCGCCCTCGCCGCCGCCCTCGCCGGTGCCGGCGGGAGGCGGCGCGGCCCGGCGGCGGACGCTGATTATCGCCGGCGTGGTCGTCGTGCTGCTCGCGCTGCTGGGCGCCGCCCTGGCCTCGACGCTGGGCGACGACGACGGGGACGAGTCCGCTTCCGGGGGGCAGAGCGGTGAGGCCTCCGACGACCTGACCCCGGCCGACGAGGAACCGAGCGACCCGCCCGCCGACGACCCGGCGGACGATCCGTCGAACGGGGAGCCGGCGGAGTCCGACGACCCCGCCGCCGAGTCACCCGAGGAGGACGGCCCGCCGGGCACCTCGCCCGAGACGGACCCCAGCGCCTCGCTGCCGGGAAGCCCCGCCGGCTACGCCGAAGTGGCCGACACCGACTTCAACTTCCGGATATTCCTGCCGGCGGGCTGGGAGCGCACCGGCATCGCCGGACAGAACTCGGGCGGGATATACAGCGCGCCGGGCGGTGGACCCCCCAAGGTGCAGGTCGACTTCAACAGCAGCCCGGGCGACGACGCCGAGGCGGCCTGGCGCGACCTGGAGCCGGCCGTCCGGGGCAACAGCACGGACTACGAGCTGATCGGCATCGAGTCGGTGGAGTGGCGGGACTATCCCACCGTCGCCGACTGGGAGTTCGAGCGCACGGAGAACGGCGAGCGGGTACATGTGCTCAACAGAGGCTTCCGGATCGACGACGACCACGGATACGCGGTGATGATCACCTGTCCCGCCGACGAATGGAACGACAGCTCCTGCCGGACGCTCCGGGAGACGGCGTTTCAGACATTCCAGCCGTTGAATTGAGCATCTCCGGACTGAGCATCATCAGGAGTTGACAGACTGTAGCCGTAGCAAGACTGCGGCGCGTATCGTGAGAGACCGGATCCGGCGGGGGCTTGCACGCGGTGGGGAGGCATCGTGGACAGTTTCGCGGGTCGGCTGTTGGCCGATCGCTACCGGCTTCCGAGGACACCCTCGGAAGAGTTTGAGCTCATCGAGTCACGTGCCTTCGACACGGCCAGCGGACAGGAAGTCCTCGTCCGCCAGGTGCCGTTGCCCGAGATCGTGGACGCCGAGACGCTGGACGACGACGGCCGGCGGGCCCGGCCGCCGGCGCGCGGCATGGCCGACCGCGCCACGCGCACGCCGGACGACCCGGTGGTGCGCCGGGCGGTGGAGGCCGCCGTGGCGGCGGCCCGGCTGCCGGACCACCCCCGGCTCGACCAGGTCTTCGACGTCTTCGTGCAGGGCAACGGCCTGTGGATCGTCAGTGAATTAGTGCCGGCCAGGCCGCTGGCGGCCGTGCTGGCGGAGGAGCGCCTCGGCCCGTTCCGGGCCGCCGAGGTGGCCGCCGACCTGCTCGCTGCCCTGCGCATCGTGCACGCGCACGGCTGGACCCATCGCAACGTCACCGCTCGCACCGTCATGATCTGCGAGGACGGGCGCGCGGTGCTGACCGGCCTGGCGGCCGGGGCGGCGGAGGAAGTCCTCTGCGGGTACGACCCGTTGCCGTCGGATGTGCCTGAGACGTTCGCCGCGCACCCGGGGCAGCGGGCGCCCGCCGAGCAGCCCTCGCCGTCCCCGGCGCGGATTCCCGCCCAGCCGCAGCACCAGACCCAGCCGCCGCCCCAGCACCAGCAGCTCCCGCACCCGCCGCACGGCGAGTCCGGCGCGCCCGGCCACGCCGACCTGGCCGCCCGCGTGCGGCGGCAGGGCGGACTGCCGCCCGGGTACGAGGAGCAGCCGTACGGGCCCGAGGCGTACCGGCGTTGGGACACCGGCAGCGTTCCCCGGGTCGATCCCGACCCGGGAACCCCGCCGCCCGGCGGCGCGGCCGGGCTGGTCGCGCGGGTGCGGCAGCAGGGCGGCCACCCGGTCGAGCCGGCGGCGCAGCATGGCTCCGGCGCGCGGGAGAAGCTGCCGTCGAGCTGGGACTTCGAGGGGGGCAACGGCGCGCCGCCCGGCGAGGGCACGCCGCCGGGCGCCGTGGATCGCGCCGCGCGCAGCGGCGCGATCGCCGCGTACCGCGCCGGCACGCAGGCCGGCGCGGCGCGCCGCCCGGGCAGTGGGAACGGCCCCCAGGGCGGCGCCAGTCCGACCGAGCTGCCCGGTGCCGGGCGGCCCAGCCACCCCGTGCGCACCGGCTGGGAGCCGGTCCCCCGGCAGGCCCCGCCGCCCGCCGAACAGGGGCCGCCCACCCAGCAGTTGCCCCAGGCACGGCAGGCTCCGCAGCCCCCACGGACCCAGCAGGCCCCGCAGGAGCGGGCGGCGGTGCCGCCGGGCGAGGACCGTTATCGCGGCCCGGACAGCGCGCTGGCCGCCGAACGCGCGCGCCAGGCGCGCATCATGACCGTGGGCGCCGTTACCGAGCGCTGGGCGCCCGAGCAGGCCGGTCCGGTGTACGAGCACTGGCGGCTGGCCCCGCCCGTCGGCCCGCCCGCCGACTTCTGGGCGCTGGGCGCGCTGCTCTTCCGCGCGGTGCAGGGCTATCCGCCCTACCCCGAGGAGAGCGCGGCCGAGCTGACCCAGGCCGTCTGCGCGGAGCAGCCGGCGTTCGCCGAGGACTGCGGCGCGCTGCGCCCGATCATCGAGTCCCTGCTGCGGCAGGACCCCACCGAGCGGCTGAGCGCGGAGGAGCTGCGCGGCTGGCTGCGGTCGTTGCTGCGCAGCGCGCCGGAGCCCGAGGTGGGCCGCCGCACGGTGACCGCGCCGCCGGCGCTGGAGCCCGGGCGGCCGGCGGATCCCCGGCGGCTGCCGATCGTGCGCCGCCGCGGTGAGCTGGTGGGCCCGCGCCGGCGCCCGCGCCAGCGCCGTCCGCGCAGCCCGCGCCGCCTGGGCCGGGCGCTGCTGACGCTGGTGCTGCTCGGCATGGCGGGCGCGGTCGCCTATGTGCTGGCGTTCATGTCGGAGGAGGAGAACCCGGACCAGGGTGCCCCGCCGCCGGAGTCCCAGGAGCCCGTGGGCGAGTCGCCGGCGCCGCCGGAGGACGACGAGCCCACCGATGAGCCGACGGAGGGCTCCACCCAGCCGTCCCCGGCCGGTCAGGACGACCAGCCGGCGCCGCCGCCGGACGGTTTCACCGTCCAGGAGGACGCGGCGGGCTTCGCCCTCACGGTGCCCGAGGGCTGGCAGCGGCAGGCGGAGAACGACCAGGGCCAGATCGTCTACGCCGACGGCTCGGCGGAGATCGTGGTGGTGCCCGGCAGGGACAGCGCCGCTGAGTTCGCCAGCGAGCCGATGGACTACCAGCTCGGCCAGCAGCGGGAGCTGGACGCCTACCGGGACTACCAGTACCGGGTCGCCAGCGGCCTCTTCGAGAAGCGGCTCGGCGATGTCTCCTGGGCCGAGGGCATATTCGAGTGGCGGGACGACGACGGCGAGTGGGTCGCGTACAACCGGGTCTGGCTGATAGACGGCGCGTACCACATCGTCATGGCCACCGGCCCCGCCGCCGAGCGGGACCGGCTCGGCGAGATCTACGACGTCACCGCGGAGAGCTACGAGCCGGCCGGCGGTTGAGCGGGCGGTCGCGGTGCCGTCGCCGCCGCCCGCGCGCTGCTGGGCGCCCTCGCCGGCCGCCCCCGGCCGCCGGCCCGTCGTGACCCGTGATCACTGGCGAAAAACGGTTACCAACGGGTAGTCATCGTCGGGGGCCCGGTCGTACCCTCCGCACTATGACGACAGCGCAGTCAGATGCCCGGGCGGACGCCGCCCGGCTGGTCACCGGAGAGCTCGTGGACCTGCTGACCCGGGGTGTCGCGGGCAGCGGCCGGACCGCCTGCCACAGTCCGCTCACCGGCGAGCCGCTGGCCGAACTGCCCGAGGCGACCGAGGAGGACGTCGCCGCCGCCTTCGCGCGCGCCCGCGCCGCCCAGGCCGACTGGGCGCGCAGACCCGTCCGGCGCCGCGCCGCCGTGCTGCTGCGCTTCCACGACCTGCTGCTGCGCCGCCAGGACGAGGTGCTGGACCTGATTCAGTTGGAGACCGGCAAGGCCAGGCTGCACGCCCACGAGGAGGTGCAGGCGGTCGCCATGGCGGCCCGCCACTACGGCCGCCGGGCGCCCGCCTATCTGCGGCCGCGGCGGCACGCCGGCGCGTTCCCCGTGCTCACCCACGTCACCGAACTGCGTCACCCGCGCGGGGTCGTCGGCCACATCTCGCCGTGGAACTACCCGCTGGAGCTCTCCGCCGGTGACGCCCTGCCCGCCCTGGTCGCGGGCAACGCGGTGGTGATGAAGCCCGACACCGAGACCGCGCTGACCGCCCTGTGGGCCCGGCGGCTGCTGATCGACGCCGGGCTCCCCGAGGACGTGCTGGGGATCGTGCTGGGCGAGGGGCCCGTCGTCGGCCCCCTGGTCGTCCGGCACGCGGACTACGTCACGTTCACCGGCTCCACCCGCACCGGCCGCGAGGTCGCCGAACGCGCCGGCGCGCGGCTCATCGGCGCCAGCCTCGAACTCGGCGGCAAGAACGCCCTGGTGGTACTGGACGACGCCGACCTCGACAAGGCGGCGGCGGGCGCCGTCCGCGCCTGCTTCTCCTCCGCCGGCCAGTTGTGCATCTCCGCCGAACGGGTCTTCGTGCAGGAGAGGGTGGCCGACGAGTTCGTGCGGCGCTTCGTCGAACGGACCCGCGCGCTGCGGCTGGGCGCGCCCCTCGCCTATGGCACGGACTTCGGCTCCCTCTCCTCCCGCGCCCAACTCGACACCGTCGTCCGGCACGTCGAGGACGCCGTCGCGGGCGGCGCCGAGGTCCTGGCCGGCGGCCGGCCGCGCCCCGACCTGGGGCCGTACTTCTACGAGCCGACCATCCTGACGGGCGTCCGGCCGCCGATGCTGGCGTGCGAGGCGGAGACGTTCGGCCCGGTCGTCGCCGTCTACCGGTTCGCCGACGACGAGGAAGTCATCGCTCGCGCCAACGACACCACCTTCGGCCTCAACTCCAGCATCTGGTCCGGCAACGCGCGCCGCGCCCGGCGCATGGCCGCCCGGCTGCGCACCGGCACCGTCAACATCAACGAGGCGTACGCCGCCGCCTATGGCAGCGTCCAGGCCCCGATGGGCGGCATGGGCGACTCCGGCCTCGGCCGCCGGCACGGCGCCGAGGGCATCCTCAAGTACACCGAACCGCAGACCGTCGCCCACCAGCGGCTGCTGCCGATGGCGCCCTCCCTCGGTCTGGACGACCGCGGGTACGCGGCGCTGATGACCCGTTCGCTGAAGGCACTCAAGACCCTGAGGTTCCGGTAGATGACCAGCACGGCAGACGACTACGACGTGGTGATCGTCGGCTCCGGGTTCGGCGGCTCGGTCTCCGCGCTGCGGCTGGCCGAGAAGGGCTACCGGGTCGCGGTCCTGGAGGCGGGCCGCCGCTTCGCCCGCGCCGACCTGCCCAGGACGTCCTGGGACCTGCGCAACTACCTGTGGGCGCCGCGGCTGCGGCTGTACGGCATCCAGCGCATTCACCTGCTCCGGAATGTCATGATCCTGGCGGGCGCCGGGGTCGGCGGCGGCTCGCTCAACTACGCCAACACCCTGTACGTGCCGCCGCCCGCGTTCTTCCAGGACCGCCAGTGGCGCGACATCACCGACTGGCAGCGGGAACTGGCGCCCTACTACGACCAGGCCCAGCGCATGCTCGGCGTCCGCCTCAACCCGACGCTCACCCCCACCGACCGGCATCTGCGGGCGGCGGCCGAGAAGATGGGCGCGGGCGACACGTTCCATCTGGCGCCCGTGGGCGTCTTCTTCGGCGACGGCCGGGACGGCGACGGCTCGGCGACGGCGCCGGCCGGGGGAGAGGCGCCCGACCCGTACTTCGGCGGCGCCGGACCCGCCCGGCGCGCCTGCACCGAGTGCGGCGAGTGCATGACCGGCTGCCGGCACGGCGCCAAGAACACCCTCAACGAGAACTATCTCCACCTCGCCGAACGCGCGGGCGCCGAGGTCCACCCGCTGACCACCGTCACCGCCGTCACCGAACTCCCCGACGGCGAGGGCCACGTGATCACCACCGTGCCCACCAACGCGTCCCGGCGCGGACGCCGCCGCGCGCAACGGACCCTGCGCGCCCGCCATGTCATCGTGGCCGCCGGCACCTATGGCACCCAGACGCTGCTGCACCGGATGCGCGACAGCGGCGCCCTGCCGCGCGTCTCCGACCGGCTCGGCGCGCTGACCCGCACCAACTCCGAGGCGCTGGTCGGCGCCCGCACCAGCCCCCGCCGGTACCGGGCCCGGCACGGCGCGGACGCCGAGCCGGACTTCACCCGCGGCGTGGCGATCACCTCCTCCGTTCACCCCGACGAGCACACCCACATCGAGCCGGTGCGCTACGGCAAGGGCTCCAACGCGATGGGGTTCCTGTCCATCAAGCAGTTCCGGCGGGAGAACGGGCTGCCCCGGCTGCTGTCGTACGCGCTGACCAGCGTGCGCCACCCGGTGCTCTTCCTGATCTCGCTGTCCAACCGCAAATGGTCGGAGCGCACCATCATCGGCCTGATCATGCAGACCCACGACAACTCGCTGACCACGTACCGGAAACGGCGCGGCCTCGGCAAGGGCCGGCTCACCGCCCGGCAGGGCCATGGCGCGCCCAACCCCGACCACATACCGCAGGCCGCCGAGGCGGCCCGGCGCATCGCCGAGGACATCAACGGCTTCGCGGGCACGAACGTCGGCGAACTGATCGGCACGCCGATGACCGCCCACTTCCTCGGCGGCTGCGCCATCGGCGCGGACCCCGAACAGGGCGTGGTGGACCCGTATCACCGCCTCTGGGGCCACCCGGGCATCACGGTCGTGGACGGCTCGGCCGTCTCCGCCAACCTCGGCGTCAACCCCGCGCTGACCATCACCGCCCAGGCCGAGCGCGCCATGGCGCTGTGGCCCAACAAGGGCGAGCCCGACCCCCGGCCGCCGCAGGGCGCCGCCTATGTGCCGCTGCCGCCGGTCCCGCCGGCCGCCCCCGCCGTCCCGGAGTCGGCGTTCGCCGCGCTGCGCACGGCCGTTGTCCTCCCGGTTCCCGAAGTCCCGCCGCGGGGCGAGGGGATGGGGGCGCAGGAGAAGGAGTCCACGTGATGGCGAAGGGGCCCGTTCCTCGGGGGAATGGGAACGGACCCCTTCGGTCCCTGCGGGCCCTCAGGCCCGGGTGCCGCGCCTGCGGTGCAGCAGGAACGCGGTGCCGCCGCCGATCGCCAGGGTGGTGACGCCCGCCACGGCGTACACCGGCGGACCGGCCGACGAGGAGTCACCGCCGGACGCCGCGAAGGGCCCCGTGCCCCCGGCCGGCAGCGGCGGGTAATCCCCCTCGGGCGCCTGGCTGTTGCCGAGCACCTGCGCCCCCTCGGCCGGGCGCGGCGGGCCGATGTCGGTGCCCGGGGCGACGAAGTCCACGTCGTAGGTGCTCCAGTCGGACAGTTGGCAGGACCCGTCGCGGTTGACGAAGACGCCGGAGTCGATGAACCACTCGGCCTCGTGCAAGGTGTCCGCGGGCAGCCGCACCCGCACCGGCACCTCCGCGTACGCGTCCGGCTCCAGCGGTCCGGCGTCGGCGAAGAAGCCGGCCGGATCGCCGATGTCCAGCCACTCGCCGTCCGGCCGCCACTGGATCTCGGGCACGAGCTCCGGCGCCGCGTTGACGTCGCTGTTGGTCTCCAGCCGCAGGAACGTGTGCAGCGAGTCGACCGGCTCGCCGAAGTCGTTGACGACCCGGAAGGTGAACTCCGACCACTCGCCTGCCACCATCGTGTCCGGCATGTCCGGCAGTTCGGCCGGCTTCTCGGACTCGGCGGACCAGTCCGGGCACTCCGGGCCGGACGAGGCGCTCGCGGGCCCGGCGGCGCCGAGCAGCGCGGCTGCGGTCACCGCTGTCGCCGCCGCGGCGCGGGTGACGGGGCGCGGCCTCATCGACGCCTCCAGAGAGCCTGATCCGGTATTGCATGGGGTATGACCGGCCACGGCGCTGGGGGGTTGCGCCGACCATGGTCACGAAACAGCCACGGAAGCTTCATGTGTGCCTCGTTCCCCGCGGGTTGGTAAGGAGCATCGGGCGCAGATTCGACGGGTGGTCCCCGGGGGCGGTTCCGGGGCGGGAGCGCCGGAGACGGCGAGGAGCCCCGGCCCGAGGGGCCGGGGCTCCCGCGTCAGCACGGGCGACAGGGCGGCGCCGGTGCTGGGGAGCGGCGCCCGGGGGCAGGCGCCGCCGCCGTTGGCCGGACCATTGGAGGGGGGTGCGCCACGGTCCGCCAACAGGTCTGAAGCTGTCCTTCCCGCATCGTGGGCGATGCGGAATCCCTCGTGCAAGAGCGCGGCGGCCGGCCCCCGGCGTCCCGGGAACCGGCCGCCCGCCAGGACGTGACCGGCCTGCTGTCCCCTGCTGCCCGGCCACCGCACCGGAGCGAGGTCCCACGGCGCGCGGCCCCCGCCACACCGCGGGGGCCGGGGCGCCTCATCGCCCCGGGGACAACCCCTTCAACGAAGCCCGCCGGGGGCGGTCACGCTCCGTACGGGTGACTTGCCGCCAACGAGTTCAGCGCTCGGAGGTGCCGCGACCCCGGCACAGTTCGAGCAACGTCATCGCGAGCTGGGTGCCGGGCCGCCCCAGCGCCTCCCGGTAGCGGCGCAGGATCTCCAGCTCGCGGGAGAGGTGCACGCGCCGCCCGCCCGCCGCGATGCGCGTGCGCTGGATCTGTTCGGACACGGTGATGCGTTCTCTGACGAGCTCGGCGATGCGCGCGTCCAGGTCGTCGATGCGGGTGCGGGCGTCGGCGATCACCGCGGTCGCCTCGTCTTCGGTGGTGTTCATGCCGGGGTCTCCCAGGAATCGGATGGCCGGCCCGGTCATTCGCCGCCCCCGGACGCGCGAACGCCCCGGGCGGCCGTTTCCGGGCCCGGGGCGTTGTGGTTGTCGCTGGTCAGCGCCGCGCGTGGCGCTCCTGACGGCAGCCGGCCGGGCCGGTGCCATAGGTAAAGGAGCGGGTGTGCGTGACGCGAAGCATGCCGTGAGTATGCCAGCGAGGCCGGGCCGGGGCCAAGCCGCGGTCGGTAGACTCATACGACGCAAGGAAGGCAAGAAAGGCAGCTCATTCGTGGCAGACACGGACACCGACACGGTTCTCGTTGTCGATTTCGGCGCCCAGTACGCCCAGCTCATCGCCCGCCGGGTGCGTGAGGCGCGGGTCTACAGCGAGATCGTTCCGTCCACCATGCCGGTGGCCGAGATCCTTGCGAAGCGACCGCGCGCGATCATCCTCTCCGGCGGCCCGTCATCGGTCTACGCCGAGGACGCCCCGGGCATGGACCGCTCGATCTTCGAGGCCGGTGTGCCGGTGTTCGGCATGTGCTACGGGTTCCAGCTCATGGCCCAGGCGCTGGGCGGCACCGTCGACAACACCGGCGCGCGCGAGTACGGCCGCACCGCGCTGAGCGTGACCCGCTCCTCCTCCACCCTCTTCGAGGGCACCCCGGACGAGCAGCAGGTCTGGATGTCGCACGGCGACGCCTGCTCCGCCGCCCCGGAGGGCTTCACCGTGACGGCCGCCACCGAGACCGTTCCGGTGGCCGCGTTCGAGGACGACGAGCGGCGGCTTTACGGCGTCCAGCACCACCCCGAGGTGATGCACTCCACCTACGGGCAGCAGGTGCTCGAACACTTCCTGTACCGGGGCGCCGGGATCACCCCGAGCTGGACCACCGGCAGCATCGTCGACGAGCAGGTCGCCGCGATCCGCGAGCGGGTCGGCGGCAAGCGCGCCATCTGCGCGCTGTCCGGCGGCGTGGACTCCGCGGTCGCGGCCGCCCTGGTCAACCGCGCCATCGGCGACCAGCTCACCTGCGTGTACGTGGACCACGGGCTGATGCGCAAGGGCGAGACCGAGCAGGTCGAGAAGGACTTCGTGGCCGCGACCGGCGTCAAGCTGCGCGTCGTGGACGCGGCCGACCGTTTCCTCTCCGCGCTGGCCGGGGTCAGCGACCCGGAGCAGAAGCGGAAGATCATCGGCCGGGAGTTCATCCGGGTCTTCGAGCAGGCGCAGGCCGAGCTGGTCGCCGAGGCGGGCGCGGTGGGCGAGGACGTGGCGTTCCTGGTGCAGGGCACGCTCTACCCGGACGTGGTGGAATCCGGCGGCGGCACCGGCACGGCGAACATCAAGTCCCACCACAACGTGGGCGGGCTCCCCGAGGACCTCGAGTTCGAGCTGATCGAGCCGCTGCGCAAGCTGTTCAAGGACGAGGTGCGGATGGTCGGGCAGGAGCTCGGCCTGCCGGACGAGATCGTCCACCGCCAGCCGTTCCCCGGCCCCGGCCTCGGCATCCGCATCGTCGGCGAGATCACCCGCGAGCGGCTGGACCTGCTGCGCGAGGCGGACGCGATCGTCCGCGAGGAGCTGACGGCGGCGGGCCTGGACCGCGAGATCTGGCAGTGCCCGGTGGTGCTGCTGGCCGACGTCCGCAGCGTCGGCGTCCAGGGCGACGGCCGCACCTACGGCCACCCGGTGGTGCTGCGCCCGGTCTCGTCCGAGGACGCGATGACGGCGGACTGGTCACGCCTGCCCTACGACCTGCTCGCGAAGATCTCCACACGGATCACCAACGAGGTCCGCGACGTGAACAGGGTCACACTGGACATCACGAGCAAGCCCCCCGGCACGATCGAATGGGAGTGACGGCCACCACCGCGTCGCCCCGGATCTCCTGGACCTCCACGTCATAGGTCGTCGCCCGGGCCCTCGCCGGTGGACGCGGTCAGGCCGAAGAAGCGGAGTGTCTCGGCGGGCTGGTGCGGCAGGCCGTGGTTGACGCCCTCCATGCTGATCGCCTCGACCGGGGCCTGGCCGCCGGTGCCGCCGTAGCGGGTGCGGGTCCAGTTCGACTGCGGATGGTCGGTGAACTCCGGCGTCTGGTCGGTGGCGCTGACGTTGGTCCACTGGTCGATCTGCTCTTGGAAGTTCGGGTAGTAGAGCGCCTCGTCCTCGGTGCCGTGCCAGATCTGCATGCGCGGCCAGGGCCCGTTGTAGCCGGGGTTGGCGTTCCGGACCGCGTCGCCCCACTGCTGTGGCGTGCGGTCGATGGTCCCGGTCGCGCAGTCGCTGTTCCACTCCGAGCCGTTGGTGGTGGCGAAGCAGGTGAACGGGACGCCGGCGTAGGCCGACCCGGCCTTGAACACCTCGGGGTAGACCCCGAGCAGGACGTTGGTCATCATCGCACCCGAGGACACGCCGGTGGCGTAGATCCGGTTCGGGTCGGCCCCATAGTTGGCGAGGGTGTAGTCGACCATCGACTTGATGCTGACCGAGTCGCCGCCGGTGCCGCTGAGCGAGGCCTGGGAGGCGACGTCGAAGCATTTGCTGCTGCGGGTGACCGAGGGGTAGATGACGATGTAGCCGTACTGGTTGGCGAGTTCGTCGAACTGCGTGCCGTTGTGGAAGTCGGTCGCGGACCCGGTGCACCAGTGGTTGCCCACCACGATCGCCGGGTCCGCGGGGACGTTGTCCGGCACGTACAGGTACATCTCGAGGTTGCCGGGATTGTTCCCGAAGTTCGTGATCTGCTGGAGCTGGGCGGCGTGCGCCGCCTTGGGGGTCACGAAGACCATCAGCGCGGAGGCCAGCACGAGCGCGATCGCGAAGACCGCTGTCGCGCCGCGGCGCAATCGGATGACCGTGGACATGGGCTCGTTCCTTCGTTGTCAGGGGGACCGTGGGACAGGCGGGGTCCGAGGCGCCGGGAGACGAGTCCGGGCGCCTCGGATCGGTGCTCGCGAATCGGAACTAGGTGAGCGTCCACTGCTGGTTGGCGCCGCCGTGGCAGGTCCACAAGTGAACCGGGGTCCCGTTGGCCGTGCCCCAGCCGGAGACGTCGAGACACAGTCCTGATTGGACTGATCTGATGGTGCCGTCGCCGTTCAGGCGCCATTGCTGGTTCGATCCCCCGTGGCAGGTCCAGATGACCGCGGCCGTGCCGTCGCCGGTGCCGCCTCCGCCGGCGTCGAGGCACTTGCGCGAGGAGCCGGAGTAGACCGACAGCTCACCGGAGGACGAGAGGGTCCACCGCTGGTTGGCCCCTCCGTTGCAGTCCCAGATCTGCGTCTGGGTGCCGTCGGCCGTCGCCTGGCCGGGGACGTCGAGGCATGTGCCCGAACCGGTGCCGACGACCTGGCCCGATCCGGTGCCGCCGCCGCAGTCCGAGTTGGTCTGCGTGGCCAGAGCGAGCCGGTAGGGCATCTGGGAGTAGGGGGTGTCCGGCGGGATGTCGGAGGAGTGGCCCTGGTAGAGCAGTTGGAGGTTGCACGGGTCGATGGTCATGCGCTGGTCGTAGCCGGAGCGGAGGAGTTCGCCGTGGCTGATGTGCTCGGTCCAGGCGCCACCGGGGAAGGAGATGTTGGTGGAGCGGGCGAACGGGTTGGACTCCTCGGCGGCCAGCGGCTCCCACGGGCCGTCGAGGCTCGTGGCGGTGAAGGCCCGGTAGTAGCGGCGCCACTGCGAGTCGCCGGCCTCCCACATCAGCAGGTACTGGTCGGTGCCATCGACTTTGTAGACGGCGCCGCCCTCGAAGAGCCGCTTGGGGTCCGGGTCCTGGAGGACGACCCTGTTGTTGCGGAAGCCGTTCGGGAACTCCCCGACAGTGGTCTCGGCGCGGTAGACGCGGCCGTCGTCGTCGGCGGAGAACAGGTAGCACATGGCGTCGTCGCAGATGACCCAGAAATCGAGCAGGCCGCCGACGTCCATGAACTGCCGCGGTGCCGACCAGCTCATGGGGTCGGTCGGGTCCTTGCTGACCGAGTACGAGGGCGGCCCGGTCTGGTAGACCAGGTACCACTCGTCGCGCGGGGCGAAGTGGAAGAGCTGCGGCGCGGCGGTGTACCAGCCGGTGAGGTTCGGGTTGGTGTCCAGGAACTGCTGCGGCGCACTGGGGGCCTGGGACCAGTCGGAGAAACTGGTGTAGGCCAGCCCCCAGGCGCCGGAGGTGTCGGCGGTGGTCATGTAGACCAGCCACTCGCCGTTGTAGCGGACCACGGTGGGGTCCTTGACCGAGACGACGGGGTGGTCCGCGTCGGGCTGCGGCGAGATCACCGGCCCTGTCGAGGACCACTGGTAGGTCGAGGTGAGCTCAGCCGCCTGTACCGGGGGTGGTGACTGCTGGGCGGTGGCCGGTGGGGTGGCGGTGATGACCATGGCCGCGATCGCGGCCGCCGCCAAGGCGATCCGCGATCGGATGCGCAGTAAGCGTTTCATGGTGTCCTTCCGGGATGAGTGCGGATGCGGGACCGGTCCGTCCCTGGGGCGGTGAGCCCCGGGGACGGACCGGGGTCCTGACTGGCGAGGCCGGAAACGCGGAGCGCGTAGCAGCGGGCGGCCCTGTTCACCGCTCCTGTTCGGGCAGGGCGATGGCCACGGTCTCGTAGCCCGGCGCGGTGACGCGGACGGCTTCGGGCCGGTCGGCGATCACGACGAGCTTGTCGCCGCTCGCCCAGGTCCGGTACCAGTTGTCGGCCTCGGCGGACACGGTGACTTCGGCGTCACCCGGGAACCGCCGGTCGGTGGTGTACGGCTTCACCCCGGTCATCCACGCGGCCGCGCCTTCGAGGGTGCGGACCTGGACGTCGGGGATGCGGCCGGCGGCATCGGGTCCGACGTTGAGCAGCAGCCGGCCACCACGGGAAACCACGTCCGCGTAGTGCTTCGCCAGCTCGCGGGGGCTGAGGGTGAACGATTCGTCCTCGACCCGGTTGTAGCCGAAGGAGGATCCGAGTCCGCGGTTGTGCTCCCAGCCGGAGCCGGTCTCGTGGTCGGCGCCCATCGAGTACTCGCTCGTGCGGTAGTCCCAGACGTCGGCGCCCCAGCGGTCGTTCACGATCCCGTCGGGGACCGCGTCGCGGTAGTGGGCGATCAGGTCGACGAGCGAGCCGTCTTCCTTGCCCGCCTCGGGCCATTCGATGTCGTTCCAGAGCACCGAGGGCGCGTAGCGGTCGATCAGGTCCCGGACGTGCGCGGTGGCGTAGGCGGCGTAGGCGGCGTCGTTGGGGCGGAACCGCCAGATGTCCTCGCCCTCCACGATCGGCGGGTAGTCGGTGATCGACCAGTCGAGGCCGCCGGAGTAGTAGACGCCGAAGCGCATCCCCTCCGCGCGCACGGCCTCCGCGAGCGGGCCGAGCAGGTCGCGCTTCGGGCCGCGGTCGACGGTGTTGAAGCCGTCGCTGCCGGGGGCGTCCCACAGCGTCACCCCGTCGTGGTGCTTCGTGACGGGCACGACGTAGTCCGCCCCAAGTGCCCGGAACAGCCGCGCCCATGCGGCGGGGTCGTAGGCTTCGGCCTTCCACTGGTCGAGGAAGTCCTCGTAAGGCGCCGACCCGTGGACCTCGGCATGGTGCGCCGCCGCCGGCGACCCTTCGATGCGGATGGTGTTGGCGTACCACTCGGCATAGGAGCAGTGCTTGAACCACCCGCCTTCGGGCTCGGGTTCGCCTGCCACGTGTTCCGGCTCGGCCCAGGCGGGAACCGCGTACGGTCCCCAGTGGATGAAGATGCCGAGGCTCGCCTCCTTCACCCATCCGGGCAGGCTCTCGCGGTGCGTTCCGGTCATGTTCGTTCTCCCTCACGCGGTGTTCAATCCAGTCGGGCCGGATGTGGCTGCCGGCGCCGGCGTCGGCCTTCGGGTTGGAGGCCGCCCCGCGTCGCGCGGGGCGGCCTGCTCCGTCAGTCGGCGATGTCGCCGTAGATCACGCCGCGTGCTGACAGATAGACGCGGCCGAAGATGTGCGGGTCGCCGGTGATGGCGCTTCCGGCGAAGGCCCACTGGTGGGCGTCGTCGTTGATGCGGAACCAGCGGTCGCCGCCGTCGGTCGAGCGGAAGATGCCGTCCTGGCCTGCGACCGTGGCCGAGGTGTAGATCGCCGGGTAACCGGATCGCTCGGCGGCCTTGCCGAAGCCGACACCGATCGCCAAATCGATCGCGCGGATGCGCTGCCAGGTCGTGCCGCCGTCCTTGGAGCGCCACAAGCCGGTCGCGACCTCCGCTTTGTCGCTGCGCCCGGCGAGCCAGACATGGCCCTGGTGGCCGGGTGCGACCCTGAAGTCGTCGACGCCTTCGGCGGGCAGGCCGGTCGCCCCGGTGTCGGTGAACGTCGCGCCCGCGTCGGTGCTGCGGAAGAACCTGCCGCCGGAGAAGGCGTACAGGACCGACGGGTTGACGCGGTCGGACCGGATCCTGGCCCCTGCCGGGAGTCCCTGGACCGGGTTCCAGGTCTGGCCCAGGTCGGTGCTGTGGACCGGCGTGATGTCGGTGCTGCTGGGGGACCACAGGAGCGCGGCGGCGTCGGCGGTGATCGCGACGACGCCGCCGCTGTTGCCCTGGGCGCCTTCGAGCCGTGTCGCCTCCTGCCAGGTCTTGCCGCGGTCGGTGGAGACGATGACGTGGCTGTCCACGTCGTTGACGTCCCCGCTGCCGACGATGACGTCCGGGTCGGACGCGGCGTAGTCGAGACTGGTGCCGCCCCAGCCGGAGTGGATCATCTGCTCGGCCCGGTCGAGGTCGGTGTGGACGAAGCCGTTGACGTCGCCCATGGCGGAGACGAGGGTGCCGCCGAGCGCCGCGAGGTCGCGGACCCAGGTCATTTCTATCCCTTCGGCCCGCACCCCGACCGTGAACTTCTCGACGGGCAGGGCGATGCGCTCGCCGGCCTCGTTCTGGCCGATCAGCTCGCCCTGGGTGTCCCATCGCGTGAGGCTCTCGGTGCCCCAGATGGTGGCGCCGGTGCCCCACATGATGCGGTCGGAGTTGTGCGGGTCGATCGCCAGTCCATCGATCATCCACCCGTGCTTGACCGCGTACGCCGGGCCCTGGTCTTCGCCGCGCCAGTCCAGCCACGGTGAGCCGGTGTTGTCCATGACGAAGCGGTCGGTGCGCTCCTCGCCCTCCGCGTAGTCCCAGCTGATCTGCCAGGTCTCGCCCGAATCGGTGGAGCGGTAGAGGATCTCGTCGGGCGCCCAGTTGTTGCACGTGGCCGCCATGAGCGTGCCGGGGTTCTGGCGGTCGACGGTCACACCGCCGAAGCCGGGGATCGGACCTCGCGGGTTGTAGGCGGGGGTGACGTCGGTCCATTCGCCGGTCTGGGTCGCCAGCCGCCAGATCTGGCCGCCGTTGCCCGAGGCGGGTGCACCGTTGTAGGGGCCGGGGTCCCAGCCGGTGACGATGTACAGGTACCCGTTCGCGTTGTCCACCGCGGACTGCTTGGGGATGGTGCGGTTCCCGTCCACCACGCCGAGCGCTTCGGCCGCGCCGGGCACGGGCTGCCAGGTCGCGCCGCCGTCCTCGGACACGTACAGCGGGTCGTCCGGGTCGGCCACGCCCACATAGATGTTGCCGCCGATCTGGTCGAAGTCGATCCAGATCACGCCCTGGTTGTCGGCCAGGTAGTCGTTGGTGGGGTCGACGACGAAGTTGCCGGGGTTGGGGAAGTTCTCGACCGCCGCCCAGGTGCGGCCGTAGTCGCGCGAGCGCCACAGCCCGTTCCCGCTGGGGGTGCCCAGGTAGAGCTCGGCGTTGTCGGCGGGGTTGACGGCCAGGCGCTCGCCCATGCCGCGGCCGGGCATGTTGCCGCCCTGCTTGAACGGTAGTTCGGCCACGCCCCAGGTTTCGCCGCGGTCATCGGAGTAGAGGACGGCGCCGTTGTTCGGGTCCCAGTCGGTGGTGTAAGCGCCGACCGCGGCGTAGACGCGGTCGGTCTCGACCGGGTCGGAGGCCATCGAGACCACGCCCTGGTAGCCCCACTTGTCGCGGCTGACCCAGTCCATCAGCTGCTTCCAGGTCCGGGTGTCCTCCTGCCACCGAAAGGCACCGGCGACGTCGGTGCGGGCGTAGATGAGGTTCGGCTCGGTCTCGTTGAAGATGATGCCGGGCACGAACCCGCCGCAGTTGACTACGACGTTCTTCCAGGTGTAGGCGTCCTTGGACTGCCGGCCGGGCTTGGCGAAGGCCGGGGCGGGCAGGGCGCCGGCCGCGACCGCGACCGCGGCCGCGCCGAGGGAGGCGGTGAACGCGCGTCGTCGCATGATGTTCTCCTTCGCGATGGATACGAGGGGTACGAGAGGTTGGTCTTCGACTCGCGCGGCACACGGACATCGCCTGGATGAATGAGTCCGCCCCAGCGAGGTTGACGGTGTGCAACCGCCCCTGGGCGCGTCGCTGAGCGCGGTCACCGGCTGTCTCCTCTTGGTGTGGGGGCGGGATCTGTGGGGGGACGTTTCAGCCCTTGACGGCGCCGATGAGCATGCCCTTCGTGAAGTGCCGCCGGACGAAGGGGGGGAGGACGGCGACGCGCAGCAGCGCGAGGATCACCACGGCGGTCTGTACGGCGAGGCTGGGCACTTGGCCGCTGGCGGCGTACCACGAACTGGTGGAGCACGTCCTGCGGCGGCAGCCTCTCCAACTTCTCCGGCTCAGCCCGGAGCGTGGGTTCGGCATGACGTCAGCGACCCTCCTCAGCTCATAGGTAAGACGAATGATCGAAGCGCTTCGACGCGGTTGAGGCTAGGAGCCCTCAGCGGAGCGCACAAGCCTTGCGGCAGAAGTTCGAGGGGAATTGGCATCGTTGCCGAGGGGTTTCAGCGGGCGCACCAAGCCGTTGTCGCGCGATCTCTTGACAGAATCAGGGCCCTGACTGAACATCGAAGCGCTTCGATGATGTCGGCGTCGGCACCGCCGTCCGGCGCGACGGACTGCCCGTCGGCAAGGCCATCGGCGTGGCGTTCCTGGTGCAGGGCACGCTCTGTCCGGACGTGGTGGAGTCCGGCGGCGGCACCGGCACGGCGAACATCAAGTCCCACCACAACGTGGGCGGGCTGTGGGAGGCGTCCGCGAGCAGCTGACGGCCGCGGGCCTGGACCGCGAGATCTGGCAGCGCCCGGTGGTGCTGCTGGCCGACGTCCGCAGCGTCGGCGTCCAGGGCGACGGCCACCCGGTCGAATGGGGGTGACGGCCACCACCGCGGCGCCCGGCGCTCAGCGGACGATGGCCTGGATCTCCTGGACCTCGACGTCATAGGTCGTCTCGAAGACGGCGTCCGGGAGCACGTCGCCCGAGCCGTCGGAGCCCTCCCAGCCGATCTCCCACGTGATGCTCGCGGTGAGCGGATAGGTCTCGCCGGCGGGGGTGGCGCGCAGGTACGTCACCCCGCACGGCGGGTCGTCCTCGGCACGGGAGGGATCGAACGGACTGCCAACGGCCCCGTCCGCACCGATCGCGCACTCCCCGGACGCGGGATGCGACACGGCGTCCCCGGTCCCGGGATCGAGCCTGAGCGAAACGGGGCGCGCGGTGGTGGTGGCCCAGATGCCCCAGCTCTCGAGTCTGGCGGTCACGGAGACGGGGGCGAAGTCACCGCCGTCCGACCAGGCCCAGGTGGCGAGGTTCACCACCTGACCGTCGAGATCGGCCGGACTCAGCTCGACGGAGGTGCCGGGGACGCGGAGGCGTTCGTAGGCGAGCTCCGCCAGGACTTCCGGACTGAGGGCGTTCTCGACATCGGGGACGTCACCGGTCTCGACCCAGAAGGGGATCTCGCTGCACGACAGGCGTTCCATGATGTCCGGGTGGTTCTCGTTCTCGACGGGGCCCCACCACATGCCGTTTCCCGCTTCCTCCTCGTTGAAGCCGGTGTACGGATTGCCCTCGTCGTAGTGGTCCCACATCCAGCCGAGCGCCGACTGGCCGTGCCCGGCGGGCTGGCTCGCCGGGTCCCAGAACTCCTCGGCGTGGGCGCGTAATTGCTCCGGAGTCCAGGTGGGGGCGTACCAGCAGGGTGGTGGCGACCAGGAGGTCGAAGTACTGGTGAGCGGCCCGGCGGAATCGCCCCGGCCGTTGGCGCTCTCGTCGAATACGACGGCTTCCGCGTGGATGGTCTGCCCGTCGCGTCCGCCGGCCGGTCCTTCCTGGTCGCCCTCGCCGCGGTCAACGGGGCCGGCGGCGGCCTGCCCCGGCAGGAGAAGGACCAGCGCCAGACCGGCGACGGCGCCCACCGAGAGGGGCAGACGCCTCACTCGCGGCACTGCGCCGCCTCCTCCTCGACCTCAACACCTTGCGCCTGCCAGAACCCCTCGACGCCCGGAGCCGGTGCCATGACGATCGTGTAGTGGTAGAGGTGCTCGTCTCCCTCGTACTCCGTGGGCGGCAGCGCCTCGCCGGTCTCCGCGTCCTTGCCCAGCATCTGCGACTCGTCGTGACAGAACTCGACGCCGATGGTGTCACCGCTCTCGGGCCGCCGGATCTCGGGCGCGTAGAAACGGTCGGTGCCGTGCATCGTCCAGCCACCGTCGACCCACAGACCGATCTGGGTCCGCGCGTAGTCGCGCGCCGCGCCGGTCGAGTAGCCCTGGTAAATCGGGTGATCGGGGTCCTGCTCGACGACGCCCAGGGCGATGCTGCGGATGTAGTTGGCCGCGTCGCTCAGTGCCGTCGCCTCGTCCGGGTCCGCGGGGGTCTCCCAGTCGAAGACCAGCTCCACGTCCTCCGGCAGGTTGATCTCCGGACGGCCGTCGTCGGCCGGCCGGGTTTCCTCCCCGGTGGGTTCCTCCGCGTCCTCGGACGGGGACTCCTCGGCGCTCTCCTCCACACCCGCGATGGGATCGTCGCCGTCGTCGGAGCCACCGCAGGCGGTGAGGAGAAGGAGAGCGGCGACCGCCGTGGCCGTGCTGATCTGACGAGCTGGCATGGCAATGACCCCCGGTACTGGCACGGTTACTGACCTTCCGTCGGAAACCCTAGCCGGTCGCCGGACAGTCGCCCAGGAGAGGGATCCAGTCGCCGCGGGCCGTCGGGAGCGGCAGTGCGGGGCGAGGTTGGGGCCCTACCGGCCCGTCGTGCCGTCGATCTGTTCGCGGAGGATGTCCGCGTGGCCGGCGTGGCGGGCCGTTTCTTCGATCATGTGGGTCAGGATCCAGCGCATCGTCGGCGGTGGTGTCTCCCGCAACGAGCGCGCTCCGGGGCGGTTCAGGTCGTCGCATGCCCGGGCGATCTCGTTGGAGCGGGCGATCGCTTCGCGGTAGGCCGTGAGGAGCGTGGCCGCCGTCTCGTCGGGGGGCACGTCCGACTCGTCATCCGCCAGGGGGACTTCGGCGCCGGTGTAGGACCAGGTGAACCAGTTGAACTCGACCGCCGTCAGGTGTTTGACCAGGCGGAGCAGGCTCGTGCCGGACGGCACCCCGGGGGTGCGGGCCGTCTGCTCCGGCAGGCCGGCCGCCTTGGCGGCGACCGCTTCGCGGAGGTAGTCGAGGAACGCCAGCAGCGT
The DNA here is from genome assembly GCF_031845365.1 of Streptomyces litchfieldiae. NCBI lineage: Bacteria > Bacillati > Actinomycetota > Actinomycetes > Kitasatosporales > Streptomycetaceae > Streptomyces > Streptomyces litchfieldiae. The sequence continues at coordinate 147,448 of NZ_JAVREL010000018.1, forward strand.
CGTCTTCTCGTCGGCGTTGATGCTCGGCGGGCGCAGGTCGCCCCGTGGTGCGGTGTCCGTCATCCTCGGGACGTCAGACGCTCAACGGGTGCCGTTCCAGGGCTTTCTCGATCTCCTCGGCCGGGAACGGCGTCCGCTTGCTCTCGTCGAGCAGCCGGCGGTGGAAGGTGCCGAGGATCGTGGTCGGGTGGTCCGGGCCGGGGGTGTGCGGCAGGTGGTGGCGCCGCAGGTGGTTGACCACGTAGCAGGGGTCGTAGACGCGGTGCCGCGCGTGGAACGCGGCCTCGGCGGGGGACAGGTCGAACGCGGAGCTGAGCGCGAGGCCGAAGTCGCTGAAGTAGAGCCGGCGGCCGTCCGTGAGGACGTTGCGGAAGTGCGCGTCGAAGTGGACAAGACCCCGGGAGTTCATGAACGCGGTGCCGCGCAGCAGGGACTCACCCACCCAGGAGGACGCGGCGCCGGGGTGGTCGGCCAGCCAGTCGGCGAGCGTCCACGGCACGTGTTCCAGGAAGAGCACCAGGCTGAACGACGCCCGGGCGATGGCCTCCAGCCGCGTCCGCACGGCGGGCGAGCCCTCCCAGTGGGCCACCGCCCCGTCGATGCCCCCGAACACGTCGGTGAACCCTGCCGGCGGCGAGTCGGGCAGGATCCGCCAGTGGTACAGCAGCGGGAAGTCCGCGCAGGCGCCGGTGAGCACCCAGTGGGTGGCCATGGTGTGCGCGGCCAGCTCGCGCCAGGCGCCGAATCCGGACGAGCCGATGCCGTACTGGTAGAACAGCGGCAGCCCGAAGAGGTTCGCCGTCGACCGGGCGTGCTCCGGGCGCAGTTCGAGGTCGGTCAGCGGCACCCGTTTGGCGAAGACCGGTGTGCCCGCGATCTCCAGCTCCGCCGCCCGGCCGCCGATTCCGGACCCGAGGGCGGTCGCCGACGCCACGGCGTCCGCGAGCCGGCGGTCGCTCAGCAGCGACAGTTCGGTGGCGACCGCGCCGAAGGCGGCCCGCCGGGGGCGCCGCGTCACACCAGCCGGCGGGCCGTCGCCCAGCGGGTGAGCTCGTGGCGGTTGGAGAGCTGGAGCTTGCGCAGCACCGCGGAGACGTGGCTCTCGACCGTCTTCACCGAGATGAACAGCTCCTTGCCCACCTCCTTGTACGCGTAGCCGCGCGCGATCAGGCGCAGGACCTCGCGTTCGCGCTGGGTCAGGCGGTCCAGGTCCTCGTCCACCGGGGCCGCCTCCGAGGAGGCGAACGCGTCCAGCACGAAGCCCGCCAGCCGCGGCGAGAACACCGCGTCGCCGTCCGCCACCCGGAAGATCGCGTCCACCAGGTCGGCACCCGTGATCGTCTTGGTGACATAGCCGCGCGCGCCGCCGCGGATCACGCCGATGACGTCCTCGGCGGCGTCCGAGACGGACAGCGCCAGGAAACGCACCGGGTCCTCGGCGGCCGACATCAGGTCCGCGCTGCGGCGCAGCACCTCCACGCCGCCGCCGCCCGGCAGGTGCACGTCGAGGAGCACCACGTCGGGGCGGGCCGCCTTGATCACGCTCACCGCCTGGTCCACGTCGCCGGCCTCGCCGACCACCTCGACGCCCGTCTCCTCGGTGCGGCCGATCTCCGCCTGCACGCCGGCGCGGAACATGCGGTGGTCGTCGACGAGGACCACGCGCGCCCGCCGCGTTCCGGGTGTCCCGTGGGGTGTCCCGTTCATTCCGATCGCTCCATCGTCAGCTCCACCTCTGTGCCCTCGCCCGGCGTGGACTTCACCCGCGCGGTGCCGCCGTTGCGCTGCATCCGGCCGATGATGGACTCGCGCACGCCCATCCGGTCCCCCGGCACCGAGTCCGGGTCGAAGCCCGGGCCGCGGTCGCGCACCGACACAAAGACAGTACGCCCCTCGACCTCCGCGAAGACCCGCACGGGGCCGCCCTCGCCACCGTACTTGGCGGCGTTGACCATCGCCTCGCGCGCGGCCTGCAACTGGGCGACCAGCGCGTCGTCCACCGGGCAGTCCCCGACGCAGACGACCTCGATGGGCACCCCGTGGTGGTCCTCCACCTCCGCGACCGTGGCGCGCACGGCGGCGGCGAACGTCCGCGGCTCGTCGTCCTCCTCGGCCGCCTTGGGCGACTCGGCGGACTTGTACAGCCAGGCCCGCAGGTCCCGCTCCTGGGCCCGGGCCAGCCTGGCCACCTCGCGCGGCCTCTCCGCGTTGCGCTGGATCAGCGTCAGCGTGTGCAGCACCGAGTCGTGGATGTGCGCGGCCACCTCGGCCCGTTCCTGGGCGCGGATGCGCATCGTCCGCTCCTCGGAGAGGTCCTGCACCATGCGGACAAGATACGGCCCGACCAGCAGCGCGACGCCGACGAGCAGCGCCACCGACGCCTGGAAGACCAGGCTCAGATCCTCCGTGGACTCCGACGCGCTGCGCCCGACCACGAAGCTGCCCACGCCCAGGCACACCAGCACGGCGCCCGCCGCGCTGCGCAGCAGCGGCAGCCAGCGGCTGCGGCGGGTGGCCGCGGCCCAGTGCGCGCGGCGGGAGTTGTCCGCCTGCCGCCAGACGGTGGCCGCGCCGACGCCGATGATCAGCAGCGGCCACAGATAGCCGTCCTGGATGGGGAACTGGACGTTCGCCGCCAGCACGCCCAGCGTGGCGGCCAGCACGACGAACGCGACCAACTGGCCCTTGTCCGGCCGGCGCAGCAGCCGCCGGGGGACCGGCGCCGGCTGCGCGGTGGGCCCCGGCGCGCCCAGCGGCACGACGAACCAGAACAGCCCGTACAGCAGCACGCCCAGACCGTTGGCCAGCATCAGCGCGAAGAACAGGATCCGCACCCAGGAGACCGGCAGCGCCAGATGCCCGGCCAGGCCCTGTGCTACGCCGCCGAGCCAGCGTCCCTCGGCGCTGCGGTAGAGCTTGCGCACCGGTGCCTCGTCCAGGGCGGCGCCGGTGGGGGTGGCGGTCGTCATGTCCCCGATCGTCACACGGATGGTGGCGTCCGGACATCAGGGGTGCCCCCAGGATCGCGTCAGGGAACGATCCGGGGCGCCCCCGGATACGGCCGGCGCGCCGCTGCGTCACCATGGTGGGCATGACCGACGACCTGACGACGGAGCCGGCGGCCGACGCGCCGGGGGGGCTCCGGCTGACGCGCAGCCGCCGCCACAAGGTGATCGGCGGCGTGTGCGGCGGCGTCGGTCGGTACTACAACCTCGACCCGGTGATCTTCCGGGTGCCGCTGGCGGTGCTCTCGGTGATCGGCGGCCTGGGCTTCGTCGCCTACGGCATCGCCTGGCTGCTGATCCCGTTCGAGCGCGAGGAGGAGAACGAGGGCCGCCGGATGCTGTCCGGGCGCGTGGAGGGGCCGGGCCTGACGGCGCTGCTGTTCATCGTCGCGGGCTTCGGGCTGCTGCTGGCGTCGCTGGGCGACCGGGGCGAGGCCACCTGGTTCTCGATCATGGTCTTCGGGGCGCTGGCCGGCGCGGCCTACTGGTCGCGGCGGCGGACCGAGACCCAGGTCGCGGGCGCCGGGGGCGCGCCGGTGGACGCGGCGACCGCGCAGGTCGTCGCCGAGGCGCCGCCGGAGGCGCAGCCGCCGCCCGCGCCGGTCGGCCCGGCCTGGTGGCGCGTGGCGCCGGGCTCGGCGGCGGAGCGCGCGGCGGGCGGTTATCTGTGGGGCCCGGCGGACGCCCGGCCGGGCGACTACGCGCCCGGCCCGGCCGTTCCCCCCGGCGTCTGGACGCCGCGCGAGGCCCGGCCCGTGCCGCGGCCCCCGGCGCAGCCGCCGGAGCCGCGCGAGTTCCGGCTGGGCGCGCTGCTGCTCCTGCTGGCGATGTGCGCCTGCGTGATCGGCACGGCCGTGTCCTGGGAGCGCGAGCCGCTGGGCGACAGCCTGGTCGTCGGACTGGCCGCGGCGCTCGGGGTGTTCGGCGTGGGCCTGGTGTTCAGCGCGTTCGCCGGCAAGCTGGGCGGCGGCACGGTCGTCGCGGTGATCCTCACCGGCGGGCTGCTGGCGGGCGCGTCCACCCTGCCGGACAACATCACGACGAGCTGGACCTCCACCGAGTGGCGGCCGGACGAGGTGTCGGCCGTGCGCGACGCGTACGAGCTGGGCACCGGCGACGCCGTGCTGGACCTGACCGCGCTGCAACTGGCCGAGGGGCAGCGGCTGTCCACCTCCGTGGAGGCCGGGGCCGGCCAGATCCGGGTCGAGGTGCCGCTCGGCGCGGACGTCGAGGTCACCACGGAGATCGGCATGGGCGCGTTCTCCTACGAGACGGACGAGGCCGCCGGCGCCCGCGGCCTGGAGGACTCCTGGGGCGGGCTCGGCCGGGACGACACGACGCAGTATCCGGCCCAGCCGGACGCGGAGCCGGCCGGGACCATCGAGCTGCGGCTGGAGATGGGCATCGGCCATGTGGTGGTGGAGCGGGGATGAGCGCGAAGAACGCGCCGCTGCGGCGGCACCGGTTCGAACCGGCCCGGCTGGTGCTCGGCCTGGCCCTGATCGGCATCGCGGTGGCACACCTGGTGCGGGCCACCGGCGGCGGCGAGGTGCCGCTGCCGGTGCGGCTGGCGCTGCTGCCCGCCGCGCTGCTGGCCGCGGCGACGGTGGCGGTGGCCACGTTCGTGGTGCGGCGCGCCCGCGGGAAGAAGCCCGCGTCAGGCGAACAATCGGCCGCTCCGCTGGGCCCGGCGGGCCGTGAGCACGCGGCCCAGGGAGAACGGGCCGCCGCCGGCCAGCGCCAGGGTGGCGAAGCCCAGTAGGTAGGGCAGGTCCTGGCCGAGGTAGTAGGGCTCGGCCGGCCAGCTCACGGTGAGCCAGAACGACAGCGACAGCAGCGCGCCGCCCGCCGCCGCCAGCCGTGTCACCACGCCGAGCAGCACGCCCGCGCCGACCGCCAGTTCGGCCACGGCGATCCCGCCTGTGAACAGGGCCGGGTGGTCCAGGGCGAGGCCGGCCAGCCAGCCCGCCGCCGCCTCGTCGCGGGTGGCGGTGAGCATCCCTTCCATCGCGTCGGTGCTCATCGCGGCGCTGAACGGGCCGGCGTCGGTGAACTTGTCGATGCCGGCGTACAGGAAGGTCAGGCCGAGGAAGAGCCGCAGTGGGAGCGTCGCGTAGCGGGCCATGGCCTCCCGGGCGCCGCCGCCGGGGCCGCCGGTGCCGGGCAGGGCGCCGCGGGCGGCGGGACCGCCCAGTCGTTCCGTCAAGGACATGGGGAAGTCCGACCTTTCGTCATCGGGTGGGGGACCGGTGGGTCGGTGGGTCGGCCAGTCTGCCACGGCCGTGCCCCGGCGGGCGGTAGCCGGGCCGGGGGTGGCGGACTCGCGTCAACTCCCGTCCGGGACTTCCCCGTTCGGCTGACGATCGGTGAGGGGTGCGGAACGGCGGCCGGGCGGGCCCCCGCGCGGCGGGTCAGGCGCGTTCAGGCCGGGCGGGCCGCTGCCGCGAACGGCATCGAGTCGACCGGCGCCAGTTGCACCGGGGTGCCCGGGCGGGAGGCGTGGATGATCTGGCCGTCGCCGACGTAGATGCCCACGTGGCTGATCCCGGAGTAGTAGAACACCAGGTCACCCGGGGCGAGTTGGGCACGGGAGATCCGGGTGCCCGCGTCGACCTGGCGGTAGCTGGTGCGCGGCAGGGCGACCCCGCCGGCGCGCCACGCGGCCTGGGTGAGGCCGGAGCAGTCGTAGGCGGCGGGCCCGGTCGCGCCCCAGCCGTACGGCTTGCCCAACTGGGCGTAGGCGAACGCGACGGCCGCCGCGGCGCGTTCGCTCAGGGCGGCGACCGGCGGGGCCGCGTCGGCCGGGACGGTCTCCGTGCCCGACACGCCCAGCAGCCGCTCCCGCTCCTCGGCGGTGCGCTCGGCCAGCAGTTGCTCGGCCTCCGCCAGCCGGTCGGCCATCAGCTCCCGCTGCTCGCGGGCGCGCTCCCGGGCGTCGGTCAGCTCCTCGGACCGCTCGGCCGCCTCGGCGTGCAACTGGTCCAGCTCGCGCAGCCCGTTCTCGATCCCGGCGACCGTGCGCGCCGAGTGGTCGCCGCTGCGGTCGAGCACCGCGGCGCGGCTGAGGAAGTCGTCGGGCTCGGTGGACAGGGCGAGCTGGAGGGAGGCGGGCAGCCCGCCGTTGCGGTACTCGGCGCCCGCGTGCGAACCGAGCTGGTCGCGGGCCTCGTTCAGCTCGGCCGTGCGGCGGGCGGCCCGGTCGGCGAGCCGGTCGATCTCCGCCTCGGCCCGCCGGACGGCCTCGGTGGCGTCGTTGTACTCCTCGGTGGCCTCCTCGGCCTCCCGGTGCAGCGCGTCCACGCGCTCCTCGACCTCGGCGAGCGAGGGCTCGGGGTCGGCCAGGGCGGAGCCGTCGAACGCGGCGGCCGACGCGGCGCCGGCCAGCGTGAGGGTGGCGGCGGCGCGCAGGGCGGCAGGCATGGGTTTTCGGAGGGTCCGCCGGTGCCATGGGCGCCGCTTGTGCCGCTGCTTGCGATGCTGAGCCATGGACGTGGACGGTAGACCTGGCGCGGGGCGGCTCCTGGCCGTCCGACCGGGATTGGTGCCAATCCCATGGATACTGTCGGGAGTTGATCGAGCGAGCTCGGTAACCCTGGCGCTGTGTGATCAATCCTGCGAGATCTGTGACTACTGCTCGGCCTCGGACAACTGGTCGATCAGCTCCCGGAACTCGTCCATGGGCCGCGCGCCCTGAAGCGCCTGCCCGTTGATCAGGAACGAGGGGGTGCTCGTCACGCCCAGGTCGAACGCCTCCTCGGCGTCCCGGCCCACCGCCTCGCCCGCCTCCTCGGAGTCCATGTCCGCGGCGAACCGGTCCAGGTCGGCGACCCCCGCCTGCCGCGCCAGCTCGCGCACGCCGTCCTCGTCGAACCGGCCGCTGTTCTGGTGGAACTCCTCGGCCAGCGCCGCCTCGTAGAACTCCCAGAACCGGCCCTGTCGGCCCGCGGCCCAGGCGGCGCGCGCCGCCGCGTCGGACTCCGGGCCGTAGATGGGGTAGTTGCGGAACTCGATGCGCAGCACGCCCGCGTCCACGTACTCCGACACCAGTTGGTCGTGGGTGTCGCGGGCGTGGATGCCGCTGAACGCGTCCTGGAAGTCCACGTACTCGATCATGACGACCGGGGCGTCGGTCTCACCGAGGGCCAGCGGGTCGCCGGCGTCGCGGCGGGCCAGCTCCAGCGCCGGGTGGTCCTCGGGCAGCGGCTCGACGCCCTCCTCGCCCGAGGCGCCCGAGCCCCCGGAGTCCGCCGAGCCGCCGGAGTCCGGGGACAGCGCGGAGAGCGCGGCGACGGTGAGCACGCACACCAGGGCCGCGGCCAGCAGGGCCGCGGCCAGCCGGCGCGGGCCGCCGCCCCGCCGGGCGACGGCGGGCCGGGGCGGGCCGGGCGGCCGGGCGCCGCCCCGGCCGCTGGGCTTCTTGCCGTTCTTGGGCTTCCTGGTGCGTGCGACGGGCATGCCGCCAAGGGTAGGCGGTGCCCGGACGGTGCGAGCGGCGGTGCGGGTGGCGGTGCGGGTGGCGGTGCGAGCGGCCCGACAAAAAGGCCGGGCCTGCCGGCGCTGAGGCCGGCAGGCCCGGGGCCGCCCCGCCTGAAGGGCGGGTGGCGGGACGGCGGTGTGGGGGGTGGCTAACCGGTCGTGCAGGCGCCCCCGTTGAGCGAGAAGGACTGCGGATCGGCGACGGCGCCCGAGGCGGTGCCCTGGAAGCCGAAGTTCACCGAACCGCCGGGCTGAACCGTGCCGTTCCAGGCGGCCGGGCGGGCCACCACGTCCCGGCCGGTCTGGGTGACCGACGCGTTCCAGGCGTTCGTGATCCGCTGGTTGTCGGCGAACGTCCAGGTCAGCTCCCAGGGGCTGATCGGCGTGGTCCCGGTGTTCTTGATGGTCACCGACGAGGTGAAGCCGCTGTTCCACCGGTACGAGTTGTAGGACACCTCACACGTCGCGGGCTCCTCGCCCGTGTCGCCCTCGCCGGCGCCCAGGTCGTCGGCGTAGGAGGCGAGCCAGGCCAGCGGGGCGTTCCAGTTGATCGTGACCTCGTTGGTCGCGTAGGACTCGATGTGGTCGATGTAGCACATCGCCGGGGCGCAGCCCTGGAGCATGTCCTCCGCGATCGGGTCCTGGAGCGCGCTGTTCGGGCCGCCCGCCACCGAGCCGGCCGGCGGGTTCGGCAGGCTGGCGTTGAGCTGGTTGGCCCAGAAGCGGTGGTGCTGGTTCTCCACGTCGCGCTCGCCGTAGCCGGTGACGTAGGAGAGGTTGAGCGGGTTGCGGCCCAGCAGGTAGTCGAAGCCGCTGAGCACCGCGTCGCGGTACGTGTTGTCCCCGGTCAGGTCGTGGGCGACGGCCAGGACGACCATGTTGTTCATGACCTGGCTGTTGGAGCCCCACACGTAGTTGTCCGCGCCGGCCAGCGGCACGCCGTACGCCGCCGCCTGCGCGTCCGCGGCGAACCCGTCGGCCGCCTCGGCGAGCGTGGCGCGCACCCCGGCCAACTGGTCGGCGGTGAGGCCGTTGTCCACGGTGGCCAGGCTCAGCGCGCCGAGCGCCGCGGTGGAGCCCCAGCCGAACCCGCCGCGCGGGAACGTCGCCTCCGCGTCGCCGTGCACCTCGGAGCCCAGCACGTCCTGCCGGTAGGCGTCCTCGCCGGTCGTGATGAACAGCTCGGACGCGGCCCAGTAGAACTCGTCCGTCACGTTGTTGTCGCTGTAGGCGCCGCCGCCCACGCCGTCGTTCGGGTCGGCGTAGATGGCAGGGTTCGCCTCGGCCGCCGCGTAGGCGGTGACCGCGGCGGTGCGCAGCTCCTCGGCGAACGCGGGGTCGTACTCCTCGAAGAGCCGGGCGCCCTGGGCGGCGGCGGCCGCCAGGTTCAGCGTCGCCGCGGTGGACGGCGGGTGCAGCTCACGCGGCTGCGGGTCCTGGTCGGGGCGCAGCGGCAGGCCGGTCCACTCCCGGTCGTGCAGCTTGTGGTGCGCCATGCCGGCCAGCTCCTCGCCCGCCGGCACCTGCATCGACACCAGGAACTCCAACTGCCAGCGCGCCTCGTCCAGGATGTCCGGCACGCCGTTGCCCTGCTCGGGAACGGCCAGCGCGCCGTCGCCCAGCGGCTCGCCGTCGGCGCCCTCGGTGGTCAGGGTGCGCTCGTAGCTGGAGAGCAACTGGGCAACGGAGATACCGCCGTTGACCACGTACTTGCCGTGGTCGCCCGCGTCGTACCAGCCGCCCGCGGCGTCCAGCGTGTAGTCGCAGGGGTCGGCCGCCCAGCACGTCACGCCGTCGTCGCCCTGGTTGGGCGCCACGTTGACGTGACCGGCGGGGCGCGCGTACTCGGCGCCGACCAGGTCGGCGTCGATCTCGATGCCGCTGCGGTTGTGGTAGAAGTACGCCAGCGCGTCGCTCCGCAGCGAGGAGTACAGGTCGTCGCCGATGGCGAAGGGCTCGCTGGTCTGGCCGTCGATCGTCACCGTGTAGCCGTCGCCGGCCTCGGTCACGTCGCTGAAGTCGAAGCTGTGGACGTTCTGCGCGGAGGTCGGGTCCACGCCCAGCGGGGTGGTGGTGCCCGTGGCGGCCTCGCTGCCGTCGGCGGCGTTCAGCGTCCAGGGCAGGGCGGCGGTGGCCTCGGTGACGAACGTGCCGGTCTTCGGGCCGTTGGTGAGGTAGCCGACCTGGTTGACGCGCACCGGGGAGCCGGTGTCCGGCTCGTAGACGGGCGGCTCGGCGCCGCCGGTCAGCGAGACGTCGTCCAGACAGAAGGTGAACGGATCGGCGCTGCCGCCGATCTGGAACGCGAGCTGCGCGGCGGTGTAGTCGGCGCTCGCGGTGAAGACATGGGTGAACGTCTGGGCCGTCTCGGTGACCGGGTCGAGCGCGGCCAGCTCCTGGGTCCAGGGCTCCTCGGCCAACTGCACGTTGGTGCGGCTCGTGATCGGCACCGAGGACGAGGCGGTGTAGGTGAGCTCGTACGACTCACCCGCGGTCAGCGGAAGGCCATCCTGCCCGACGATGGCATCCCACGGGTTGACGGTGCCGCCCTCAACCTCCGCGCAGAGCCGTCCGTCAACGACCGCGGCGGGAGCGTTGGGCGTCGACCACCAGGGGGCGATCGCCCCGGAGGCGAAGTCGCCGTTGCTGATCAGCTCCGGGCCCTCGGCGGACGCGGTCGAGACGGAGAGCGCGCTGGTGGCCAGCCCGGCGGCGAGGGCTGCGCCCATGAGGCGTCTGCCGCGTTTGCCGCGGCGGGACGCGTGGGGGGTGAGGGAAGGACGGTGGGTCACGGCTCGATCCTTCAGCAGTGCGGACGTGGGCATGGGTGTGGGAGCGCTCCCAGTGAATGGTCATGTCGCTGGCAGGACCGCGTCAAGACCTCAGGAGTACCCGAAATGGCTCAATAAGCCGCACCAGTAAACTCCGCAGCATGGACGTCCTGCTCAACATCGTTCTCGCCCTCCACATCATCGGCATCGCCGCGCTGCTCGGCGGATTCCTCACGCAGCTGCGGGCGTTGGGCGCCGGCGAGGCGCGGATGCTGCCGGGCATGCTGCACGGCGCGCTGACGATGCTGGTGACGGGCGTGGCGCTGGTCGGCCTCAACCAGGCGGACGACCAGGAGGTCAACAACACCAAGATCGCCGTGAAGCTGGCCGTGCTGCTGGCCGTCCTCGTGCTGGTCTACGTCCGGCGCGACGACGAGCGCGTGCCCACGCCGCTCTTCGCGGCGGTGGGGCTGCTCACCACGGCGAACATCTTCATCGCCACGCTCTGGTAGGGCCGTTCCGGTCCCCGCGGGCACCGACTTCTGGCGCACTCAGGCGTTGTCGAGCACGAACGCGCGCATGAGCTCGGCGCACTCGGCCGCGTGCGTCTCCAGCAGGAGATGCCCGCCGTCGTAGATGTGCGCGTCCATGCGCTCAAGGGCGCGGTGGTAGGCGAGGACCTCGTGGACGTCGAAGTAGGCGTCGTGCCGTCCCCACAGCACGAGCGCCGGCGGCTGGTGAGCCCGGTGGTACTCGGCGAGCTCCTCGAAACGGGCGACGTGGTTGGCGTAGTCGGTGAACAGCGCGAACTGCGCGTCGACGTTGCCGGGCCGGCTCATGCGCTCCCAGTCCAGGTGCCAGGACTCCGGGGGGTGCAGCGCGCGCAGGCGCTCGGGCAGCCCGGCGAGGTACTGGTCACGCGTGCCGGCGAAGTTCAGCCAGTCCGGCAGCTCGGCGCGCCTGTCGTCGGTCGGGTCGGCCCAGTACGCCTTGGCGCTCTCCCACTGCTCGCCGAGGCCCTCCTGGTGCGCGTTGCCGCTCTGAACGATGAGCCCGCGGACGCGGTGCGGGGAGCGGGTGGCCAGGTGGTAGCCGACCGGTGCGCCGAAGTCGTGCAGGTAGACGAAGAAGCGCTCGGCCCCGAGCTGGTCGAGCAGGTCCTCGACCGTCCGCGAGAGGTTCGCGAAGGTGTAGTCGTACGTGTCGACGGTGGGCGATGAGGACAGGCCGAAGCCGGGGAGATCGGGGGCGATCACGTGCGCGACGTCGGCCAGCGCGGGCATGACCTCGCGGAAGGTGTGCGAGGAGCTGGGGAATCCGTGCAGCAGCAGTACCGCCGGCCGCCCGGGGCGCCCGGCCTCGCGGTAGAAGACGTTCAGGCCACCCACGTCGGCCTGAAGGTGGCGGACTTTCCGGATCGCGCGCATGGGATTCTCCTCCGTTCGCCGACGCGGGGCCCCGTCGGCCAGGCCGAGTCACCGAACCAACTGTTGAGCAAACGTGGCAGCGCGATCACCCGGACACGCCGACCGGTCTCGTGACGGCGATGGCGCCCGCCCGGACTGTGCCGAAGCGGGCGGGCGCGGGCTGGGTACCTACATGTGTTCGGGGGCGGCGATTCCCAGGAGCTCCAGGCCCTGAGCGAGTGTGCGGCGGGTCAGTTGGCACAAGGTCAGCCGGTTCGCCCGGGTCTCCGCGGAGTCCGCCTTGAGCACGGGGCAGGACTCGTAGAAAGTGGTGTATGCCTTGGCCAGCTCGTACAGGTAGCCGGCGAGACGGTGTGGCTCCAGTGTCGCCGCCACCTTGTTGAGAACGGCCGCGAATTCGTCCAGCGACAGGGCGAGGGCGCGCTCGGCGGGCTCAAGGGCGAGGTGGGGATGGAGCCGGCCCTGGCCGGCCCCGGTCTCTTCGGCTTTGCGCAGGATCGAGGCGATCCGGGTGTGGGTGTACTGGAGGTAAACGCCGGTCTGCCCGTTGAAGCTCACCATGCGGTCGACGTCGAAGGAGTAGTCCTTGACCCGGGATGTGGAGAGTTCCGCGTACTTCACGGCGCCGATGCTGACCAGTTGGGCGATGGCGTCCAGCTCGTCGGGGCCGTGTGCGCTGTCCTTCTCCGCCACGACTTCGCGGGCGCGCCGGAGTGCGTCGTCGAGCAGGTCTGCCAGTCGGACGGTGCCGCCGGCCCTGGTCTTGAAGGGGCGGCCGTCGGGGCCGTTGATGGTGCCGTTCTGGACGTGGATGGCCTCGATGTCGTCGGTGAGCCAGCCGGCGCGCCGGGCGGTTTCGAAGACCATCCTGAAATGGAGTGCCTGGCGGGCGTCGACCAGGTAGAGCAGCCGGGTTCCTTCGTGCTCCTGGATGCTGTAGCGGATGGTGGCCAGATCGGTGGCGGCGTATCCGAAGCCGCCGTCGCTCTTCTGGACCAGCAGGGGAACGCGTTGTCCTTCGGGGCCTCGGATGTCGTCGAAGAAGACGACAAGGGCACCCTCGCTCTCCTCCAGGACGTCCTTGTCCCGCAGTTCGTCGACGACCTCTTGCAGCCAGGGGTTGTAGAAGGACTCGCCTGCCACGTCGTCAAGAGTCAGCAGGACACCGAGCCGTTCGTAGATCTGCTGGAACGCCTGCTCGGATTCCGCGACGATCTCGCGCCAGGCTTCGACGGTCTCCTCATCCCCGGCCTGCAAGGCGACGACCCGACGCTGGGCCCGGGCCTTGAAGTCCGGGTCGGCGTCGAACTCGGCCCTTGCCTCCCGGTACAGGGCGTCCAACGCGGAGACGGCGCCGGCCGTCGTCGACGGGTCAACCTCCTTGTTCCGCCAGGACGCTTCCGGGTGCTCGGAGAGGTACTGGATCAGCATGCCGAACTGGGTGCCCCAATCGCCGACATGGTTTTGCCGTACGACCGTGGCCCCGAGGAATCCAAGGATGCGTGCCAGGGCGTCGCCGATCAGCGTGGACCGCAGGTGTCCGACGTGCATCTCTTTGGCGACGTTGGGCGCGGAGTAGTCGATCACGGCGACCTGCGAAGCCTGCGTCTCGGGCACGCCGAGCCGAGGGTCGTCCAGACGCGAGGCCAGGCGATCGAGGAGTGCGGATTGGGACAGGAAGATGTTCAGGAAACCGGGCCCGGACACCTCGACGGAGGTGACCCATTCGACGCCAGTCAGCCGGTCGCGCAGCTCGGCCGCGAGGTCCCGCGGATTGCGCTTGAGGCGCTTGGCGAGGGAGAGGGCAACGTTGGACTGGAAATCGGCGCGGTCCGAACGTCGCACGAGCGGGTCCTCGGAAGCCAGGTCGGCCGGCAGGGTCTCGGACATCGCTGTCGAGACTGCCGCTTCCACGTCGTCGGCCCAAGACCGCACCCGCTCCGCCATGGTTGCGTACATCCTCCGCAGTTTGAGCCACGTCGTGTGCGTGGGCTCCGCTGAATAATCGACTTGAGGGTGGCGTGCAGTGCGGTCCGGGCGGTTGCCGCCGGCCACGTGCACGGCCACCCTAAGCATGGCAGGAGCACGAGCGCTGCCAGGTCCTCATCGGTCACCGGTCGCCGCGTTACTGGGGGCACACGCACAAGATGTGTAGAAGGACCGTGGGTTCGAAGCCTCGCCGCGTGTTGGTGCTGTTTGCGACGAGGCGGTGGCGTAGGCCGTCAGAAGAGAATCTCCACGGTGGACATGGCAGAGCAATGCTCATGACTTGTGGATCGGCTCCGCGGGGAGCGTGCGAAGGGCGTACCTTCCCGAGTGAGTGATCGTCAAGTCACCGAGTAGGCCCGCGATGCGAACGCGGGTCGGGAAGGCACGCCCG
>NZ_JAVREL010000019.1:0-146084 GCF_031845365.1 Streptomyces litchfieldiae
TCCGTCCGTGGCCGCGGGGACCGGGAAGTCATCGACACACCCGCTCCAACGCGACAGACCCCCGACCGGACACCGGACCGGCCACCGAACCATCCGATTCACCGACCCGCGAAGTACGGGCCTAGCCCGCGAGGCGGGCGAGGTCGCCGGGTGGGCGGCGGAGGTCCGGCCTCTGGCCAGGTGGACGGTCGCCTCGGGCGGGGCAGTGGTGTTCGGGTGCCGACTGTGCACGGGACGGCGGACCGGCCGGGCCGAGGCGGTGGTGCGGTACGCGGAGCGGTGGGGCCGGGTGTGTGCCCGGCACGGGCGGTGGGGGCTGGACGCAGACGCCGGGTGCGGCATCGAGCACCTGGACCTGCGGGGTCTGCCGGAGGTGGTCGTGGCGCGGCGGCGCTGGGACGGGGTGGCGCGGCGCGCGTCCCGGACCGGGGCGGCGCCGGACAGAGTGTTCGGGTTGGCGTACGCGGTGGTGTGCCGGTGGTGGGACCAGGCCCTTGCCTGGGAGCGGGAGCGGATCTGGCCCGCCCGCCTGCACCAGGTCGCCGACGGAGACGCGGCTGCGGACGGGAAGTTCTCGTGGTGGCGGGCGATCGCCCGGGATGCGGTGGTCTTTCCCGAGGTGGTGGCCGTGGCCGACGCGCTGCTGGACCCGGCCATGGCCGAGCTGGTGTGGGTGGACAGTGGTGCGGGGCGGCCGCGGGCGCTACCCGCCGACGGGATGTTCTGCCGCCGGCTCGGGGAGAGGGTCGGGCGCACGTGGCTGGGGCCGTTGGCAGCGGCGGATCACGGCGGTCCGCTGATCGCCTGGATGGGCGCCGTCATCCGCCGGCGCCGCGGCGCCGGCGGCCCGCCCGGATATGCGGACGATCCGTGGTGGGTGCGCCAGGAACATCAGCCGGTGACCATGGCCGGGCAGTTGCGGGTGCTCGGCAAGGAGAGGCGGGCGCCGGGCTCGGGGACGATGTGGCGGGCGGTGGTGCCGCCCGAGCAGCGGGCGCGGATCGGCAGCCTCATCGACAGCGCCGAGGAGCAGCTGCTCCAACTGCGCGGTGTGCAGAGTGGGCCGACCGCCGATGTCGCCCGGCAACTGCTGCGCGGTCTGGATCACAGTGCCGGTCTGATCGAGGCAGCTTGGAAGCGGACGGTGGTGGCGGCGGTCAACGGCGGGGTTCCGCTGGAGGAGGTGGCCCGGTGGACCGACATACCCGCCGATGCACTCAGGAGCATGCTGACGGCGGGAAAGCAGGAGGACGGCAGCTGAGAACGGCGGGGGCGGGGCGTCGACTGTTTGCTGATAGAGCACTCGTTTGTGGCAGAAATCCTGAAGACAGCTGCGCCTGCTGGTAGGAGCGGCTTGGCTGACGCACATGAGCAGCACAGGAGCGGCCCGAACGGGGGGCCGGGCAGGGCGAGTGGCCGTGGATCGTCGGAGCGGGTTCGAAGCGGTCTTTCTCGATCCGGTGGGGCAGTCGGTTCAGCAGCGGTGGGCGGATGCCGCGGTGGCCGTGGCGTTCGAGGAGTTGCCGCCGGTGTCGGCGTTCCCGATGATCCCGGGACGGCGCTGGGGGCCGGGGCTGTGGTGGTCGGCGACCACCGGGCGGCACGTGGCGGCCGGGTCGAACGCGATACGCACGCAGCTGATGGTCCTGGACCGCGACCCGGATGTGACCGGGTTCGCGGGGCGTCCGGTGCGGCTGCTGTGGCGCGACGAACGGGGCCGGGTGCGCTCCTGGGTGCCGCAGTTGTTCGCCCGGTACCGCGACGGCACGGGTCTGCTGGCCGACTGCCCCAGCCACCCGGATGCCGGTGGCGACCGCGCAGCGAAGGCCGCCGAAGCGGTGAGCGCGGCGTGTGAGGAGATCGGCTGGGCCTACCGGCGTCTTGCGCCGCTCGACGACGTCGTGGCCGCCAATCTGAAATGGCTGGCTGGCTACCGCCACCCCCGCAACGCCGGCCGCCCCGGCCTGACGCGCGCGGTTGTGGAGGCGTTCGCGCGGCCGCGGCCGCTGATCGAGGGCACAGAAGCGGCCGGCGATCCGCTCGAGATTCTCCCCGCCGTCTTCCACGCCTTATGGAACGGAAAGCTGAAGACAGACCTGGAGAAGCCACTGCACGAACGCCTCCTGGTCGGTCCTGCGGACTGGGGTGGCCCGGGTCGCGCGGCGGGAGGAGCTTGGTGACCGCGCGGCGCAATGCCCGGCCATCGGTGCAAGTCGGGGCGCAGGTCCGGTTCCGCAGTGTGAAGTGGCAGGTAGTCGCCTTGTCCGGGCAGGTGATCCATCTCGTCGGCCCGGACGGCGGCGGTGAGGCCGTGCTCGCCGGATACCTGTTCGCCGACCCGGGCTTCAGCATCATCGGGGCCGATGTACCGCAGGCGGCCCCGCAGTGGGGGCTGTTCGAGACCGCCCCCGCCGCGGCACGGGAGAAGGCCCTGGCCTGGCAACGGCATGTGCGGGAAGTCGAATGCGGCCTTGCCGACGGGCCCGGCAGTGCTGGAGCCGTGCGGGAACAGTACGCCCCCGCACGGCACACGCTGGCCGAGCGGGAACAGGCCAAGGCCGAAGAGCTGACCGCGCTCGGCTTCGGGCGGGTCTCGCGCACCACGGTGCAGCGCATGCGCCTGGCCTACCGCAAGCAAGGCCTGTGGGGGCTCCTCGACCACCGCACCACCCGCGCTTCCAGCCCCACCGGGCGCTCCGACGAGCGGGTCGTCACCGCCGTCCGTGAGGCGCTGCGCCGCCGGCGCGGGCGTTCCAAAGGCACCATCAACGGCCTGTTCCCGCTGATCAACCAGATCCTTCAGGAACAGCACGGCCCCGGTGCGGTGCCCGTGCCGTCCCAGGCCACGCTGTACCGGCTCGTCACCACGCTCGCCCGCCCCGGCGAACTGCCCAGCGGTCCGGCACGGCAGGTGCCCGCGAGCTTCGAGGGGCGGGCCTTCACCCCCGCCACGGCGCTGCGGCCGGGCGAGCAGGTCCAAGCGCCGCTACGGCGACTTCAAGGGCCCGCTGGCGGTCAGCCCGGTGTTCGTCCAGCACAACCGCCGCGTCGCCGCCCTCGTCCAGGTGATCTGCCTGGCCCTGCTGGTCTTCTGCCTGATCGAGCGGCAGGTGCGGCGGGCGCTGGGTGGCGACGGCCGGATGCAGGGGCTGTATCCAAACGGCCAGCGGGTGCGGCCGACCGGCCGGATGATCCTGTATCACCTGGGCGGGCTGCAACTGCGCACCGGCAGCGCCACCGACCCGCCCACCATCCTCATGGCCCGGGGAGTCCACCTCCACCTGCTGGACCTCCTCGGCCTAGAAGTGATGCAACCGCGCTGGTTGCAGACCTGAATCAGCGACCCGCGAAGTACGGGGCTAGGCGAATCGCCCGGGGTCGCCGGTGCCCCGGCGCACGATCTCGGCCTCGCCGCCGGAGAAGTCGACGACCGTGGTGGGCTCGGTGCCGCAGTCACCGGAGTCGACGACCGCGTCGACCACGTGGTCCAGCCGTTCCTTGATCTCCCAGCCCAAAGTCAGCGGCTCCTCCTCGCCGGGCAGCAGCAGGGTGCTGGACACCAGCGGTTCGCCGAGGGCGGCGAGCAGGGCCTGGGTGACGACGTGGTCGGGGATCCGGACGCCGACCGTCTTCTTCTTGGGGTGGAGCAGTTGGCGGGGCACCTCCTTCGTCGCGGGGAGGATGAAGGTGTAGCCGCCCGGCGTCGCCGCTTTGATCGCCCGGAACACGTCGTTGTCGATGCGGGCGAAGTGGCCGAGCTGCGCGAAGTCCCGGCACACCAGGGTGAAGTGGTGGCGCTCGTCCAGGTTGCGGATCGTGCGGATCCTGCCGATGCCGTCACGATTGCCCAACTGGCACCCCAGGGCGTAGCACGAGTCCGTCGGGTAGGCGACGAGCGCGCCCGAGCGGATGCTGTCGGCCACACTGCTGATGGTGCGCTGCTGGGGGTTTTCGGGGTGCACATCGAAGTACTTGGCCATTCGCCGACCCTATGCGAATGCGAGCCACGGCGTGCGGACATGCGCCGGAGAACGACGACGCGGTCGGCGGTGCCGTCCCCCGCCCCGGGCGGGTCGCCGGGGGCGGGGCCGGGAGCGGGCCGTCAGTAGCCGTAGCGGGACTTCAGATGACGCCACCAGTCACGGAGCATCCAGGTGTCGAATTCCGTGATGGTGCTGGAACTCCCCGCCTTCATGATGAAGTTGGTGACGCCGGTCGGTGTCCAGTCGTAGAAGTCGTCCAGGCCGAAGGTATGGCCGATCTCATGGAGGAGAATCGTCATGTTCTCCGTATTGAGATTGTTCATGAAGTACTCGCGGCCCATGCGCTGGCCCCAGTCGCCGCCGGCTCCGCCGCCGAATCCGTCGGTGAGCCACAGCGACTGGTCGTAGTGGCGGGAGATACCGCCGGGACAGTCCGGATAACGGCCGTCCTGGTGGAAGAACCGCCCGCACGGCTCGGCGCACTGCGGGGCGTTCTCCCGGATGTCGTTGACGTAGATGTCCACCGAGTTGTCGGACCACTGGAGTTGGGACCGATCGCGGACGGCCCAGCCGACCACCTCGATGTCGACATCCGAGTACGGGAACGCGTTGTGCCCGGCCATACCCTGGAACCACTTGTCGTAGGCGCGGTTCAGCGCGGCGTGGATCTGGTCGCGCTGAGTGGCCGTCACCGACGCCGAGGAGTCCCAGCGGACGCAGAAGTTGAGAGTGCCGTTCCCGTTGGCGAACAACTGGTCCCAGCCGTAGTTGCGGAAGGCGTAGAGATTGCCGTTGTTGTAGGTCGCCTCCTGGTGCGCCCAGACCTCGTTCAGCGGGGTCACCAGATGGGACGGCGGGTTCCAGCCGCTGGTGGGCGGCGGATCGGTCGGCGTGGTCTGCCCGGTGCAGGTCACACCGTTGACCGCGAACGTGGCCGGAACGGGGTTGGAGCTGTTGTTCCATGTGCCGTTGAAGCCGAACGACGCGCTGGCTCCGGTCGCCAGGGCCCCGTTGTGGCCGGCGTTCCGCGCCGTCACCCGCGCGCCGCTCTGGGAGACCTCGGCGTTCCACGCCTGCGAAACGGTCTGCCCCGCGGAGTAGGACCACTCCAGGCTCCAGGACGTGACCGGCGCACCCAGATTCGTCACGGTGACGGCGGCACCGAAACCGCCCTGCCACTGATTGCTCACCTGATAGTCGACCCGACAGCCCTCGGCCGCGGCCTGGGCGGTGGTGGCTGTGATGAGTCCGCTGCCGAACGCGATGATCGCGGCGGCCAGCGCGGACAGCAGTGCCTTGCCTCGTCGAGACACAGAAACACCTCAAAGGATGAGAAACGGGGAAGGTCACGGAGACGGACGACTCCGGGCGCGCTCGGCGGACCCACGGACGCGGAGATCCGCGGGCGCGGGGAACCGAGGGCGGGCACGGCGGCGGCTGGAATCGGCTCTGGCCGCCGGTGAGAGTCCGCTCCGGAAAAACGGGGACACGGCGCCACTGGCGGCGGTCCCAGCGCGAAGACCTCCTTGAATCGAATCAATTCGACAGGACAAACGCGCTCCCGACCGGGAGTGTAACGATTCATCCGCGGGCTGGGAACCAGTCCCGCAGCGGAGCCAGCCGGTTCAGGTGATGACGTCCCGGCTGACCTCGGCGGTGGACCGGTACTCCTTCTCCGGGAGGGCGGCCAGCGCGGCCATCATCTGTTCATCGGCGCGGCGCTGCGCGGCCTCCTCCATGAGGCGCTGTTTCGTGGCCGGGTACGCCACGTTCTTCAGCAGGTTCTGGAGCGCGACGGGATCGACGGTCATACGGCCATCCGACCACCCCCCGCCGACGGCCGGAAACGGGACTGGCCCCAACGGGTGACGGACCTCCTCGTCCCCCATCCGGCCCTCGCACCTCCCCGGGTGCGGGGGCCGTCCCATGGGCGCTTCGTGATCAATTGCCAACGTGCCGCAGTCGTTCCGGGGGTGGGGTGTGAGGCCCGGCATAGGGCGTGGGTCACATCCGATGGGGAATAGGAGCCCGGGCGCGGGGCGGAGCGGGTGGGGGCCCCCGGGGGTGGGAGACGGGCGGTGGGCGGCGGGTGGGTCTACGAGGTGTCTTCGCAGGTCACACCTTTGCGGTGGGGGCACGGCAGTTCCCACACTGGGCCACGTCGCACCTCGCGGCACCCCCCCGCACTCCGCTCGCACGGAAGAGGTATGTCCATGACTGCCAGCACCACCGGCATCCGCCGCACCCTGACCCATACGGGCCTGCTGGCCGGTATCGCCACCACCGGCGCAGCAGTCCTGGCCCTCCCCTTCGCCCCCACCGCCACCGCCGACGACGGCGGCCACACCCCGGCCGCCACCGCCGAGCGCACCGCCGCCCCCACCGCCTACACCCCCATCACCGACACCACCCTGGGCAAGGCCCCCACCACCATCGACGACCAGCCCGCCGACGACCAGCCCGCCGACGACGAGCACGAGGACAAGCCCGACACCCGGGACGAGGACAAGCCCGACACCAAGCCCGAGACCGAGCCTGCGGCCGAGGACACGGCCGAGCCCGAGACCGAGGCCGTGGGTGACCAGGGCCGGGGCGCCCGCTACAGCGAGGACGGCACGCTGATCACCGTCCCGCGCGAGGAACAGCCCAAGCCCAAGCCCGCCTCCGACGCCGACATCGACCGCTGGATCGACCAGGCCCTTGAGATCATGGAGGACAACGGCATCCCCGGCACCTACGAGGGCATCCACCGCAACCTGATGCGCGAGTCCAGCGGTGACCCCCTCACCATCAACCTCTGGGACACCAACGCCGAGAAGAACATCCCCTCCAAGGGCCTCCTCCAGGTCATCGACCCCACCTTCGAGCAGTACCACGTCGAGGGCACCAGCAAGAACATCTACGACCCCGTCGCCAACATCGTCGCCGCCTGCAACTACGCCGCCGACCGCTACGGCACCATGGACAACGTCGACAGCGCCTACTGACCAGCGGGAAAAGACGCGCTGACCACCGGCCGGGCGACCGCTTCGGAAAGCGGTTGCCCGGCCGTCGTCGTGATGGAACGCTCGCCGGATGACCGCACCCCGCGCCGACCTGCTGATCGGCCAGTTGGACATGACCTGGTCGCTCTTCGAGTACCACGCCCAAGGGCTCGACGACGCCGACTGCCTCTGGGAGCCCGCCCCGCACTGCTGGACCGTGCGCCCCGACGACCGGGGCCGCTGGGTCGCCGACTGGCAGGTGCCCGAGCCGGACCCCGTGCCCGTCACCACGGTCGGGTGGCTGACGTGGCACATCGGTTTCTGGTGGACGACCACCCTCGGGCACTGTTTCGGCGACGGCGCCCCGGAGCGCGAGGAGATCACCTGGCCGGGCGGCGCCACGGCCGCCGTCGGCTGGCTGCGCGGGCTCAAGGACGACTGGCGGGCCGCGCTGCTGCCGCTCACCGACGCCGACCTCGACTCCACCGACCGGACTGCCACGCTGCCCTGGGCCGAGAAGCTGAGCCTGGCGCAGGTGGCGGCCTGGGTGAACTTCGAGCTGGCCAAGAACGTCGCCGAGATCGGCTACGCACGGCACCTCCGCCGAGCCCGCCCCTGACCCGGGACCCGCCTCAGGCGGCCGGCGCGGCCAGCTCCCGCAGCAGCAGATACGCGTCCTGGATGAACCGGCCACGCAGCGTGGGCGACGTGTTCGTCAGCGCGGCGACGGCCACGGCCGGGCTCGTGCTGAAGCCGACGAACGTCGTGAAGCCGCGCGTTCCCCCCGAGTGGAAGTACAGCGTGCGGGTGGGCAGCGCCCTCCGGCTCCACACCAGGCACAGCTCGGGACCACCGGGAGCGCGTGGGCCCGGCCGCACCACCTCCCGCAGCGCCGAGCGCAGCGGGGTGCCGGGAACGGCCCCGTCCTCCGGATCGACGAGGCACCACAGATAACGCAGCAGGTCCCGCGCGCTGGAACGCAGCACACCGGCGCCGGGCAGCCCGGGGATCAGCCAGGGCCGGCGGGGCCGCCCGTGCCAGTACCCGGTGGCCTGGTCGGTCCCGGCGTCGTCCGTCGTGTCCGTCAGTCCCAGCGGCTCCAGCACCCGGGCGCGCAGCAGCGCCCCATAAGGAGTGGCGGCGGCCTCGGCCAGCAGGTGGCCGAGCAGTCCCACCCCGAAGTTGGAGTAGCGCACATGGTGGCCGGGCTCCCCCCGGACCCGGCTGCGAGCCAGCGAATCCGGCAGCTCCTCCGGGGGATACGCCGCGTACGGGTTGCCGAACCAGGACGGCACCGCTTTGAGCAGCAGCCCGGGCGGCAGCCGGGGCAGCCCGGCGGTGTGCGTCGCCAGGTGCTCCAGCGTGATCCGGCCGCCGGCCGGGCCGCGCGGCAGTGCCCACGGCGGGACCAGGCCGCTCAGCGGCTCGTCGAGCCGCACCGTGCCGCGCACGGCCAGGTCGGCGAGGAGCAGCGCGGTGAACGTCTTGGTCGCCGAGCCCAGTTCGAACCGGGTCCGGTCGGTGACCGGGGTCCCGCGCGTCCGGTCCCCGAACCCCCGGCACCACGTCGCCGACTCGTTCGCCGTGCGCACCGCGACCACGGCACCCGCCCGGCGGCCGACCGCCTCCGCCACCGGCCGCAGCCGCTCGGTCAGCGGCGTTCCCGTGCCGGCGTCAGACGGCGGCGGGCGCATCGCGGTACCGGGAGACCGCCAGGGTGCCGGCCACGGTCGCCACGACCGTGGTGTGCTGATGGTCGCGGAACGCCTCCGCCGGGTCCTCGCTGACCGGGTGCAGCCCGTCGCGCGGCACGAGCCCGTCCGCGCGCTGCACGGCGGCCAGCCGCGCCCACGCCTCGGCGTCGCCGCGCGGCTCCGGCAGACAGGCGTCGACGATCAGCAGCTCGGCGACGAGGTCCCACTCCTGGATCTCCACCCAGGCGTCCAGCCACACCGGCAGCCAGTCGGTCAGATAGTCCCGCACGTCGGGCGGCAGCCCCAGCGGCCGGCCGCCCCAGTCGGTGGCGTGGAAGACGGTGTGCGTCACGCAGTACGCCGTCATCCAGTCGATGACCCAGGGCTCCGGCCGCTGCCCTAGCCAGGTGGCGTCGATCAGCGTCGTCCAGTCGGTGGGGCGGTCCAGGCCCGCCACGCGGGCCGCGTTCGCCACCGCCAGCCGGCGGTTGGGCATCTGCTCCGCGCCGCGGTGCGCGGCGAGGCCGCCGAGGTGGGTCAGCAGCGCGTCCAAGCGCGTGTGCCGGTGCCCTGCGCGCGTGAAGTGCGTATAGATCTCCAGCGGGTCCGTCATCATCGGATACCGCAACTGCCGTTCGTAGAGCAGGTCGCCGGCGCGCAACTGGGTCCACGCGAAGTCCGCCAGGGCACGCGCCGCGCGTCGTCCCTCGGGCGGGGCGACGCCCTCGCGCAGGACCAGGGAGGCGGCGAGCGCCGATTCGCCCAGGGGTTTGTAGACGCTGTCCGGATCGGCCAGTTCGGCCGAGGTGTCGGGCGGCAGCGAGCCGTGCTCCCGGTTGCGATAAAGCCAGTCCAGGGCGCGGGTGGCCACGTGGTGCGCGGTCTGCCGGGCGGCTGCCGGCCCGGGCGTCGGCGAACTCATGCGTCCTGCCCTCTCATGCGAAGTGTCCAGTCGGCCCGGGCCGTTCACCCCGGTCCGGGATGAGCAGCCGGGCGATCGTGATGTCCAGCGCGGTCCGGGCGCTTCCGCCGCCGCACAGTTCCAGGTGCCGCACCACGGGCTCGATGTCCAGGCCGGCCGTCGCGCCCCGGGCGCGTGCCAGCGCCACCCAGCGGGCCAGCCGCGCAGCCGTCGGATAGTCGCGGCGCATCAGCGAACGTGCCAGGCCCCGGCTCAGGTCGAGCGCCCGGCGGCCGGCCCGGTCCCCGAGCGGCCCGGCGGCGCCGGGCAGCGTGAGCGGGGCCAGCCGCGCCATCGTCAGTGACCACGCGCGCCACGGCGGGTCGGCATCGTCCTCGGGAGCGGGGGAGGGGATGCCGTCCTCGACGGCGGGGACTTCTCCGCCGTGGCGCGCGAGCAGGGCGACCGTCGCCCGGGTGAGCCGGGCGACCTCCGGCGGATCGCCGGGCGCGGGCGGGAAGACCCGCAGCGCCTCGGTCACCGTCGTCAGATCGTCCGGGCCCGGCGGCACACCGGCGAGCAGTGCGGGCGCGAAGACATCGGGGCCCAGCACCCGCACCGCGGCCAGTGCCGCCTTGATATCCGGCGCCTCCGCCACGTGGGCCGCCGGGCCGGGGGTGTCCTGAACGCCCCGCAGGGCCGCCAGCACACGCCCGGCCAGATCTTCCACCGCCACGGCGTAGTCGGCCAGCGGTGAGGCATCCGGATGCGACATGGGTCACTCGCCTTCCAGTTGGCTGTCGGATGGGTCGGGGCGCCGTTCGCCGGCGCCGGGGCCTTACTTGTCGCGCGGCTCCGTGGGCTGCTTCGGCGAGAGGAGAATCAGGGCCAGCAGCACACCGGCCGCCTGCGGGGACCAGACGGGGGCGCCGCTGACCGGTGCCTCCGGCTCGGCGATCAGCGCGGTCATGGCGGCGTGCTCGGCCGATCCGGCGAGTACGGCAGGGGTGCGAGTGGTGGTCTGGACAGACATCTTGCCTCCAAACTGACGTGCGCCCGTTCCCGGGCGGTTCGTCCGTCGTTGCGCGTGTGTACCGGCAACGGATAGGCGGCGCTTGCGGCGTCGCTATCGCGTCGTCACTGCCCCAGGGTCTCCCGATCCATGACGGATCACCCGTTTATTCACCTGGTTCAGTGAACGCGGCGACCTTGTTCGAACACGGCCCTCGGGCGGCCCGCCGCCCTGTTGCGGCGCCCCGGAACAAGGGCCAGGCTGACGGGGAAAAGGGGGGACGCGACGGAAGGTCCTCGGCATGGCGAAGAAAGTCCCCCCGGCCCAGCGTCGACAAGCGAAGCAACGCGCCGGAAAGGCGGCCGAAAAGGGCCGGGAAGCATCCGCCGTGCTGGCCGCCGGAGCCGCTCTGACCGTTGCGCTGCCGCCCGTTGCCGCGATTCTGGGCGCGGCGTCCGGACTTTTCTTTCTGTATTCCACTTACGCCCAGAAGCTGGCCAAGGACCCGCCCCGCGACGATTTCGACGAAGTCTGGCTGAGCGAAGCCCAATTCAACGGAAACGCCGTCGTCGACACCGATCCCGAGCGCATGATCCAGATTCTGGCGGTGCACCAGGCCATCGCCGCCGAGCGGCTGTGGGCCACGCTGGTCGCCCTGGAGCGCTACGACGGCGCGCTGGCGGCGGGGGCCGGGGGCCAGGCCGAGGCGCAGGCCACCGCCGCGCAGCGGAACGCCGAGGGCGCGGTCATCGCCCACGACATGATCCTCCGCGTGCGGCCGGAGGTGAACGACGCCTGGAGCCTTCTCGTCCAGGAGAACGAGCTGGACTGGAACTCGATCGCGCTCGGCGACATGCAACAGCAGTACCGGGAGAGCTATGGCCACCCGCCCGCCTTTGTGGCGTTCCCGCTGCAACGAGTTCTCACAGCGATGATCAATGGCGCCGACGGCCTGCTGGAACCCTTTCCCGACCCGGATTTCCCGCATCCGGTGCTGGAGGCCGCGGGCGTTCCGGCCGAGCCCTCCCTCCTGATCGACGACGTCTACCGCGACGAACTGGAGGAACTCTCCACCGCGCTGCGGGAACTGGTCGTCGAGGAGGAGTAGCGGCGAGGCCGGCGTTAGCCGGGCTCTTCCGGCGTCGGGCCCGTCTTGGTCAGCCCTTTGCGCAGTTGCGTCGGACTGACCCCGGTCGCTTCACGGATGCGACGGGAAAAGTGAAAGCTGGTGCTGAAGCCGCAGTGCGCGGCAATGGCGCCCACCGACAGATCGGTGGACGACAGCAGTTCGATCCCCAGCGTGACCCGTCTGCTCCACAGATATTCCATGGGCGTCGTACCAAGATGCGCGCGGAACAACCGAATGAGGTGTGGTGGCGTGACGCCGGCGGCCTGCGCGATATCGCCGAGGGTGAGCCGCTGCTCCACATTCCTATGGATGTGCAGGCGGGCCAGCTCCAGTGACTGCGGAAATCGTTTCGGGTTGGATTCCACCTCGGCCAGGTAACGCAGCAGTATCGCGGTGGCGAGCGCGTCGAGCAGGGCGCCGTCGGCGGTGAGGTGGGTGAGCTCGCAGGTCAGGGCCTCGCGGATGAGGTAAGTAATGGCGGAGGACGCGGCCTTTCTTCGCGGCAGGTTCCACAGGCGCTCACGCATGGCGGGGGTGAGTCCCCGCAACTGACCGGCGAACCAGGACTGCCGCGTGAGCTGAGCGTCGTCGAACCGCAGCTTGCTGAGATCCCCCGGGAGGAACAGGGCGACCTCGCCCTTCCCGGTCCGGAACGTCATGTCCGCCAGCTCGGCCCGCATCGCGCCACGGTGAGTAATGACGAACAGGACCTCGCGCAGGACCTGCGGAGTGGTCGCGGTGCCCGCGGGATAGGTGATTTCGCCGAAACGGGCCCCGAGGACCCCGAACAGGTCGCCAGCACCGGCATCAAACTCAGACATGGAATCACGCATCTCAGCCATTGGTCCGCCTTGTTCGATGTCGCTACGGTTGCCGCCATGCTAACGCTGCGTACAGACCTGTTGGTGGTCGGCGGAGGGCTCGGGGGTGTGGCCGCCGCCCTGACCGCCGCCGAGCACGGAATCAATGTCATAGTGACTGAGCAGACTGACTGGCTGGGCGGCGTGCTGACCAGCCAGGCGGTACCGCCGGACGAACACCCGTGGATCGAGCAGTTCGGCTGCACTCGGACCTATCGCCGGCTGCGGGATGACGTTCGCGACTACTATCGGCGACATTACCCACTCGTCCACTCGGCTCGTCGGCGGCCGGATCTGAACCCCGGAGACGGCCGGGTGTCCGCCCTGTGCTTCGAGCCTCGTGTCGGCGTGACGGTGATCGAGGCGATGCTGGCGCCCTTCGTTTCGTCAGGGCGGCTGCGTGTGCTGTTGGAGCACCGGCCCACCGCCGCTCACACGGAGGGTGACCGCGTGGCGGAAGTCGTACTGCGAGACGCGCGCAGCGGCGAGCAGGTGAGCGTGGCGGCGGACTGGTTCGTCGACGCCACGGACACCGGCGAGTTGCTGCCCCTGTGCGGGGTCGAGCACGTGATGGGCGCGGAGGCACGCGCCGACACCGGGGAGCCGCACGCCGCGGAGCGTGCCGATCCCCTCAACATGCAGCCAATTTCGGTGTGCTTCGCCCTGGACCATGTCCCCGAGGGGGACTTCACCATCGACAAGCCGGACGGGTACGAGGAGTTCCTGGCCCAACGGTGGACCGACTGGCCGGAGGGTCAACTGAGCTTTCTGGCCCCCGAGCCGAAGACCCGCAGGGTGGTCGAACGCGGTTTTCTCCCGAACCCGCCGCCTGATGCCGCCCACGAGGGCGACCGGGAACTGTGGTTGTTCCGGCGCATCGCCAACCGGCACAACTTCGCACCCGGCGCCTACGACTCCGATATCACGCTGGTGAACTGGCCGCAGATGGACTACTGGGGCGGGCCGATCTTCGGGGTGGCGGAGGAGCAGGCCGCAGAGCACCTTGGCCGTGCCAAAGCGCTGAGCATGAGCCTGTTGTACTGGTTGCAGACGGCGGCGCCCCGACCGGACGGCGGAACCGGCTGGCCGGGCCTCCGGCTGCGAGGGGATGTCGTGGGCGGCACCACGGACGGCCTCGCCAAAGCGCCTTATGTCCGCGAATCCAGACGCATCAAGGCCGAGCGCATCGTCGTCGAACAGGACATCGCCCTCGACGTGCGAGGCGACCATGGCGCGGTCGCCTTCCCGGACACCGTCGGCCTTGGCTCCTACCGCATCGACCTGCACCCTTCCACGGGCGGAGATCCGTACATCGACATCGGATGCTGCCCGTTCCAGCTCCCACTCGGTGCGTTGCTCCCTGTTCGGGTCGACAACCTGTTGCCGGCGGCGAAGAACATCGGAACGACCCACATCACCAATGGCGCGTACCGCATGCCGCTCGTGGAATGGAACGCCGGCGAGGTCGCGGCACATCTCGTTTCCTACTGCACCGCACATCGGATGCCGCCGCGCGCGGTTCGCGCCAAACCCGAACATCTCGACGCCTTCCAGCAACGTCTCATCGCGGCGGGCGTGGAACTTTCCTGGCCACGCGTCCACGGCTACTGACCCGAACAGCACAGGAGATCGCCATGCTCGCACTTGATGGGTCACCGCAGACCCGTCGCTCCTTCCTCATGAGCGCCGGCATACTCACCGCCGGTGCGATCGCCGGATGCGCGCCCCCCGGCACGACCGGCGGAAATTCCTCGTCCCCGGCCTCCGCCCCTGATCCCGTGGGACCCGGTCCGGTGGACGGCTCACTGTCATTCGCGCACTGGCGCGCCGAGGACAAGGAGGTCTTCGACGACCTCGTCCAGCGCTTCGAGGAACGCAACCCTGGATCAGCCGTGCGCCAGGACGTCCTGTCCTCGGGTTCGTACCTCACGACCGCGTTGCAGCGGATCCGCAGCGGCAACGTCGGCGATGTGTTCGCCGCGTTCGTGGGCGCTCAGTTCCAGGACATGACGAACGCGGGACTGTTCACGGATCTCTCCAGCCAGACCTTCCTGTCCCGAGTGGACACGTCCGCGCTCGACCTGAGCACCGACGATGCCGGCCGCCGTCTCGGTCTGCCGTATCAGCACATCTTCCACATGCCCCTGGCGAACATGGATCTGCTGGAGCGGGCGGGCGTTTCGGAGCAGCCCCGGGACTGGGACGGCTTCCTCGGTCTGTGCGAGGCGCTGCTGGGTCTGGGGGTGGTGCCGATCGCGTGGCCCGGCGGCGAGCCGGCCAACGCCGGGCAGCTATTGAAATCTATGGTGATGAACAACGCACCCTGGCCCGACATGTTCGCCCGTATCGAGGCCGGTACGGCGACGGCCACCGACGACTGGTTCATCCGCACCCTTGAGCAGTTCGTAGAGCTGCGTCCCTACGTTCAGCCGCAGGCCCTGGGGGCCACCGTCGAGCCGCTGCAGCAGTCGTTCGCCCGGGGGGACGCCGGGATGCTCGCCACCGGGTCGTTCCACATCGGTGCGGTGCGCCAGGCCGGTGCGGAGTTCCCCATCGACCTCATCGCCCCGATCACGGTCTCGAGGAAGGACGTGAAGTACGTCGGGGTGCACAACCAGTCCTTCGTCGTCGGGGTCCGGTCCGACACGGCGGAGCTGGATACGGCGTTGAAGTTCGTGGAGTTTCTCACCGAGCCGGAAGTGGCGAAGACCTACGCGGACGGCACGGTGCAGCACAGTTGCGTCACCGGAATCGAATATGACAACCCCGATCTGCGGACGACGGCACACTGGCTCACCGCCGAGACCATGCTGGCCCCGCACGTCCCCGTACGCAATCTGGAGATCCGGCGCGTCCTGGACAACGCGAGCATCGAGGTGCTCGGCGGAGCCGACCCCGAGCAGGCGGCCGAGCAGGCCCAGCATCTGATTGAGCAGCAGCGATGACCACTTCGTTGACCCCACGCCCGTCGGGCGAGCCGGACGCGGGCCGGCACTTCGCCGATGGCGCGCCGCGCGCCACACCGCGACTCGCGCGGCTGCCGCGACCGGCTCGACGCGAGAAGCCTCGTGGGCCGCTGCGGACGCATCCGGCGCTGTGGCTGTTCCCGATTCCCGCGCTGGTGTTGTACGTCTTCTTCTTCGCCGGCCCGACGGTTCAGGCGTTCCAGTACGCGCTCACGGACTGGAACGGATATGAGGACACCTATCGCAACGTCGGGATGGAGAACTTCTCCCATCTGGCCACCGACGACGACATGTTCTCCCGGGCCCTCAGCAACAACCTGAAGTTCATGTTCACCGTGGTCGTCTTCCAGACGCTGTTCGCGCTGGTGTTCGCCGTGTATCTGGCGGCCACGTCACGGTCGTCCGTCTTCCTGCGGGCGCTGTTCTTCTTTCCCACCATCCTGTCCTCGGTGTCGGTGGCCTTCGTCTGGCGGTTCGTCTACGACCCCGGCTTCGGGCTTGCGAACCGTGGTCTGGACGCCGTGGGGCTGGAGGGCCTGCGCAGTTCGTACCTGGGAGACCCGCAGCAGGCGATCTACTTCGTCGCCCTCACACAGATCTGGTTTCACACCGGCCAGATGATGGTGATCTACATCGCGGGTCTCCAGGTGATCCCTCGCGAGTTGTACGAAGCGGCGGAGGTGGACGGCGCGTCCCGCTGGCAGCAGTTCCGGTTCGTGACGTGGCCCCTGCTCGCGCCGGCGACGGCGATCGTCGTCGCCTACACCACGATCCAGTCGTTCAAGGCGTTTGATCTGATCCTGGGTCTCAGCGGCAACCCGCCGAAGCCGTCTCTGGACATACTGTCCACCCGTATCTTCAGCACCTTTTCCAACTCGGAATACGGCTACGCCGCGGCGGAGTCGGTCCTGTTCATGATCGTGATTGCGATGGTGACATTCCTGCAGCGTCGCGCCGTCCGAGTCCTCCAGGCAGGGACGTGAAGGGATACGCAATGGGCTATCAACTGATCCGCCGGAGCCTGCTGTTCACCTATGCGGTGATCGTGATCGTGCCGCTCATGGTTGTGCTGCTCGGCAGTTTCAAGACCACACCCGAGTTGTTCTCCTCCCCCTACGGGCTGCCCACGTCGCTGCGGCTCGACAACTACGCGGAGGTCGTGGGCAAGGAAAATCTCACGACGGCGTTCGTCAACAGCGTGCTGGTGACCGTGTGTTCCGTGAGTCTGACGCTCGTCCTGGCCAGCCTGGCCGCCTATGCCGCCACGCGGATCACGGGGTGGCTGATAGGCGCGGTCTATGCGTTCCTCATACTGGGCATGGCCGTGCCGGCGCAGACGAACATGGTCCCGCAATACGTGCTGTTCTACTCCCTCGGACTGACCGACAGCCTCGTCGGGCTCGTGCTGATCCACGTTGTCGTTACCCTGCCCATCGCGGTCTTCATCCTGACCGGATTCATGCGGTCGCTGCCGCGCGACATCTTCGAGGCGGCCTCCCTCGATGGCTCCGGACCGTGGCGGACCTATCGGCAGATCGTCATGCCGCTGTCGAAGCCGTCCCTGGCGGCGACTGCCATCTTCCTGTTCGTTATTCATTGGAATGATGTGCTCTACCCGCTGCTGCTCGTCACGGATCCGGACAAGAAGACGCTGCCGCTGGCGTTGCTGGACTTTCAGGGCGAATACCTCACGAACTACCCGTTGCTGTTCACGGGCGTGATCATCGCCTCGGCGCCCGTGGTGCTCGCCTATGTGTTCCTGCAACGCTACTTCATCGCCGGAATGACCGCGGGCGCCATCAAAGGCTGATGAGAGTTCGCGTCTCGGAAACCACTCTGTTCCAGGGCATGGGGAGATGACACAACATTCCGGAGAGGTTGCTGCCTCACCGCAGAGCAGTCACGCAGTCGAGGTTCCCGTCGAGGAGGCCGGCAGGTATCACGTGATAGTCGTCGGCGGCGGGCTGAGCGGAGTGTGCGCGGCCGTCGCGTCAGCCAGAACGGGGGCCCGCACGCTGCTGGTCGAAGCCCTTCCGTTCGTCGGCGGCAACGGAACCACCGGACTGCCCATCAGCGGACTGCGCGCCAGGAACTCGGAGGTCCTGGTCGTTCGCGGTCTCGTCGCCGAGATTCTTGATCTGATGCGGCACCGCGGCGCGGTGAGCGGAAACTTCGCGCGTCAGGACTGGATCGCGGTGGACGCCGAACAGTTGCAACTGGTTCTGGGGCACCTGCTGGAATCGGCGGGCGTTTCCCTGCTCACGTATTCTCCACTGCTCGCCGCGGTCCGTGCCGGCGTTCGGATCAGCGATGCCGTTTTCTACAACAAGGACGGGCGCGCTCTGAGATACCGCGCGGAGATGTTCGTCGACACCACGGGCGACGCACAGGTGGCGCGCCTCGCCGGGCTCACCACGCCCATGGGCCGCCAACGCGACGGACGCACACAGACCATGTCGCTGGTTTTCTCGGTGGCCGGAATCGATGAACGCCGAACTCCGCCCGACGACGCGGTCGTGGACCTGTGGCACAGGTGGCAGGAGTCCGGCACGATCCGGCGGAACCAGAGGCGCAACCCGTCGATCAACAACGTGATCAACAGGCCGGGATGGCGTTCGTTCATCGCCACCCGGATCCACGTCCCCAAGGGCACCGACAACAGACTGCTTGCCCTGGCCGAACTGGAGGGCAGGAAACAGATCGAAGAATTTGTGGAGTCATTCCTGCGGCCGCACGTTCCTGGGTACGAGCACTGCTTCCTTGCTCAGATAGCCAACCACATGGGCGTACGCGAAACCCGACGCATTTCCGGGCTGTACGAGATGAGCGTCACCGACCTGCTGACCGGGCGGAAGTTCCCCGACTCGATCGCCTGCAACGCCAGCTCGGTCGAGAACCATCAACCGGATAGCGGAAGCGCGGAATGGCAGCACCTGCACGACGGAGACTACTACACCATCCCCTACCGTTCGCTGGTGGCTCGGGAGGTGGACAACCTGCTCGCGAGTGGGCGTTGCATCAGTGCCAGCCACGAGGCGTTGGCGGCGCTGAGGGTCCTGAGCCCCTCCATGGCGACCGGCCAGGCAGCAGGCACAGCCGCCGCGCTGGCCGCCCTGGAACGAACGTCGGCACATGAACTCGACCCGGAACTCCTGCGAGCGGCGCTGAGGAGTTCTGGAGCCATCGTTGACTGATGTCCTTTCCTGCCGGGCCGGCGGAACACTCCGGGGCCCGGGGTCAGGGAAGGGGCTGCTCGGTCCAGATCGCCTTGCCGGACCTGCTGTGGCGGGTGCCCCGGCGCTCGGTCAACTGGGCCACGACATACAGGCCCCGGCCGTTCTCGTCGTCCTCCGCGGCGTGCCGCAGATGGGGCGAGGCGCTGCTGTTGTCGGCGACCTCGCAGATCAGGGCCCGGTCGCGGATCAGCCGCAGCCCGACCGGACCGGTCGAGTAGCGAACGGCGTTGGTGACCAGTTCGCTGGCGACGAGTTCCGTGCTGAACGTCAGCTCGGCCAGCCCCCAGTCGGTGAGCTGCCGCGACCTCAGCCGGCGGGCCGCGGCGGCGCTTTCGCGGTCGCCCGGCAACTGCCAGGTGACGACCTGCTCCGGGGTCAGCGCGCGGGCCCGGGCCAGCAGCAGCACCGCGTCGGCGCGCGGCTCCTCGGGGAGCAGCGCCCGGGCCATCGCGTCGCAGGTCTCCTGGAGGTCGCCGTCGCCCGCGGCCAGGGCCTCGCGCAACGCGGCCGGGCCGGCGTCCGGCAGCCCGGCGTTGCGCAGTGCCAGCACGCTTCCCTCGGGCAGGTCGATCTCGGTCAGCGCGTGGGAGACCGCGCCGCGCCCCAGCGGCGGGCCGGCCGGCACGTCCACCGCTCGCACCTCCCCGTCGGGCAGGGCCAGCAGGGGCGCGGGTTGGCCCGCCGAGGCCAGCACGCACCGCCGGGTGGCCGGGTCGTGGAAGGCGAGCAGGCAGGTGGCGCTGAGCGGCGGCTGGTCGGGGAACGCGGTGTCCGGCCGTTCGTCGGCCAGCTCGCCGGTCAGCTCGTCGAGGCGTTCCAGCAGTTCGTCGGGGTGCAGATCGAGCGCCGCCAGCGCGCAGCCGGCCCATCGCGGTCGCCGCCGCGATGCCCGATCCCCGCACCTCCCCGACCACCAGTCCGACGCGCGCGGAGGAGAACGAGAGCACGTCGTACCAGGTGCCGCCCGAGGTCACGGGCGGATACGCGTAGGCGACCTCCGCGCCCGCGCGCGCCGGGGTGCGCGCGGGCACGCGGCCCGTCCACAGGAAGTCCCGCACCGGCTTCCCGGTCTCCAGCACCTCCCGGAGCATCCCCTCGACGCGCGCGGAGTCGGCCAGCCCCACCTCACCCCAGGTCCGCCCCACCACCCCGGCCGGTTCGACCCCGAGCATCCCCCGGGCCGCGGTGTTGAACCGGACCACCCGCAGCCGCGGGTCCAGCACGTACAGCCCATGGGGCGACTGGCTGAACAGCGCCCCCAGCAGGGACTCTCCCCACGATTCCTCCCCGCCGCCCTCCGGATGCGCACGCGCCATACTGCTCATCATCGAGCCGCCGCCCCGGACCGCCCGCCGTACGGGCCGGACGGGTGACGCGGCGGGGTGCGGGCGGGGCCGGGACCTCCGCGCGGGGGCGGCGACGGGATTAGGGCCTGTATCGAGTTCCCGCCCGGGCCCGCGACGCCAGTCACGGCACCTCGCCGCTCCCCCAGACTCCGTCTGGGAGGTGCCCCCAGCCGAATCGCGCAAATACGGCCGGGTATGAGCTGCGATCCGGTGCCTTGCTGGGGGTACCTCCCAGGCCCCCAAGGGCCTGGGGGGGCACCGCGTCTGACGCCGCGGGCTGATCCGATCGGGAACTCGATACAGGCCCTAAGGCACCATGGCAGCGCACTCGGCCCCGGGACAACCCGGCCCACGACCCAGCCCCAGGAGGCATCCGCGATGTCGTCCCAGCACTCCGTCCCCGACCCGGCCGCCCGGCGCGGAGAGGAGATCCTCGCCGTTCTCGACACCGCCTTCGGGCAGTTGCTGGCGGCCGATCCGGCTGCCTTCAAGGTGAAGTTCCGGAAGATGGCGGCCTCCGCCTTCGCGTTCTACCGGGGCACCGCCTGCCTCTTCTACCGCGATCTTGAATCGGACGGCTCCGAGGGCGACTACCTCGACGAGCGCACCTCCCGGGTGTGGATCCACGGCGACCTGCACGCCGAGAACTTCGGCACCTACATGGACGCCAACGGGCGGCTGATCTTCAACGTGAACGACTTCGACGAGGCGTACGTCGGGCCGTTCACCTGGGACCTCAAGCGGTTCGCCGCCTCGGTCGCGCTGATCGGCTACACCAAGGCGCTCAGCGACGACATGATCAGCGGCCTGGTCCGCACCTACGCCACCGCCTACCGCGAGCGCATCCGGGCGCTGGCCGGCGGCGCCAAGGACGACGACGTGCCGCCGTTCACCCTCGACACCGCCGGCGGCCCGCTGCTCGGCGCGCTCCGCGAGGCCCGTACCCGCACCCGCTTCGGGCTGCTCGACTCAATGACCGAAGTCCGCGACTGGGAACGCCGGTTCGCGCCCGGCGGCGGGGCCATCGAACTGGACCCGGTGACCCGGGAGAAGGTGCTGGCCGGCTTCCACGCCTATCTGGACACGCTGCCGGAGTCCAGCCTGGCCAGGCCCGACTCCTACCGGGTCAAGGACGTGGTCGGCCGCCGCGGCATCGGCATCGGAAGCGCCGGACTGCCCTCGTTCAACATCCTGCTGGAGGGCAGCAGCGACGCCCTGGAGAACGACGTGGTGATCTACCTCAAGCAGGCGCAGATACCCGCCGTCTCGCGGCACATCACGGAGGAACGCGTCCGTTCCTACTTCCGGCACGAGGGCCACCGCACGGTCATCTCGCAGCGGGCGCTCCAGGCCCACGCCGACCAGTGGCTGGGCTGGACGGAGCTGGACGGGGTGGGCCAGCTCGTCGCCGAAGTCTCGCCGTACGCGGTCGACTTCGACTGGTCCGACATCGACGACCCGGCCGAGATCGACGCCGTGGTGGGCGACCTGGGCCGCGCCACCGCCACCATGCACGCCGCCGCCGACGACTCCAGTGGCCACTCGCTGGTGCCGTTCTCCACGGAGCAGGCCATCGACGCGGCGATCGCCGCCGACGAGGACGGCTTCGCCGAGCTGCTCGTCGACTTCGCGCACTCCTACGGCGCGCGGGCCCGCGCCGACCACCAGATCTTTGTGGACCTGTTCCGCAACGGCCAGATCCAGGGGCTGTAGCGACCTTAGGGCCTGCGTGGAGTCCCCGCCCGGGCCCACGACGCCAGCCATGGCACCTCGCTGCTCCCCCAGACTTCGTCCGGGAGGTGCCCCCAGGGAGGTGCCCCCAGCCGAATCGCGCGAATACGGCCAAGTACGAGCTGCGATCCGGCGCCTTGCTGGGGGTACCTCCCAGGCCGCCGGGGGCCTGGGGGAGCCAAGGGCTGATCCGACCGGGAACTCCAGGCAAACCCTTGCGCCTGCGGGCCCACAGCGGGGTTCATCCTTGCGGACGCCAGCTCCGGGGCCGTAATCTCCCGCACATGCGCATGCGTGACTCCCTCCTCGGTGGCCGCAGGCCGGCCGCCCTCGCCGCGGCCGGCCTGCTCCTCGGCACGCTGGCCGCCTGCGGCTCGGGCGGCGACGACGGCGGCGGGGGCGAGGGGAACGGCGGGGGCGGCGCGCGGCTGACGGTGCTGGCCGCCGCCTCCCTCACGGATGTGTTCGAGGCCGCCGAGGGCGTCTACGAGGAGGGCCACCCGGGGATCGACGTGGAGTTCTCCTTCGCCGGCTCCCAGGAGCTCGCGGCCCAGGTCGCCCAGGGCATCCCGGCCGATGTGCTGGTCACCGCCGACACCCCGACGATGGAGGGCGTCGCCGACCGCACGGGCGAGAGCGTGATCTTCGCCCACAACGAGCTGGCCGTCGTCACCCCGCCCGGCAACCCGGCCGGCGTCGAGACCCTGGCCGACCTCGCCGACCCCGGCCTCCGCCTCGTCCTCGCCGCCCCCGAGGTGCCCGCCGGCCGCTACGGCCGGCAGATCCTGGACGCGGGGGGCGTCACCGCCACCCCGGACTCCGAGGAGCCCAGCGTCCGCGCCGTCCTGAGCAAAGTGCGCCTGGGCGAGGCGGACGCCGGGATCGTGTATGTCACCGACGCCGCCTCGGCCGGCGACGACGTGCACACCATCCCCGTCCCCGCCGGGCAGAACGTCATCGCCGACTACCCCGCCGCGCCGCTCGACGATTCCGAACACCCGGAGGAGGCACAGGAGTTCGTCGACTGGCTGACCTCCGAGGAGGCCGCCGCGCTGCTGGCGGACGTCGGCTTCCCCCTGCCCGACCCCGCTTGATCGAGACCCCGGCCCGACCGAGGCCCGCCCGGCCGGTCAGTCGCCCGCGATCGTCGATCCCCGCACGACCAGCCTCGGTGGCACCAACTCGACGCCGCCCGGGGGCGCGTCGTCCGGCCCGGCGGTGATCGCCGCGAGCAGCCGCTCCGCCGCGCGCCGGCCGATCGTCTCCAACTCCATGTCCACGGTGGTCAGTTGCGGCCTGCTGGCCTCCCACATGACGTCCCAGTTGTCATAGCCGGTGACCGCGATGTCGTGCGGCACGCGCACGCCGCGCTCGCGCAGCCGGTCGCCGACCGCGCGCGCGAGCTGGTCGGAGGCGCAGACGACGGCCGTCACCGGCAGCGCGCCGGGCGCCGTCTCGCGCAGGACGAGATCGGCGGCCTGGCGGCCCCACGGCTCGCTCCACTCGCCGAACAGCGGGGGCCCGACCAGCTCCATCCCGGCCGCGGCCAGCGCCGCGCGCAGGGATTCGAGCCGGACCCGTGAGGCGTGCCGGTCGGCGCGCCCGCCGACGTGGGCCACCCGGCGGTGCCCGAGCGTGCGCAGGTGGTCCACGATCAGGCGCATTCCGGCCGCGTCGTCCGGCACCACCGACATGTCGTCCGGGCCGGCCGAGGGCGTCAGCGCGTAGACGACGGGAACGGGCACGCGCAGCGGCTGGCGGGCGTCGGTGGCCTTGCCGGTGACGATGATGCCGTCCACGCGGCGCGCGATGAGCGAACGCAGGTGGTGCTGCTCGCGCACCGAGTCGCGCCGGGCCGTGGCCAGGAGCGTCGAAATCTCCCCGACCGTCAGGGCGTTCTCGGCACCGAGCATGACCGGCAGGCTGAACCGGCCGACGTCGTCCGTGCTGAGCAGCCCGACGATGAACGTCCGCCGCATCGACAGCGCCCGTGCCCCGGCGTCGGAGACGAACCCGAGCTGCTCGGCGACGGCGCGGACCCGTTCCCGGGTGGCGGGCCGCAGCGAGCCGGAGTCGTTGAGGGCCTTGGACACCGTGCCGGGCGAGACGCCGGCGACTCGGGCGACATCGACGATGCGCACGGTCCGGCCATCCTGCTTCATGATTCCTCCGAGTTTCCGCTCGTTCTGCGAAACAGTAGCAGCGCGACTGCCGCCCGGCGCTGGGTTGTTCAAAGGCTGGAAATTAAAGCGAAACGAGGGGTTGACGCCCCCGAAGGGCGCTCCTATGGTCGGCGGAAACCGTTTTCCCGAATTTCCGTTGGCCAATCGATAGGGGCAACGATGGAACTCACGCGGGGCCGTTTCCTCTCGCTGCTCGGCGCCGGTGCGGCGGGTGTGCTGCTCGGCGGCTGCGCCAAGTCACCACCGCCCGTGGACGTGACGGCGGCGGGGTTCGGTACGGAGGCCACGGGCACGGTCAAGCTCTGGTGCCGCAGCGCCCTCCAGGCGGCGAACCAACTGCTCGTCGACCGCTTCCACGCCGCGCAGGACCGGATCCGCGTCGAGCTCACACCCGTGCAGGACGCCCAGTTCGTCACCAAGCTCGCCACGGCCATCCGCGGCGGCCGCGTTCCCGACATCGTCGACATCGACGACATCAACTCCGCCCTCTTCATCAACCGCGGCGTCTTCGCCGACCTCACCCCGCTCATCGAGGCGCTGCCCTTCCGCGATCAGCTCAGCCCGGCCCACCTCGCCCTCGGCGAGCACGACGGCCGCTACTACGCCCTGCCGTCGGTGGCCGACAACTCGGCGCTGTGGTGCAACCTCGAACTGCTGGACCGGGCCGGGGTGGACATCGACGAGGCGACCGGCTCGTTCGACGGCTACCTGGACGCCGCGCGCGCCGTCTCCGGGCTCGGCCGCGACGTCCACGGCTGGTCGTTCCCCGGCAACGGCAGCGGCGCGCTCGGGTTCACCGTCCAGCCCCACATCTGGGCGACCGACACCGACCTCATCACCGGCGAGATCGGCCACCAGCGCGGCGACATCGTCGGCAACGACGCCCTGCGCCGCACGCTCGGCCTGCTGCACACCCTCTGGGACGAGGGACTGGTCCCGAGCGACGCCGACGCCGACGACGCCTCGCGCTGGGCGGCCAACTTCCACGCGGGGCGGATCGGGATGATGCCCAACGGCTACGGCATCCTCGTCCCCCAGGCGCCCCCGGGCCTGCTGGACCACACCGAGGTGCGGCTGCTCAGCGGCCCCGACGGCGGCCGGTCCTTCTTCGACGGAGGCACCAACTTCTGCCTGCCCAACGGCTCCGACAACCCGTCCGCCGCCTGGGAGTTCGCGCTCTTCTGCCTGGATGTCGAGCAGCAGGCCCGGCTGCCCGAGAGCGGCTACATCCCCGTCCGCTCCGACGCGGCGACCCCGGAGTTCCGCGCCGACTACCCGCTCGCTCTGCCGTCGTTGGAGGACATCGGCGCGGGATACGCCCCGCTGACGCTGGCCTACAACCGCATCTACAACCAGAGCGACGGACCCTGGCTGGCCATGTTCCGCCGGGCCGTGTTCGGCGGGGACATCGACGGCGCCATGGCGCAGGCCCAGGACCACTACGACGAGATCCTGCGACAGGGGGACGCATGAGTTCCGCCGCCAACACCGCCAACACAGCCAACTCCGCGGCGAACGCCCGCACTTCCTCGGCCGAGGCGACCGCCGGGAGCGCCGCCCGCCGGGCCCCCCGCCGTCGGCCCGGCTCCCTCACCCACCCGTCGCGCACCGGCCTGGCGCTGGTCACCCCGGCCGTCCTGTTCGTGGTGGTCTTCGTCTTCGCCCCGCTGGTCGTCGCCGTCTACATCTCGCTGACCGACTTCCCGCTCATCGGCGACTACGACTTCGTCGGCTTCCGGAACTACAGCCTGGCGTGGTCCGACCGCGTCTTCAACGAGGCCCTGTTCTACACGCTGCTCTACACGGCGATCGTGACGCTGCCGATCCTGGTCCTGGGCTACACGCTCGCCGTCGTGGTCCGCGCCAACCGGCGCGGCTCCACCCTGCTGCGCACCATCTTCTTCCTGCCGTACATCGTCGGCCTGACCACCATCAGCTTCCTGACGCTGCTGGAGGCCCAGCCGGGCAGCGGCGCGGTCAACGTCGTTCTGGAGACCCTGGGCATCACCGACGGCACCACCGCCTGGCTGGTCGACGGCCCGCTGGCCACCGGCCTCATCATCGTCATGGTGATCTGGGCCGTGTCCGGGCTCACCATGGTGCTGCTGATGTCCGGCATGCAGGCCATCCCCCGCGAGATCTACGAGTCCGCGGAGCTGGACGGCGCCGGCTGGTGGCGCACCGAACGGCACATCACCATCCCGATGCTGCGCCGCTCCATCGCGCTGAGCCTGGTGATCTCCGTGATCGGATCGCTGCTGGCGTTCACCCAGTTCTACATCCTCACCCAGGGCGGGCCCGGGTCGGAGACCACCACCGTGGTGATGGCCATCTACCGGCGCGCGTTCGTGGACCTCCAACTGGGCGTCTCCACCGCGATGTCGCTCATCCTCGTGCTGATCATCGCCGTCATCGCCGCCGTGCAGTTCTGGCTGCTCCGCGAGAAAGACTGAGGTGTCATGGCTACCACCGTCCCCAGCAGCAAGCCGGCGCCGTCGCGGGACAAGGACTCCCGCGTCAAGATCCTGCTCTACGTCCTGGGCGGCGGCGGCGCGGCCCTGGTCTTCGCCGTGCCCCTCGTGTTCGCGCTGGTCCGCTCGCTCCAGCCGGGCGGGGTGATCGTCGAACGGCCCACGCTGTCCACGTTCTTCGACTGGACCACGACCAACTTC
Organism: Streptomyces litchfieldiae; assembly: GCF_031845365.1. Lineage (NCBI taxonomy): Bacteria > Bacillati > Actinomycetota > Actinomycetes > Kitasatosporales > Streptomycetaceae > Streptomyces > Streptomyces litchfieldiae. The sequence continues at coordinate 26,698 of NZ_JAVREL010000019.1, forward strand.
ACCGACCTGATCAGCCAGGGCTCCCTCGCCCGCCCCATCCTCAACAGCCTGATCGTGTCCCTGTCCACCGCCGCGCTCACCGCGCTGCTCGCCACGCTGGCCGGCTACGGCTTCGCGCGCTTCCGATTCCGGGGCCGCGGGGGCCTGTTCAGCATTCTGGTGCTGACGATGATGGTGCCCTTCCAGGCCATCCTGACCCCGCTCTACCTCCAGTTGAACGCGATGCGCCTGACCGACTCGCTGCTGGGCCTGGTGCTCTTCTACACCACCGTGAACCTCCCGTTCGGCGTCTTCGTCATGCGCAACTCGTTCGCCGCGATCCCCGGTGAGCTGGAGGACTCCGGGCACGTCGACGGCGCCGGCACGCCGCGCATGCTCCTGTCCGTGCTGCGCCCGCTGATCATGCCCGGGGCGGCGACGGTCGCGCTCTACGCCTTCCTGGCCTCCTGGACGGAGTTCCTCGGCGCCCTGACGTTCCTCACCGACCAGGACCTCTACACGCTGCCGGTGACGCTGGCCAACCTCCAGCAAGGCACGTACGGCCAGGTCGACTTCGGCCTGCTGGCCGCCGGCGCGGTCATCGCGATGGTCCCGTGCGTCGTGCTGTACGTGGCGCTGCAACGGTTCTACGTGGCGGGCCTGGCCGCCGGATCCGTCAAGGGCTGACCGCGCGGCCGGCGAGGGCCGGGGGCGTGATTGCCTCCGGCCTTGTTGGGTATGATTTTCATTTGTATCCTTCCCCTCGGGGCAGGACCGCACGATCTGGGCGGCCCGAGGAGAAGGGGCATCACTGACATGACCATCCGCTCGCGCCGCAGACCGGGCGCCGTGGTGACAGGTCTGCTGGCCGCGGTGCTGGCCGCCGGGCCCGTCGGCGCCGCGGTGGCAGCCGATCCCGTGGTCCTGGACCACGGCCATATCGACGCCTTCAGCGTCTCGGTGGAGGGCGGCGAACTCGCCCTCGAACTCACCGAGGACGTCACCGGATCGCACGTCAGTCACGCGCCTGAGGACGTGCTGCTGCGGGTCAAGCAGGACGCCTGGACGACCGGGATACCCGAGGGCTACCCGGGCGCGCCCGAGGGGTATGTGCTGCCGCTGACGCAGGATCCGAACCTGATCTGGCCGGGCTGGGACACCGGCGGCACGGCCGGCAGCGGCTACACCGACGTGTCGATCCACATCACGGCGGTGGACGGGCCCGGCGAGGTGTTCCTCTACTCCCTCTCCAGCTTCGGCGAGCCGCTGTCCGTTCTGACCAACGGCGGGTTCGAACTCCCGGGCATCATTCGAGAGAAGACGCCGACGCACACGCACGGGATGTGGACGTTCACCGCGCCCGGCGCCTACACGCTGACCGTGCGGGCCGAGGCGGTCAACCCGGCGACCGGCGACGCGCTCGAAAGCCGCACCGCCTCCTACGCGTTCTCCGTGGGTGACTACGAGGAGCCGCCGCCGGCCGCGACCGGCCTCACCATCGAGGGGCTGGCGGACCGTTACCAGCCGGGCGACGCGGTCGAGTTGACGGCCGTGCCGGATGAGCCGACCGAACTGGACGACTACCGCTGGTACACGCGCGAGTCGCCGGCCGGAGAGTGGGCCGAGGTGCCGGACACCGCCGGCCCCCGGTACTCGGGCACCGCCGAGGTGGACGGGCAGCAGATCCGGGCCGCGCTGCTCGGCCCGGACGGCACGGTGGCGGCCGAGTCACCGCCGGTGACCATCCGCGTCGGAGAGGAGCCGGGCGGCGGGAACCCGCCGGGCCAGGACCCGGATCCGGACCCGAGCCCGGCCCCCGACCCGGGGAACGGCGCGTCCGGCGGCCCGGACCCCGGCACCACCGGGGGAACGGGTGGCACGGCGAGCACCGGCGGCGGCACCGGCTCCGGGGCGCCCGCGTGCTACCCCAGCGAGGAGCAGGTCACCACCGAGGTCCCGGTCGGCCCCGACCACTCGGTGGTCCTGGACCACGGCCACATCGACGCCTTCAGCGTCGCGGCCGAGGGCGGCGAACTCACCCTCCAACTCGCCGAGGACGTCACCGGATCCCGGGTCACCCACGACCCCGAGGACGTCCTGCTGCACGTCACGCCCCAGGCCCTGACCGAGGACATCCCCGACGGCTACCCCGGCAGCCCGTCCGGCTACCTGCTGCCGCTGACCCAGGACCCCGAGCTGCTCTGGCCGGGCTGGGACACCCAGGGCACGGCGGGCAGCGGCTACACCGACGTGTCGATCGAGATCACCGACGTGACCGGCCCGGGCACCGTTCACCTCTACACGACCACGACGTTCGGCGGCGCCGCGCCGCTGCTGGTCGAGGGCGACTACGAACTGCCCGGTACGCTGCGGGAGGAGACGCCCGCGCACACCCACGCGCAGTGGACGTTCACCGAGGCCGGCCTCTACACGCTGACGGTCAACGCCGTGGCCACCGACCCGGACACCGGCGAGTCGATCAGCAGCGGCCCCAAGGAGTACGACTTCGCCGTGGGCGACCTGCCGGACGACACCGAGACGGAGACCGTGACCGAGACCGTTGTCGTCGGCCGGACCGCCGACGGCGCCGAGTGCGACCTGCCGGGCGACGGCATGCTCCCCGCCACCGGCACCGGAACGTCCGCCGTGTCGCTGACCGCCCTCGGCGCGGCGCTCGCGGCCCTCGGCTTCGCCGTCGTGGTGACCGTGCGGCGGCACGGCCGGGCCCAGCGGTGAGGCGCCGGAACGGACGCGCGGCGGCGGCTGTTTGTCTGGGGGTGGCGCTGGCCGTCGCCGCCGGCGGATGCGCCGCCGTGTCCGACCCGGCGGACGACGGCCGCCCGCAGGTGGTGACCACGACCGGAATCCTCGCCGACCTCGCGCGCAACGTGGGCGGGGACCTGGTCGAGGTCCGCTCCCTGGTGCCGGAGGGCGGTGACCCGCACGCCTACGAACCGACCCTGCGGGACGTGCGGGACATCGTCTACGCGGACGCCGCGTTCAGCAACTACCTGCTGCTGGAGGAGCAGAACCTCATCCGCGCCATCGACGCCAACCTGCCCGAGGGCGTGCCGAACATCCCCCTCGCCGAACGCGCCGCCCGGTACGCGGCCGAGATCATCCCGCTGGTGGAGAACGTCGCCCTCGACACCATCTGGCTCGGCCTGCGGGTGAGCGGCACCGGCGAGGAGCTGGGCGCCACCCGCTCCTCCGAAGTGCGCCTGAAGGCCACCGGAGTTGAGGGCCCCGGCGAGCTGGTCGCCTATCTGACGGAGACCTTCGGCGAACCGGCGGTCTTCTTCGACTCCGGAGACGGCTTCGCGGACGACACCGCGCTGCTGCCGCCGGACGCCCACACCCATATGTCCTGGGCGTTCACCGAGCCCGGGATCTACCGGCTGTCGCTGGCGGCGGAGCTGGCGGTGACCGACCGCTCCGCCCCGGTGGAGCTGGCGAGCACCACGATCACCTTCGCCGTCGGCGTCGATCCGCACTCCGTGCCCGGCATGGCGGGCGCGCACGTGCTCGACGCCGGCCACGCGGACGTGACCGTGGACCTGGGCACCGGCTCCTCGCCCGCCGCCCTGACCCTGCTGGCGGACCCGCACGGCGGCGGCCAGCGGGAGAACCACGAGCCGGACGAGACCGTCATCGAGGTGCCCAACAAGGCGCTCACCGAGGTGCCCGGCGACCCGAAGTTCCGCTTCCTGGGCCGCGCGGGGGAGTCGATCCACCAGCTTCCGCAGGCCGTGCTCGGCAGTCATGTGCACGGTGAGATCGACCCGCATCTGTGGCAGAACGTCCGCAACGCCATGGCCTACGTCAAGATCATCCGGGACACGCTGATCGACATCGACCCCGGCAACGCCGCCGCCTACCGCGCCAACTCCGCCGCCTATCTCGACGAGTTGACGGAGCTGGACGAGTACGTGGCCGCCACCATCGGGGAAATCCCGGCCTCCCGCCGGTACCTGGTGACCACGCACGACGCGTTCGGCTACCTCGGCGACGCCTACGACGTGACCATCGCGGGCTTTGTGACGCCCAACCCGGCCACCGAACCCAGCCTCGCCGAACGGCGCCGGCTGACCGAGACCATCGCCAACCTCCGCGTCCCCGCCGTCTTCCTCGAACCCAATCTCGCCGCCCGCTCCAGCACGCTGACCCAGATCGCCGAGGAACAGGACATCGAGATCTGCCCCATCTACGGCGACGCGTTCGACGAAGAGGTCACCAGCTACGTCGAGTTGATGCGCGCCAACGCCGACTCGCTGCGCACCTGCCTCGGCTGACTCCCCGTAAGAGAAGAAGGACGGACACCTTGATGCGCCACGCGCCACGTCCCCGGACGTGCCTGACCAGCGCCCGGCCACCCGCGGTGGCCGGCCGCGCCGCCACCCGCCTCCTGCTCGCGGCGGCCCTCACCGTCGCGCTGCCCGCCACCGCCCTGGCCGAGACGACCGCCCCCGAGGACGAGAACGCCGCCGGCCAACCCACCGTCCTCGACGAGGGACACGTCGACATCGGCCCGCGCTTCGCCGACGGCGAGTGGCAGATCCAGGGCCGCGACGACACGGTGACCCCGCCCGAGTGGCGGGCCCTGACCGACATCGTGACGCAGGTCTCCGACGCCGCCGTCCAACAGGCCCCCGACGACGCGCAGTTCGACTTCCTCGACGCCGAGCCCGGCAGTGACGTCTACGTCATCCCACAGACCCAGGCGGCCGACGTCGTCTGGCTCGGCTGGAACACCCAGGACCCCGAGGTCATCGAACGCGTCAACCGCGGGGCCACCCTCACCCTGCACGGGGTCGAGGGCCCCGGCGCCTTCGCCGTCTTCCTCCAGAACGGCGACCTCGGTGCCCCGGAGGTGCTCTGGGACGGCGACGTCACCGCCCCCCAGGACCTGTGGGTCGACGTCAACACCCACACCCACGCCAACTGGGTCTTCACCGAACCCGGCGTCTACCTCCTGGACTTCGAGATCTCCGCCGACCTGATCAGCGGCGAGCACGTCTCCGACCGGGCCGCGCTGCGCTTCGCCGTCGGCGAGGAGACCGACCCGGCCGACGCGTTCGCCGCCACCGGCCCCACCGCCCCGCAGGACGCGGCGGATGAGACCCCGGCCGCCGACCCTACGACCCGGAGCGCCCCGGAGTCCTCCGACGACTCCTCCGCCACCCCCGCCGTGCTGCTCGGCGCGGGCGCCGCGGCCCTGCTCCTGGTGGCGGCCATCACGGTGACCGCGCTGCGCGGGCGGCGCGCCCGCCGGCTCGCCGACGACGACACCGCCGGGAGAACGTCATGACCGCGCTCACCGTCCGCGATCTGCACGTCCGGCTCGGCGGTCGGCTCGTTCTGCACGACGTCGATCTGGACATCTCACCGGGCGACTTCGTCGGGCTCGTCGGCCCCAACGGCGCCGGCAAGACCACGCTGCTGCGCTCCGTGCTGGGCCTGGTCCGGCCCAGCGGCGGCACCATCCTGGCCGGCGGCGAGCCGGTCGCCAAGGTCCGCGACAAGGTGGGCTACGTGCCCCAACGCCACGAATTCGCCTGGGACTTCCCCATCAGCGTCGAGGACGCCGTGCTGTCCGGCCGGGTGCGGCGCATCGGCTGGCTGCGGCGGGCCGGCGTCCCGGACTACCGGGCCGTCAAGCAGGCCCTCGAACGCGTCGGCATGACCCCGCTGCGCCGCCGCCCGGTCGGCCAGCTCTCCGGCGGACAGCGCCAGCGCGTCCTGGTCGCCCGGGCCCTCGCGCTGAACCCGAGCGTGCTGCTGCTGGACGAGCCGTTCACCGGACTCGACGTGCCGACCCAGGAGTTGCTGACCGACCTCTTCGCCGAGCTCAGCCGGGAGGGACAGGCCGTCCTCATGACCACCCACGACCTGGCGGCGGCGATGCACACCTGCACCCGGCTCTGCCTGATCAACCGCACCGTCATCGCCGAGGGACCGCCGGACCGGCTGCGCGACGCCGAGGTGTGGCGCGCGGCGTTCGGCATCCGCCCGGGCAGCCCGCTGCTGGCGGCGCTGGGGGTGGCCTGAATGCTGTCGGTCCAGGAGTTCATCGGCGACCTGTTCAACCCGGCCCTGTCGTTCCTGCCCAAGGCCCTCTTCGTCGCGCTCATGTCCTCGGCCGTGTGCGGCGTGATCGGCTGCTATGTGGTGCTGCGCGGCATGGCGTTCATCGGGGACGCCGTCTCGCACGCCGTCTTCCCCGGCCTGGCCGTCGCGTTCGTCGTGCAGGGCAACCTCGTCCTCGGCGGCGCCGTCGCGGGCGTCCTCACCGCCATCGCGGTCGCGGTGTTTTCCCAGAACCGCCGGCTGCGGGAGGACAGCGTCATCGGCGTCTTCTTCGTGGGCGCGTTCGCCCTGGGCATCGTGATCATCAGCCGCTCACCGGGCTACTCCGGCTCGTTGCAGCAGTTCCTCTTCGGCTCCATCACCGGCATCCCGGACGAGGACCTGTACGTGGTCGCCATCTCGTCCGTCGCGCTGCTCGCGCTGACGTTCCTGCTGCACAAGGAGTTCGTCGCGGTCACGCTCGACCGGGAGTCGGCGCGGGCCGCCGGACTGCCCGTCTTCGCCCTGGACCTGGCGCTCTACATCATGGTGTCGATCGCCGTCGTGATCTCCGTGCGGACCATCGGCAACATCCTCGTGCTGGCCCTGCTCGTGACCCCCGCCGCCGCGGCCCGGCTGCTCACCGACCGGCTGGGCGTGATGATGCTGCTGGCCCCGCTCATCGGCGGATTCTCCGCGCTGACCGGCCTCTACCTGTCCTGGAGCCTGGACCTGCCGACCGGCGGCACGATCGTCCTGGTGGCCACGGCGTTCTTCCTGCTGTCCTGGACCCTCGCCCCCCGGCACGGGATGGTGGCCCGCCTGTGGCTGCGGCTCGGCCGCACCCCCGGGACGGGCGGCATGCCGCCCGTCCCCGGGCCTGTCTGACAATTCCCGCCGGGCGCCCGACGCCATACACGGCACCTCGCTGCTCCCCCAGACTTCGTCCGGGAGGTGCCCCCAGTCGCATCGCGCGAGTACGGCCAAGTACGAGCTGCGATACTCCGCCTTGCTGGGGGTACCTCCCAGGCCCCCAGGGCCTGGGGGAGCACGGCACCAGACGCCGGGCACTGATCCGACGGGAACTGTCAGACAGCCCCAGCCGGTGAGGTGGTCAGCCAACCGTGAAGTGGTAGTCGACCGGGTCGGAAGTGACGGTCGTGCCGTCCAGCAGCACGCCCGTCGCCTGGAAGGTGAGCGTGTAGTCACCTTCAGCCTCGAACGCCCAGTTGGCGTGGTGGTGGGCGCCGGCGGACACGGCGACGGAGTCGGGCAGCCCGTCGCCGCTGTCGAACCGCTTGACCGGCCCGGACAGGGCGGTGTTGTACACGCTGACGTCGGCCGGGCCGCTGACGGCGGTCAGTCCGAGCTGAACGCTGTTGTTCTGGAAGGTGCCCGAGGGCACCTCATGGGCGGCCCACCCGGCGAAGAGCAGGTCGGGGTTCTCCGACTGCGGAAGTATCCATACCGGATCGCCGGGGGAGCCGAGGAAGGCGTAGGCGCTGTTGTTGGGCACCTGCGTCTGCGCCTCCGCCTTCACATGCAGGGTGACTTCGGCGGGATCGCGCTCGACGCCTGTGCCGGTGGTGCTGTCGTGCAGGCCCAGTTCCAGCGCGCCGCCCTCATAGGCGATGTCGACGACGTCGACGTGCCCTTCGGACAGCGTGACCGGGGCGGCGGCCTGCGTCGGCGCGGCCGCCAGGCCGAGCGCGGCCAGGACGGCCCCCGAGAGGAGAACGGTACGGACGGCGGGTGCGGTCATGAGAAGACCTCCGGCTCGTGTGAGTGGACATGAGCACGCTATCCCTCATGAAAACCATTTTCAATAGGCCGTCCGACCGCCCGACTCCCCGGTCACCAACTGGACTTGGTGACCCCCGGCAACTGCCCGGCGTGCGCCATGTTGCGGACGTTGATCCGGGAGAGCCCGAACGTGCGCAGGTGCCCCCGGGGGCGGCCGTCGACGCTGTCGCGGTTGCGCACGCGGGTGGCGCTGGCGTCCCGCGGCTGGCGCCGCAGTTCGGCCTGCGCGGCCTCCCGTTCGGCGGCGGAGGAGCGCGGGTTGCGGATGATCTCCTTCAACTCGGCGCGGCGCTCGGCGTACCGGGCGACGATCTGCATGCGCTGCTCGTTCTTGGCGATCTTGCTGCGCTTGGCCATGGCGTTCCCCTCCTCAGATCTTCTCGCCGCGGGCGCGGATGCGGGCCACCGCGGCCTCGATGCCGATGACGTCAACGGTCTTGATCCCCTTGGCGCTCAGCGTCAGCCGGACGTAACGGCCCTCGCTGGGCAGCCAGTAGCGCTTGTGCTGGATGTTGGGGTCGAACCGGCGGCGGGTCCGGCGGTGGGAGTGCGAGATGCGGTTGCCGAAGGCGGGCGTTCGCCCGGTGAGCTGGCAGTGCGCGGACATGCGCGACCTCCAGGAGTAACGAAAACGACTACGGTTTTCATTTATCCTAACGGCAGCGGTCGGCCCGGCATCAGGCCGGTCCGACGCTGTCCGCCATGCCCCCGGTCAGCCCCAGCTCCTCAAGGTTCCAATCGCCGTCCTTGGCGACTCGGTTGGTGGCCCAGAACACCATCAGCCCGTCGTCCAGCAGCCGGGCGAACTCGGCGTAGGACGAGCCGTTGCCGCCGTTGTGCCAGACCACCCGGCGGCCGTCCCGCTCCGTGACCACCCAGCCGTACCCGTAGAACGTGTCCCCGCCGTCCTCGCGCACATGGGGCTCGAACAGCTTGTTCCGCGCCGCCTCGGACAGCACGCCGTCGCCGTCCAGCGCGCGGTGCCAGCGGTGCATGTCCGGCGCGGTGGACAGGATGCCGCCGTTGCCCCGCAGGTTCCAGTAGGGGCCGTCCCGGTCCCAGGGGTGCTCGTTCGGCCTGCCCAGCGCGGTGCCGGCTCCGTCGTACTCCACCGCGATCTCCGCCTCGTCCCAGCGCGGCAGCACATAGCCGGTCCGGGTCATTCCGGCCGGAGCGAACAGGTGCCGGGAGAGGAACTGCTCGTATCCCTCACCCGAGACCTGCTCGATCACCGCGGCCAGCACGCTGTAGCCCACATTGGAGTAGTGGTACCGGCTGCCCGGGGCCGAGCGCAGCTCGGAGCCGCCCATGGCGGCCAGCATGTCCTCCCGGGACAGAACGTCGTAGTCGCCGCCGAGCATATCGATCAGACCCGCCGTGTGGGTCAGGAGCTGGTGCAGGGTGATGGCGCGCTTGTCATCGGGCAGGCCCGCCACGTGCGCGCCCAGCGGATCGTTCGTCGAGAGCGCGCCGGCCATCTCCAGCTTCAGGATCGCCGCGGCGGTGAACTGCTTGGTGATCGAGCCGATGTCGAAGACCGTGTCGCAGCCGTTCCCGATACCCGCCGCGTGGTCGGCCAGGCCCATGCCCCCGCAGTGAACGACCTCGTCGCCGCGGACCACGATCGCCGTCAGTCCGGCGTCGTCCGGGACCGCGTCGGCGAGGAACCGGCCGACGGGGTCGCCGGCCGCGCCGTCCCCTTCCGTCTCCTCTCCCGCCGCACACCGGCTCACGGCGCCGGTCGTCGCGGCCAGCGCCGCGCCCGACAGCAGGGCCGCGCCGATGAACCGCCGTCTCGTCGCTCCCGCCTGCCGGCGGGTTCGGGTGCCGGGCACGTCGTTCATTCCGTTTCATCCCCTCGGATTTCCCGGACCACGGCCGGACCGGCCGCGGTCTCACGCATCGCACGCCGCCCGGTCGCCGCTGACGTTGATCTTCCGTGCCCAGGCGAGCAGTTGGGCATCGCCCGGGCCGGTGCCCTCGACACCGAGGCGGAGCACGACGCCTTCCGTTCCGGTCTCCAGGCTCAGGACTCGCCCGCCGCCCCCCGGCGCGTCGCCGATGCGGCCGGCACGGTCGCCGAGCGAGGTCTCGCGGGCGTTGGCCAGCGGTTCCCCGGCGGGCGTCCCCCGCAGCACATCGAGGCGCACGGTGTAGTCCGGGGTGTGCTCGGCGTGGACATGGAACGGCTGCCCGGCCGAGGCGGAGACCTCGGTCTGGAGTTCCTCGCCGCCGGCCTCCGCGAAGAGCATCACCTCGGCCAGTCGGCCGTTCTCCCGGATCAGGCACAGATCGATCTCGTCGGCCGCGAAGATCCCCGGATCGGGCCGCACCGCCGCGGACCCGGTGGCGTCCGCGCCACCGCCCGGCAGGTGTGTGCCGATCAGCGTTCCGGACGCCGCCACGGCCGTGGCCACCGCCGCGATCAGGACGCGGCCGCGCACGCGCCGCCGGCGGCGTGCCTTGACCGCCTCCAACAGGCCCGCCGCGGTGGGGGCGTGCCGCGCCTGGTGGGCGAACGCCTCGTGCACCGCCGCTTCGAACTCCGCGTCGCCGGTCTCCCTGCTCATGCCTCCTCCTCGGCCACTGCGACCAGGCCGGCCAGTTCGGGATGGCGGCGCAACCGCGCGAGGCCCCGGCTGGCGTGCACGCGCACGGTCGCCGTCGAACAGCTCAGCAACTCGGCGATCTGCCCGTCGGGAAGGTCCTCGTAGTAACGCAGCACGAGGACGGCACGCTGCCGACGCGGCAGCTCCGCCAGCAACCGCAACATGGCGTCACGCTCGCCGATCGCCTCGATCGCGCCGTCCGGCCGGCCGCGCGTGTCGGACAGCGCGTCGGTGGGCCGGTCCTCCGCGGCTCTGCGCCGCCGCCAGGACAGGTACTGCCGCACGATCGCCTTGCGGACATAGGCGTCCAGGCCGGCGTCGCGCTCGATCCGCCGCCATCGGCGGTGACACCGGACCAACGCCTCCTGCACGAAGTCCTCGGCGCGCTGGGCGTCGTCGCACATCACGTACGCGAAGCGCAGCAGCGCGTCTCCGCGCGTCAGCACGTAGTCGTCGAAATCCACCGTCCGCTCCGCGGGGTCTCGTGGCCTGCCACCTGTAGAACGCGGTGGCGGCCGCGGGATGTTTACCGCGCTGCCCGGTTTCTTTCGGCGCCGCCGTCTCGCCCGGCCCGGGCTCGTTCAGTCGGCGGCGGGCTCGGGCGTGAGGGCCAGGAGAGCGGTCCCGGCATCGACGTCCACCTCGGTGGGCACGACGGTGAGCGATTCGTTGAAGGTGCAGGAGGAGCCCAGGCCGCAGGAGAAGCTGCCGACGCGCTCGGTCCCGTCATAGCCGTCGAAGAGGACGGCGGGTGAGCTGAACGAGCCCGCGTGCACCTCCTCGATCGATGTGATCGACAGGGTCGTCACCCCGAACGCGCCGCTGTCGACCGGGATTTCGGTGCCCGCCGAGACGGTGACCTCGCACTGGCCGTCGTAGCAGGGCGAGGACGGCTCCGTCTCCGGCTCGGGCTCGGGTTCCGGTTCCTCGGTCTCGGGTTCCGGCTCCGGCGCCGACGAGGAGTCCTCGGGCCGCGGGCTCTCCGCCGCCTCCGGTGAGTCCCCGGAACCGTCCGAGCCACAGCCGGCCAGCAGGCCCGCCACGGCCATCGCCGTCACCACCGCGACGGCCCGCCCACGCGCCCGCCGTGCCGTCCGCATCCACTTCGCGTTCCCGCCCATGCCCTCACCGTACGGGCGGCGCCCCGGGAGGGGTCCCCACGCGAACTCGCCGGGCTCCTCCAGCCGTTCCCCGCCGCGACCGCACAACTCACCCCCATGACACCGGCGATGCGCACAAGCGATTAATACCGGCGTTACGCCCGTTTTGACCTGTCCGGGCCTGCCGTGGCGCGCGCTCGCGCTCCCCGCTGCCCACGGTCCCGGACGTAAGGAGATTGCGCCCGTGCTCTCTGCGCGCTCGAACTGGCACCCACCACGCTGAAGCCGCTGTGGCACCAGCGCTCCCGCTGGGCCCAGGGCTGGCTCCAGGTCTCGCTCCGCCACCTGTGGCAGGAACTGCGTTTCACTGGTTCTGACTCTCCGTCAGAAGGCGGGCCTCGCCGTGCTGCTCGGCTGGCGCGAGGTGCAGCCGTGGCTCACGCTCCAGATCCTGCCGGTCCTGCTGTTCTCGGCGTGGCGCGCGGGCGGGGTGGACCGGCTCGACTGGGCGGTGCCGGTCTGCCTGCTGGCCGTGCTGTTCACGATGTCGGCCGAGCTGGTGCAGGCCGCGTTCGCCTGGCGGCTGGCCGCGCCCGAACTGCGCCCGCGCAAGCGCTGGTTCATCGGCTACGCGGTGCTGTCGACGTTCTCCTACACCCACTTCAAGAACATGGTGGCCCGGCAGGCCCACTTGAAGGAGGCGCTGGGCGACCGGCAGTGGCGGGTGACCCCGCGGGCGGCGGCGAGGGCGGTGACGCGGCGGTGAGCGGCAACGGCACCGGCGGCGGCACCGGCACGGGGAACGACGGCGGCGGCGGGCGGAGCCGGGCCCAGGAGATCCAGGGCTACCGCGGGATCGCCGCGCTGAACACGGTCGTCTTCCACGTCTGGCAGCAGTACTACCGCTATGACGCGGAGGGCGCCCATCCGCCGCTGGAGAACCGGCGGGGAACTGGCTCGACCTCGTCCAGCACCTCACGTTCACCCACGCCTTCGACCGCGAGCAGATCTTCTACACCATCGGACCCGTTTGGTCGTTGACGCTGGAGGTCATCTTCTACTTCTCGCTGGTCCTCCTCGGGCCGCTGGCGGTGCGCGTCTGCCGGTCCGCCGCCAACCGGCGCGCACGGGTGGTGAGATGCGCCGGCGGCTGCCTGGTGCTGTTCGCGGTGCCGCTGGGCTGGCTGGCGTTCGCCCGCTATGTGCTGGAAGTGCCGCACACCGACTGGCCGGTGTATTTCGGGCCCTGGGCCCGGTTCGGCGGGTTCGCGGTGGGCATGGGCCTGGCCGTGCTGACGGTCGCCCTGGGCGGGCGCGGCCGGCTGGCCGGTCACCCGGCGGCGGTGCTGGCGGCGGCCTCGGTGGCCGGCCTGTACCTGATGTCGCTGACGTTCGAAGCCGGAGAACGTGGCGTTCACGTTCTACCACCCGGTTTCGGCGGCGCTGTGGGGGCTGTTGCTGTTCTGCACGGTCCACACCGCGCGCCGGGCGCGCTGGCACGGCCTGCTGCGGGCCCGCTGGCTCACGCCCGTCGGGCTGATCAGCTACAGCCTGTTCATCTGGCACGAGCCGATCATGCTCCAGTTGCACCGGACGGGGCTGCTGCCCGCCGAGAGCCCGGCCGGCTTCTGGGCCGCGACGGCCATCGTGCTGGCGGTGTCCATCCCGGCCGCGGCGGCGAGTTACTGGCTCATCGAATACCCGGCCGGGCTGCTGGGCCGCCTCCAGGACTCCCTACGCCTCGTCACCCGAGAAGGCGTTGATCGGAACCGCGAACCTCGACGCCCTTGTGGCCGACGAGCCGGACCGCCTCTGGCCGCAGGTCGCATCCCGGACGGGAATCTCGCAAGCCGAATACGGCCGTTACGCGTCCGGGGCCTCCGTGATGTCGGCGCTCATTCTGGCGGACGCTCTCAGACTGAGCCGCAGTGTGTCCCTGGCGACGTTGCGGATCGCCTGTAGTGACTTCACGGTGCCCCAGAGCTACCGATACCTCGGCGCCGAAGAGCTGAAAGCCATCGGAAATACGTGCGCGGCGGGCGCCGAGTTGCTCGATTGCGCAATCGACCACGCCGTCATCTGACACCACGTCATACTGATCTGTCGTGCATTGCACGGCTGACCCGTCTCGTCCTGGAGGTGCCGGGAGCGCCAGCAATTCCGATCTGCTTCGTCTGCGGAACGCGTTGCACGGATACCGCGCGTCCCTGGTCGACATGGGCGGCCGCAATCGGCTGCTGAACTTCCGCCACACCAAGGCTGGCACACTGGACGTCACCGCTCCGGACACCGCAACACTGCTTCGGTCTCTGGGGCGGGGAATGAACTTCGCGCCCGTCGCGGCCAGCCGGGAAGGACAGGCGGAGGAAGCGAAGCCGGCACCCGCCTCCGGGATCGTCACGCAGAAGACGACACAGGCGGCTCTCGATGCCTCCCTCACGCGGCTCTCACGCCAGTCCCGGCAGATGTACAACGACTACGGCCTGTGGGTGCTGTGGCTCGGGATCGGGATGCTGGAGTGGCGCGAGGAGAACGGGCAGGAGGTCAGCCAGGCTCCGCTGCTGCTGGTGCCCGTGGAACTGCGCCCGGGCCGCGATCGACGGCTGCGGCTGCGCGCCGCGGAGGAGCAGGATCGCGTCGCCAACCCGGCCCTCGCGGTGCGGCTGGAACGCATGGGCATCGACTGGTCCCCGGTTGCCGAGGCCGATCCGGCGGAACCCGAGGCCCTGCTCGCGACGGCCCGGAGCATCGCCGCCACCCAGCAGGGCTGGGCCGTCCGGGATCGGGTCATCCTCGGCCTGTTCTCCTCTCACAAGGAGGCCATGTACCAGGACCTCCTACAGAACGAGAACCGCATCCTGGCCCACCCCTTGGTCCGCGCCATCGCGCTCGGACCCGACGCCGGATTGCCGGACGACCTTCTTGCTTTCGAGCCACCGGACCTCGACCGCATCGACGAGATCCAGCCGCCCGAACGGACCCCGCTGGTCCTGGACGCCGACGCCACCCAGCGCCGGTGTGTCGCAGCCGCCATGGACGGCCGGTCGTTCGTCATGAACGGGCCGCCCGGCACCGGCAAGAGCCAGACCATCACGAACATCATCGCGGCCCTCATGCACGCGGGTCGCAGCGTGCTGTTCGTCAGCGAGAAGGCCGCAGCCCTCGACGTCGTCCGGAACCGGCTTGCCGAGGTCGGCCTCGGGGATCTGGTGCTGGCCCTGCACAGCGGCGACACCAGCAGAAAAACGGTCGCCACCGAGCTCGGGCGGGCACTCACGCATGCCCTGCCTGGTAGGGGAGCCGCGACGCATGAACTGGAGCGGGCCCGCGAGCTCCGCAAGGCGCTCTCCGGCTACGCCGCCGCCATGAACGAGCCCCGGCAGCCGCTGAACCGCACCCCGCATGATGTATTGGGCCGGCTCGTACGCCTGGAACAGCACGACGCGCCAGGACTGGCCCTTTCGCTTGAACACCGCCGGGCGGTTTGTGGCCTGCGAGCCGAAGACCTCCGGGAACTCCTCACCGCCGCCCACGCGCTCTCCCGTGCCTGGCGGCCGGCGGTGGAGGGGGCCGCCTTTGTATGGCGGGGCCTCGTTGGCGCCTCGGCACCGGCCGTACTCGCTGAGGCCGCCGACGCGCTCGCCGCACTGCGAGTGGCCGTCGAACGCCGGCCGTTCGAGGGCGGCACGCCCGCGCCGCAAACCCTGCACGAGATCCAGGCAACGGTTCACACCATGCGGCAGGGACTGCCCGACGCCGCCATCGGCACCCCCGACGCCGCAGAACTCCCGGAGGACATGGCCGGCCAGCTCGCCCGTCTCGCCGACGCCTGGGGCGCGGCCAAGCCGGGCACGCCCGACGAGGCGTTCATGCTGTTCGGGCTCACGGACCTCATCGACGCCGCCCACCGACCGCCGGCCCACTGGTTCGACCCTGCCGAGCTCAGCCGGGCACGCACCGCGGGCGACGAACTGCGCCGGGCACTGGCCACGGAGGGCGCGGCCCGGTCCGCGGCCGAAGACGTTTTCACCGAGGCGGTGTGCACGGCCGCCGACCTGCCGGAGGTTGCACGGCGGTTCGCCGAGCGGCACCGTGGTCTGTTCGCCCGACTCTCCGACCAGTACAAGGCCGATCGCGAGGCTGCCACCAGGGTCACCCGCGAGAAGGTGTGGAACCGGAAGATCGCCGCCCGGCTCGGCCAAGCGGTGGCCTGGCATCAGGCGGCGGCGGAGATCGGCCGCCTCGCGGAGGTCCACCACCCGCTTCTCGGCCGCTACACGCCCCGCGCCGCCGCGGACCTGGTGGTGCTGGAGGACGCGCTGGCGACCGCCGAGCACATCGCCCGCCTCTCCCGGAGCGTCGAGCGGCGGGACGTCCTGACCGCCCGTCTGTCCGACGGCGCGGACGGCGGCCCGTTGCCTCGCCTGCTCACCGACGGCGCCCGCGCCGCCCTGCGGGACTGGTGCGTCGTCGTCGAGCAGCGTGTTGAACGCTGGACGGCGGCGGTAGGCGCGCTGCTCTCCCTCTTCGACGAAGCCCGGCGGACCCAGCTCGCCCCCGACCTGCTCGGCCCGCTCGACCAGGCCGAGCAGGTCATCACTACCCTCCGGTCCGATCCCACCGGCCCGGAGGAGTGGCGGGCCTATCGCGATGCGGCCGAAGTGCTCTCTCGCCACCACGTCGGGCACCTCGTGGCGCGCGCGGTGGAGGACCATGTGCCCGCGGAGCGGTTCCCGAAGCGCCCTCGACGCGGGCGACAACAAGAGCCTTGAGTGCCTCAAGCGGTACCTCGACTACGCCCAAAAAGGCCCGGCCGTCCTCGCCAGGGACGTGCGGGTGGACCCGGATGCCGAGCCGGAGAGCCCGTTCGAGGAGTCGGTGCTCCAGGTACTGCGCGACTGGGGGTACGACGTCCAGCCGCAGGTAGGAATCGCCGGCTACCGCATTGATCTCGGCGTGCGGCATCCGGACGCGCCCGGCGCGTTCACGCTCGGCATCGAATGCGACGGAGCCATGTACCACTCCTCGAAGGCGGCGCGTGACCGCGATCGCCTGCGGGAACAGATCCTGACCGGCAAGGGCTGGAAACTCCATCGCATTTGGGGCACCGACTGGTACCGGAACCGCGAGGCGGCCATGGATCGGCTGCGCGAGGCGATCGAACGCGCGGTGGCCGACGGGCCATTGAGCGTCGTGGCCGATACGCCGAAACCGCCCGTCCTCGTGCCGGATCCGGTCGCTCCTGAGCCCGAGCCCGTCGTCTTGCACACCATGCCCGAACGGACGTGGAGCGCCCCCTACGTGGCGTGGCACGGCGAGCTTCTTCCGACCCCAACCGCCGAATTGCACACGCCGGAGGCACGGCCAGCACTGCGGCGACTCCTGGCGCGCGTCATCGAGACCGAGGGGCCCGTCCACGAGGAGTTGTTGGTGCAGCGGGTTCGCGAGACGTGGGGAGTGACGCGGGCAGGAAGCCGGATCCGCCCGAACATCCAGCACGTCCTGCGGGGCCTGAAGCAGGCGGGTCGGATCAGCAAGGACGGGGAATTCTGGGACATGCCTGGCCGGGCGTGCGTCACGGCCCGCCGGCCCTCCGACCAGGTGAGGCGCCAGGTCGGCCGCATCTCCCCGGTCGAACGGCAGTTGGCTTTGCGCGAGCTGGCCGCCGAGTGCCCCGGGGCTTCTGGGGAGGAGCTGGTGCGGTTGGCAGCGGACTTCTTCGGCTGGGCACGGCTGGGCCCGGACATCCGCGCGGCGCTGGGCCAGGACATCACAGCCCTGTTCGCCCGGGGTGCCCTGACCGGCGGCCCCGACCGGATAACAGTGGCCTGACGATTGGGCGCCGGTCCACGATCGACCGTCAGAAACGGCTGATGGTGAGTTCGGCGGCCTTGAGTGTCGCGGCGTAGGCGCCGAGGTCTTCGGGGTCGCTGGTGCAGATCACGGCGCGGTGGTGCAGGGCGCCAATGGTGACCACCATCGCGTCGACGACATCGGGCCGCTTCTTGGCCGGGAGTGTCGCCTTCCCGAGTATCTGCCCGACGCGCTTGTAGTCGTGCAGAGTGAAGCCAGCGGCGCAGGGGATGCATTGCACGGTGGCCGCTGAGGCGGGGATGTCGCGCATGGCGGGCTGAGCACCGCGTGCCTGGATGACCGTGCACTCCTGCAGGAGTGTGCCGAGTTCGTGGGTGGTGCGCCTGCTGTCTCGCCAGACCTGGGCCACAACCGGGCCGATCACGATGGGACGGTGCCGGGCCCGAGCGGCCGTGGTGTGCAGGGCCAGCGCTTTGGGGCGGCGGTCAAGGAGGGCGATGAGCATGCCCGTGTCGTAAACCACGACGTGCCTGGTCACGCCGCGGCCCCGTCGCCACTGGAGGCGCGCAGGCCGTCGTCGAGGATGAGTGAGCGCAGCACATGGAGTTCACGCTCCTCGTCCGAGGTCAGGCGGACGTCGGATGCTGCGGTATCCGAACGGGGAGAGTCCGGTGCCGCTTCGGTCGCCGCGATCTCGTCATCGATCTCGGCGAACGTTTCCCGAACACGCTCGTCCTCCGCGATGCGCTCCAGGGCTGCTGCGATGACGTAGGCAGAGACATCGAGACCGGCCGCGTCCGCGTGGTTCTTGATCAGCGTGTGGATCTCCGGCGAGGCGCTGATGCTGAAGCGTTTGGTTGCCACACCCCTAGCGTAACACCGGGTGTTACGGCATCTCTCATAGGCCGGGCAGTCGGGCTGGCGCCCCACATTGGCCACCATGCGCCACGTGGAGGTTGCGCTGGTCGACGAACTCGCCCACAGCAACGTCCTACAGAAACGATGCAGAAGTTCGACACCCCCGCCCCGGTCTCCGCCGTCCTGGACATCCCCGCCGGGCGCATCCAGTTCATCGCCGCCGACCGGACCGACACCACCGTCGAGGTCCTGCCCGCCAACGCCTCCAAGGGCCGCGATGTGAAGGCGGCGGAACAGACCACGGTCGACTACCGCGACGGCGTCCTGCGGATCGACGCCCCGGCGGCGAAGAACCAGTACCTGGGCCCCTCCGGATCCATCGAGATCACCGTCCAACTGCCCGCCGGCTCCCGCATCGAGGCCAAGGCGGCCAGCGCCGAGTTCCGGTGCGTGGGACGGCTCGGCGACATCGTCTTCGAGGGCGCGCACGGCGCGGTCAAGATCGACGAAGCCGCGAGCATCCGCCTCACCGCCTCCGCCGGCGACGTCTCCATCGGCCGCCTGGCCGGCCCCGCACAGATCAGCACCCACCAGGGCGACATCCACATCGCCGAGGCCGCGCGCGGCACGCTCGTGGCCACCACCCAGATGGGCGACATCACCGTCGGCACCGCCCACGGAGTCTCCGCCACCCTGGACGCCAGCACCGGCTACGGCCGCATCCACAACGCCCTCACCAACACCGACGGCCCCACCGCCCCCCTCACCATCCGCGCCACCACCTCCCACGGCGACATCACCGCCCGCAGCCTGTAAGCAAAGGAGCACCCCCTGGCCAACCTGGCCATCACGGCGAACGGGCGGCGCGCACCGACACCACATCGGCGTACGCCGCCCCGCCGGCGTTCCCAGCCATCCGGGGATCCTTTACGGCTGGAAGTACTCCGACATCATGCGGCTGACCCATTCCGGCTGCCTGATGTTCTCCGCCTGGAACTCCGCCATCGCCGGCTTCAGGTCGATGACCGGGGTGCCCGAGACCGCGTCGAGGCCCACCACCGTCAGTTCGCGGCCGTCGACGGATTCGATGGCGCAGCACGTGACACCGATGCGGTTCGGCCTGCGGGGGCCGCGGCCGGCGAAGACACCGACGGGTGGGAGGTCGGAGCGGCCGCGGTAGGGGCGGGGCTCGCGGTAGTCGTCGTGTTCCGGGAACTGGTCGAAGACGAAGAGGACTTCCACGTGGGAAAAGCCCTCCAGACCCTGCAGGCACTTCTCGCCGAAGCGCTCGTCGACGATGATCGTGCTGCGGACGGCACCCCAGTTGTCCGTGTGCTGGACGTCCGTTCGGTTGTTCCGGACGGTACCTATCGGTGTGACCTCGAAGCTTGGCATGGCAAGGTTCTAACTCCTTGGTCAGCGTTGTGCCCAGTGCGGATGGCCGCGAGGCCGTCCTGGGATGATCGGCGTCTCCGGGACCATGACGAGGTCGAGACGAGGGCCAGGACCGTGTTGAAGCCACTCAACTCGCGGATTGAGCAGGGCCGCCTGCCGCTCGCGGCGAGGGCGCTGCTGTCGCCCTGGGCCCGTTTCCTGCTGCTGGCCGTTCTCCTGGTGGGGGCTGCCTGCACGGTCGTGGCGATCGGGCCGGACAACCCGCCTTCCGGAATGTGGACGGGGCCCCTCTTCGTGCGTTGAAGACGACTTCGGCCTGGTCGCGGCGCTCGTACAGGTCCCAGTACAGGGGCGCGATCTGCTCGGGCGTGGCCGAGGGGATGCCCTCGGGGCCGCCCTCGCCGATCCACGTGTTGATCGCCACGTGCGCGGCGAGGACACCGCTGCCGGCCAGCTCGTTGTGCAGGTTGAGCACCCAGTTGCGCAGGGCGGCCGCGGCCGCGTTGATGTTGCCGAGCATGGGGATCGGGTGGACGGAGCCGCCGCCGGTGGTGAACAGCAGCATCCCGGCCCCGGCCTCGCGCATGGCGGGCAGCACCGCGCGGGCGGCGGTGACGGCGCCGTACAGGTTGTACTCGATCTGCGGCTGGAGGTTGTCGACCGTGACCTCGCTGGGAACGGCCATGGTGAAGCCGGGCACCGGCGAATGCCCCGGTGCCGGGGAGTACTCCAGCACGTCGATCGAGCCGAAGCGGACGCGGGCCGCCTGCAGGGCGGTGGTCAGGGACGGGCGGTCCAGCACGTCGGCGGGGAACGCGGCGGCCGTGATGCCCTCCTGCCCGAGCCGGGCGACGAGGTCGTCCAGCTTCCGCGGGGTGCGAGCGAGCAGGGCGACGTCGAAGCCGCGGGCACCGAAGGTGCGGGCGATGGCCAGGCCCATGCCGGGGCCGGCGCCGATGATGGCGAGAGTGGGCACGATCAGTTCTCCTTCCGGGAGCAGATGACGGCGACCTTGCCGGGCGCGCCGGAGCCGAACGCGGCGAAGGCGTCCGGGGCCTGCTCCAGGGAGTAGGTGGCGGTCACCGGGACGCGCAGCGCGCCGGAGACGACCTCGGCGGCCAGGGCGGTGAGGGTCCCAGCGGTTGGGTCGGCCATGATCGCGTGCGCGGTGACGTCCTGCCCCTGGACGGCGTCGGGGCCGAAGCCGAGGGTCGAGGCGAGCCGGCCGCCCGGCCGCAGCAGGCCCGCGAGCTGGGCGCCGTCGCCCGCCAGGTGCAGTACCGCGTCCACCCCGCCCGGGGCGATCGCGCGCACCTGGGCCGCGAGGTCGCCGGTGAAGTCGACGAGGTGGACCTCGGCGTTCGTCAGGGCGGTGACGAAGTCGGCCTGGGCGCCGGGGCGGGCGGTGGCGATCACCTTCGCGCCCCGCGCGGCGGCGAGCTGCACGGCCAGCGCGCCCACGCCACCGGTGGCACCGGACACCAGCAGCGTCTCGCCCGGCTTGAGGGCGATCGCGTCGATGCTGTCGTGTGCCGCCGTCCCGGCCACCCCCAGCGCGCCGGCGTCCCGGACGTCAAGGCCCTCGGGGATCGCCGCGACGCCGTGGCCGGCGGGCACGGTGACGTACTCGGCCAGCGACCCGGTGCCCAGGAACGGCTTCATGACCACACCGAAGACCGCGTCACCGACCGCGAAGCCCGCCACTCCCTCGCCGAGGGCCGCCACGGTGCCCGCGAAGTCCTTGCCCATCACCAGGGGGAAACGGTGCTCCATCGTTCCTCGTAGGTAGCCGGCCGCCGTCGCGGCGTCGAAGCCGTTCACGGAGGAGACGGCCACCTTCACCAGCAGCTCGCCGGCCTCGGGGCGCGGCAGGTCCACCTCACTCACCGTCGGGGTGGCGGGAACGGAGTCCAGGGTTACGGCACGCATGATCAACGTCCTCTCGGATAAGTGGAACGGGCTTCCCGTTTCTCTGTCGCCAGCGTAACAACACAAGTGGGCCGCCTGTTCCACTTCGCTAGGATGGGGGCATGACCGCATCCGCAGCTCCCGACGAGACCCCAGGTCAGAAGCCCGGAACGGGACTGCGCGCCGATGCCGAGCGCAACCGCGACCGCATCCTCGCCGCCGCCCGCCGCCTCTACGCCATCGAAGGACTCGGCGCGTCCATGGCCTCCGTCGCCCGCGAGGCCGGCGTCGGCAAGGCCACCCTCTCCCGTCGCTTCGCCACTCGCGAGGACCTCATCACCGCCGTCTTCGCCGACCGCATGGACGCCTACGCCACCGCCGTCACCGAAGCCCTCGCCGACCCCGACCCCTGGCACGGCTTCGTCGGCTACATCGAGGCCGTGTGTGCCATGCAGGCCGCCGACCGCGGCTTCGCGGACGTCCTGACCATGACCTTTCCCGCCGCCAAGGCCCTGGAGGCCCGCCGCACCGAGGCGTACAACGGCTTCGTCCACCTCATGGACCGCGCCAAGGCCATCGGCCACCTGCGCGAGGACTTCAGCTCGGAGGATCTCGTCATCCTGCTCATGGCCAACGCCGGCGTGGTGGCCGCCACCGGCGACGACGCCCCCGACTCCTGGCGCCGCCTCGTCGGCCACATGCTGCGCTCCTACGCCGCCCCCGGCGCGCCCCTGCCCCCGCTGCCGGGCATCCCCACCCCCACCAGCCTGTACCGGGCCATGATCCGGCTCGGCCGGCCGCAGGGCGCCGGGACCGAACGCTGAGCGTCCGGTTCACTGGAGGATCCGCCGCCGGCGGAACGAGTGGTGTGGTGCGGCCGACCGGGGGCCAGAGGTTCGACGCCGCATATGGCTCAAGACCGGAGCCGGTGGGTGGGGCGGGTGGGACTCGAACCCACGACCGACGGATTATGAGTCCGTTGCTCTAACCGGCTGAGCTACCGCCCCGCGACGGCGTGCCGCGCACATCTGTGCGCGCCGTCTGCCGCAGCATAGCTGCTCATACGATCTGCCGCCCGGGTTGGGGGGTGGTCGTACACAGGCTGGGACTGCGGATATGGGGTGATCGGTTCCCGGCGGGCGGGGAGTGATGCACGCGGATGAACAAAGGGCCCCGGACGGGGCCCTTCGCGCGATGCTGGTGATGCTCCCCCGACTGGACTCGAACCAGTAACCTGCCGGTTAACAGCCGGCTGCTCTGCCAATTGAGCTACAGGGGATCGCTCTGCTCCGGCCACTCCCTCATGCCTGGGGCGTGACTGCGTCGCGGGCCATACATTAGCGCATGTGAGGGGGTGCTTCGAAATCGGTATCCGGGGCTACCCGGTTACCGGCGGCGCGGCGTGCCAGGAGAAGATCGGGAGCGGGAGAAGGGAAGCGTCCCATGCGCAAGCTCACTTTCATCGCCGGTGTGGCGGTGGGCTACGTGCTCGGTGCCAGGGCCGGGCGGGAGCGGTACGAGCAGTTGCGGGAGGCCGCGGATCGGGTGCGGGCCAATCCGGCCGTGCGGAACGCCGTGGACTCCGCGGCGCTGTCCGGTCGGCAGGCCGCGGCGCGGGCGGCGGGGGTGGTCGCGGACCGGGCCGGTGACCGGCTGCCGGGCCCGGTGGCCCAGCGGCTGCGCTCGGTCGAGCGTCGAGGAGCCTCGTAACAGCGGACGTCCCGCCCATTGCCCCCGAAGCGGGCGGCTGGTTAGCGTATGTTCGGCATCCCGGCGCATGGTCGGGATGTCGAACATTTGTGTGGCGGAAGCCAACGGGCATGGGGCGTCGCGTGCCGGCGGTGAGCCGGGCGTTGGACATATTGGAGCTCTTCCTCGACGGGGACGGAACGCTGTCCGCTCCCGAGATCACCCGTCGGCTCCAACTGCCGCGGACCACGGTGCACGAGCTGGTCACCACGCTCGCCGCCCGGTCCTATCTGGTCCCGGTACCGGAGCAGCCGGGCCGGTACCGGCTCGGCGTGCGGACGTATCAGCTCGGCAGCCGGTACGCCGAGCAGCTCGATCTCGCGGCTGAGGGGCAGCAGGTGGCCCGGGCGGTGGCGGAGACCTGCGGCGAGACCGTGCACGTCGCGGTCCTGGAGAACGCCGATGTGATCTACATCGCGAAGGTGGACAGCACGCACGCCGTGCGCATGGTGTCCGCGGCCGGGCGCCGGCTGCCCGCGCACTGCACCGCGGTGGGCAAGATGCTGCTCGCCTCCCTGTCGCCGGAGGAGCTGGACGAGCGGCTGCCCGCCGGGGAGCTGCCCGCCATGACGCCGAACTCGATCACCTCCCCGACCGCGCTGCGCCGCACGCTGGCGGAGGTCCGGGAGCGCGGGCTGGCGTCCGAGCAGCGCGAGTCGAACCCGGACGTGAGCTGTGTGGCCGCGCCGGTCCGGGATCGCGCCGGGCGGGTGGTCGCGGCGCTGAGCATCTCGGTGCCGATGATCCGCTGGTCCCCGGAGCGCCAGGACGAGCTGGCGGATCTGGCGGTCAAGGGCGCCGGGCAGTTGTCGGAGCGGCTGGGCCATCACGCGCGCGACTGATGGGCGGATCCGAGGCACGAGCGGGCTGAGTGAGAGGAACGAGGCGAGCGTGGCGAGCGTTTCAGACGGACCGGAGATCGCGATACGGGCGCGGGCCGAGCTGGGGGAGGGCCCGACCTGGGACCCGGCGGAGGAGCGGCTGATCTGGGTGGACATCCTCTCGGCCCGGGTGCACCTCTTCGACCCGGCGACCGGCCGGCGCACCGTGACGACGACGGAGCAGCACGTGGGCGCGGCCAAGCCGCGGGCCGGCGGCGGCCTGGTGGTCAACCTCCGGGACGGCGTGGGCCTGTACGACACCGACGGCGCGTTCCGCTGGCTGCGGCACGAGCCGGTGCGGGGCCGCCGGGGCAACGACGCGGCGGTGGCGCCGGACGGTTCGCTGTGGGCCGGGACCATGCGGTACGACGAGGAGCCGGGCGGCGGCACGCTCAGCCGGGTGACCGGGAACGGGGCCGGTGAGACCGTTCTGCCGGACGTCGCGGTCAGCAACGGGCTCGGCTGGAGCCCGGACGGCTCGCTCATGTACTACATCGACACCCCGACCCGCCGCGTCGACGTCTTCACGGTGACACCGGACGGGGGCGTGACGAACCGCCGGCCGCTGGTGGACACCGGGGACGTCGCCGGCTTCCCCGACGGGATGACCGTGGACGCGGACGGCTGTCTGTGGGTGGCGTTCTGGGACGGCGGCGCGGTGCGCCGTTACACGCCGGAGGGGAAGCTCGACCGGACCGTCGAGGTGCCGGTGTCCCGGCCCACGGCCGCCGCGTTCGGCGGGGCCGGGCTGACCGATCTCTACATCACCACGGCGGCCGTCGGCACCGACCCCGGCCGCGAGCCGCTGGCCGGCTCGGTGCTGGTGCTGCCGGGCGCGGGGCGGGGGCTGGCGCAGGCGGCGTTCGCGGGGTGAGGCTATTCGCCTTCCGGGACGGGCTCGCCGACGTACATGCACAGGTATGCGATATCGGTGGACGGATCGGCCGGCTCGCTGGGAGTGGGGGCGGGGCACCTTGTGTCCCCGTCCTCCGGGTCCCCCCAGCCGAACTCCTCCCGGACGATCGCGCCGCCCAGGCCCTCCTCCGGCGTGGCCTCCGGTTGAATGGTTCCCGCGCCGGGTGGTGCCGGCGGCGCCTCCGGCAGTGTGCTGCAACCACTGGCGAGGGCGGCCGCGCCGAGCAGCGCGAGGGCGAAGTGGCGGCGTCGCGACATGCCGATGAGGCTACGCGGGCGGATCATGGTGCGTGAGCCCTGCACCCCCCTGGAGGTTCCCGTGGAACTGCCCGCCACCGGCCGTGAATGGCACCTGGTCGCCCGCCCCCGCGGGTGGCCCGTGCCGGAGGACTTCGCGCTGCGCCAGGAGCCGGTGCGGCCGCCGGGCCCGGGCAAGGTGCTGGTGCGCAACGAGTACCTGTCCGTCGATCCCTATATGCGCGGGCGGATGAACGACGTGAAGTCGTATGTGCCGCCCTACGAGCTGGACCGGCCCATGGAGGGCGGCGCGGTCGGCGTGGTCGTCGAGTCGGAGGCGCCCGAGTTCGCGCCCGGGGACCATGTGGTGCACGGGCTGGGCTGGCGGGAGTACGCCACGGTGGACGCCCGGCACGCCACCCGGGTCTCGCCCGACGACGCGCCGCTCACCGCGTATCTCGGGGTGCTCGGCATGACCGGGCTGACCGCGTACGCCGGGCTGCTGGAGGTGGCGCGGCTGCGCCCGGGGGATGTGGTCTTCGTGTCGGGCGCGGCCGGCGCGGTCGGCAGCCAGGCCGGGCAGATCGCCCGGCTCAAGGGTGCGAGCGGGGTCATCGGCAGCGCGGGCTCGGACGAGAAAGTGCGGCTGCTGACCGAGGAGTTCGGGTTCGACGCGGCGTTCAACTACCGGGCCGGGCCGGTCGCGGAGCAGCTCGCCGGGGTGGCGCCGGACGGGATCGACGTGTACTTCGACAACGTCGGCGGCGAGCATCTGGAGGCCGCACTCGGGGCGTTCAAGCTGCGTGGCCGGGCGGTGATCTGCGGCATGATCGCGCAGTACAACACGGCCGAGCCGCCGGCGGCGCCGCGCAACCTCGCGCAGATCGTCGGCAAGCGGCTGCGGCTGGAGGGCATGATCGTGAGCGATCACCTGGCGATCCGCCCGCAGTTCGTCGAGGAGGTCGGCGGCTGGGTGCGGTCCGGGGAGTTGAGGTTCCGCGAGACCGTCGTCGAGGGTGTCGAGAACGCGGTCGACGCCTTCCTCGGCATGCTGCGCGGGGAGAACGTCGGCAAGATGATCGTCAGCCTTCCGCACTGAGAATTTTCCTCCGTATCCGGCCAAACCGTTGACGGTGAGGTGCGTCACACCTACGTTCTCGTTCGTGTCTCCGATCTCCGTTCGAGATTACGAATTGCGAGGACGGCCGTATGCATCCACCATCCCTGCCACCGCCCGGCCCGAGCCGCCGGCGGGTGCTCGGTTCCGTCGCCGGACTCGGCGCCCTGGCCGCCCTCACGGCGGCCGGGTGCGCCGCGCCCAGCGGCGCCGGTTCGGGCCGGACCCTGTTGCGTTACTGGCATCTGTTCGGCGGCGGCGACGGCGTCAACATGGCCGCCATGCTGGACGCGTTCCGGCAGGAACACCCGGACATCGAGCTTGAAGCGGCCACCCTTCAGTGGGGGGCTCCGTACTACACGAAGCTCGGCATGGCCGGGGCCGGCGGGCGGGCGCCCGAGGTGGCGGTGCTCCACCTGGCCCGGCTCGCCGGGTTCGCCCCCGGGCGGCTGCTGAACGCCTTCGACCTGGACCTGCTGGCCGAGTACGGCGTCACCCCGGCCGACTTCCCCGAGGACCTGTGGCGGCGCGGGGCGGTGGACGGCGCGCAGTACGCCATCCCGCTCGACACGCACCCGATGGTCCTCTACTACAACACCGACATCTGCGAACGGGCCGAGCTGCTCGACGGCGACGGCCGGCTCCTGCCCATCGAGGGCCGGGAGGCGTTCAGCGCGGCGGTGCGCGCGGCGGGGGAGGTGACCGGGCGGCCGGGGCTGGTGATCGAGACGCTGGGCGCTGACACCATAGGCCCGTGGCGGATCTTCGCCACCTTCTACGCCCAGACCGGCGGCACCCTGCTCGGCGACGACGGGACGCGGATCACCCTCGACGACGCCAAGGCACTTGAAGTCCTGGAGTACATGCGGTCGTTGACCGCCGACGGGCTCGCCCCGCCGCAGGTCGACTACCAGGGCACGGTCGGCATCTTCAGCGCGGGCGACACGGGCTTCTTCCTCAACGGCGAGTGGGAGGTCTCCACCTTCACCAACACCGGGATGCCGTTCTCCATGGCGCGCGTGCCGAACCTCTTCGGCAGCGGCGCCGCCCAGGCCGACTGCCACTCCTTCGTGCTGCCCAACCAGAACGACCGCGGCGGCGCCACCAACGAGGCGGCCCACGCGTTCGTCGCCTGGATGCTCAGGCACTCAGTCGACTGGGCGGCCGGCGGTCATGTGCCGGCCTATCTGCCGACGCTGGAGGAGCCCGCCTATCTGGAGATGCACCCGCAGTCCGAGTACCGCTCCGTCATCGACGAGGTGGCGCTGGACCCGCCGGCCTGGTTCGCCGGCTCGGCGTCCATGCTGTGGCTGGAACTGGGCGCGGTCTTCTCCGGCGTGCTGACCGGCTCCCGATCGCCGCGGAACGCGCTGGAGGAGGCCCGTTCCCGGCTGGCGGACCTGCTGGACACACCGAGCCCGTTCGGGGAGACCGCATGACCATCACCGCCCAGCGGCCCGCCGAGGCGGCCGGCGCGACCGCCCCGCCGCGCGGCATACGCCGCCACTGGAGCGAGCACGGCCTCGCGTTCACCCTGCCCTTCCTGATCGTCTACGCGCTCTTCCTGGTGTGGCCCCTGCTGTGGGGCGTGCGGATGAGCCTGGGCAACAACGACATCGCCGGCACCCAGTCGGAGTTCGTCGGCCTGGACAACTACGTCGAGGCGATCCAGGACCCGGACGTCTGGTCCTCGCTGTGGAACACCGTCTGGTTCACCGTCCTGTCCACCGTGCCGCTCGTCGTCGTCGGCCTGGTGCTGGCGCTGCTCGCGCACCATCTGCGGTTCGTGAGCTGGCTGTGGCGGCTGAGCTGGTTCGCGCCGTTCCTGCTGCCGTCCGGCGTGGTCTGCCTGCTGTGGCTGTGGGTGATCTACCCCGCCGACTTCGGCTTCGCGGACCAACTGCTCAACGCCTTCGGGCTCCAGCCGGGCATCGGCTGGCTGACCGACACCCGGTACGCGATGCTCTCCATCGTGATCACCACCATCTGGTGGACGGTCGGCTTCAACTTCCTGCTGTACCTGGCGGCCCTCCAGGCCATCCCGAAGCATCTGTACGAGGCCGCCGAACTGGACGGCGCGGGGCCCTGGCAGCGGCTGCGCACGATCACGCTGCCGATGCTGAACCGCACCACGGGGGTCGTGCTGGTCCTCCAACTGCTGGCCTCGCTGAAGATCTTCGATCAGGTCTACATCATGACCAGCGGCGGGCCCGACGAGTCGACCCGGCCGATCCTCCAGTACGTCTACCAGTCGGGCTTCACCGGCTACCGGATCGGCTACGCGTCGGCGATCTCGTACATCTTCTTCGCGCTGATCGTGATCGTCTCGCTGATCCATCTGCGGCTGACCCGCCGGTCCCGTGAGGAGAATGCATCGTGAGCGCGTTGACCGTTGTGCGGAACGTCATCCGGCCGGGCGGCGACGAGGACGACGGCGGGCGCCGGGCCCGCTGGACGCGGGGGCGTGTCGCCCTGCTGATCTGTTCCCTCGTGCTGGCCGTGCTGTGGGTCCTGCCGCTGGCCTGGGCGCTGGCGACTTCGCTCAAGCCGGAGGACGAGACCACCGACACCGGGCTGAACTGGATCGGCTCGCGGATCACGTTCGACGCCTACCGGCAGGTGTGGGAGTCCGGCGATCTGACGCGCTGGATGTTCAACACCGCCTATATCGCGTCCATGACCACGCTGCTGACCGTGGTGCTGACGGCGATGGCGGCCTATGGGTTCAGCCGGACCGAGTTCCGCGGCCGGAAGGTGCTCTACGGGCTGGTGCTGGCCGGCATCATGGTGCCGCCGCAGGTGCTGATAGCCCCGCTGTTCGCCGAGATGGTCGCGCTGAACCTGGTGGACACCTACTGGGGTGTGATCCTGCCCCAAGTGGCCGTGCCCGCCATGGTGTTCATCCTGGTCAAGTTCTTCGAGGGGCTGCCGCGCGAACTCGAGGAGGCCGCCTACGTGGACGGCGCCGGGCGCTGGCGGGTGTTCTGGCAGATCGTCGTCCCGCTGTCCCGGCCGGTGCTGGCGGCCGTGGCGATCTTCACGTTCATCCAGACCTGGAACAACTTCCTGTGGCCGTTCCTGGTCACCACCGACCCCAACGCCATGACGCTGCCGGTCGGCCTGGTCAACGTCCAGTCCACGTACGGCGTCCGGTACGCCCAGGTGATGGCGTCCGTGATCATCGGCGGGCTGCCGCTGCTGATCGTGTTCGTGTTCTTCCAGCGGCAGATCGTGCGCGGTGTCGCGCACACCGGCATCGCCGGGCAGTAGCCGCCGACAGCGCTCCCCGAAACTTTTTTCGGGGAGTGCTGTTCAATCTGTTGACCTGAGTCGATTCAACTCCTAGCGTCCGTTCGGATCACCGATCGCTCTTCGATATCTCGAACAAGCAAAGGACAGTGGGGATGAGTCGCATGTCCCAACGCTCCCTGCCGCCCCCCGGACCGAGCCGCCGCGGCCTGCTGCGCGGCGTGGCCGGTCTGGGTGCGCTCGCCGCCCTCGGCTCCACAGCCGCCTGCGGCTCGGCCGCCTCCCTGGCCGGAGGGGAGAACCGGATCCAGTTCTGGAATCTCTTCAGCGGCGGCGACGGCGCGAACATGCGGGGCATGCTGGACCGGTTCCGGGCCGAGTTCCCCGGCATCCAGGTCGAGGACACCACCCTGGCCTGGGGCGACCGCTACTACACCAAGCTCGCCATGGCGGGCGCGGGCGGCCGGGCGCCGGAGGTCGGCGTGCTGCACCTCGGGCGGCTCGCCGGGTTCGCCCCCGGGCGGCTGCTGGACCCGATCGACACCGGGCTGCTGGCCGAACAGGGCGTGCGCCAGGAGGACTTCAACGCCACGCTGTGGGACCGGGCGACCATCGACGGCCAGCTCTACGGGCTGCCGCTGGACATCCACCCCTCGACGTTCTACTACAACCGGGCCGCGTGCGAGCCGGCCGGGCTGCTCGACGGCGACGGCCGGCTGGTCGAACTCACCGGCACCGAGGCGTTCCTCGACGCGCTGGACGCCGTGCGGGAGGTCATCGGCCAGTCCCCGCTGGGCTGGAACGCGCTGATGCCGGGCGAGTGCTGGTGGACGTTTGTCGGCCTGTACGCCCAGACCGGCGGCACCATCCTCAGCGACGACGGCGCCGAGATCACCCTGGACGACGACCGGGCCGAGGAAGTGCTCGCGTTCATGGCCCGGCTGGTCGCCGAGGAATACGCCGTCCCCGGCCAGGACCTGGTCGGCTACCTCGTCAACGGCGGCGGCTTCGTCCTCTTCGGCAACTGGCTCGTGGTCGACTTCCAGATGGCCGGCCTGGACTTCGGCGCCCGGCCCTACCCGACGCTCTTCGGGCAGCCCGCCACCCAGGCCGAGTCCCACATCCTCGTCCTGCCCCACCAGGAGGGCCGCGGCGGCGGCGCCAACGAGGCGGCGCACACGCTCATTTCCTGGCTGGTCAAGAACAGCCTGTCCTGGGCGGAGGCCAGCCATGTGCCGGCCTATCTGCCGGTGCTCCAGGACCCCGAGTACCTGGCGATGGAACCGCAGTCGGAGTACCGCGGCGCCATGGACATCGCCGCGTTCGACCCGCCGGCCTGGTTCTGCGGGACCTCCTCCCGGGTCCAGGCCGACGTCGGCGTGTACCTCTCCGCCGCGGCCATGGGCTCGGTCACCCCCGCCGAGGGCGTCGCGAACATCCGCTCGGCCCTGCGCGACCTGCTCGACACCCGTAACCCCTTCGGCGAAGGGATCTCGTCGTGACCACCATCGCCCCCGCCACCCCGGCCTCCTCCGCCACCCGCCCGGCCGGCGAGCGCGCCGCCGGGGACGGCGTCCGCGCCCGGCTCGGCCGCGTCTTCCAGCACGGCGGCTGGTTCGTCGCGCCGTTCCTGGTCGTCTACGCGCTGTTCCTGATCTGGCCGCTGGTCTCCGGGCTCTGGTACAGCCTCAACGAGACCAACCTGGCCGGCATCAACACCGAGTTCATCGGCCTCGACAACTACCGCGAGGCGCTGGGCGACGACCAGATGTGGGACTCCCTCGGCAATACCCTCAGGTTCACCGCCATGATCACGCCGCTGATCGTGATCGTCGCCTTCGGCCTGGCGCTGCTCGCGCACAACATCAAGCACGGCAAGTGGTTCTGGCGGCTGGCCTTCTTCGCGCCGTTCCTGCTGCCCTCGGCCGTCATGGCCGAGCTGTGGCGCTGGCTGTACGAGCCGGACTTCGGGCTGCTCAACAACACCCTGAACGAGCGCGTGCCCTGGCTGCTGGAGGGCGACTGGGCGATGTTCTCCATGGTGCTGGCCACGCTGTGGTGGACCGTGGGCTTCAGCTTCCTGCTCTACCTCGCCGCCCTCCAGTCCATCCCGGACCACCTCTACGAGGCGGCGGCGCTGGACGGCGCGGGTCCGTTCAAGCGGATGTGGCACATCACGGTGCCGATGGTCCGCAACATCACCGGCCTCATCGTGGTCCTCCAGATCCTGGCGTCGCTCCAGGTCTTCGACCAGATCTTCCTGATCAACGAGGGCGGTCCGAACAACGAGACCCGGCCGGTGGTGCAGTACATCATCCAGCAGGGCTTCACCGGCTACCGGATCGGCTACGCCTCCGCCATCTCGTACATCGTCTTCGTCCTGATCGTCGCCGTCACGCTGCTGCGGCTGTGGATGGTGCGCAACCGTTCCGAGGAGAACTCGTGAGTGACGCACGCGCGGCTGCCCAGCCGCGGCCAACGACGATTCCCGCGGAATGCCGCGCGGGCGGAGAAACGAACAATGAGGAGATGCGATGAGTTCGCCCGGCTTCGCCGTGAAGGTGCGCCGCAACGCTGGCCAGATCGTGCTGACCTCGATCGGCACCCTGCTCGCCGCGCTGTGGCTGGTGCCGTTCGCCTGGGCGCTGTCCACCTCGTTCAAGCCCGAGGGCGACACCCAGAAACTGCCGCTGAGCTGGATCCAGTCCAACATGAACCTGGACGCCTACCGCAGCGTCCTCAGCACCGGCAACCTCCCCAAGTGGCTGCTCAACTCCGTGATCATCTCCACCGGGGTGACCGTCCTGACGGTGGTCGTCTCGGCGCTGGCCGCCTATGGCTTCGCCCGCACCAACTTCCGTTTCAAACGTGCCCTGTTCGGCCTGACGCTCGCCGGGATCATGGTGCCCGGCACGGTGATCACCGCGCCGCTGTTCGCCAATGTGCGGACCATGGGCCTGGTGGACACGTACTGGGGCGTGATCCTGCCGCAGGTGTCGGCGCCGGCGATGGTCTTCATCCTGTTCAAGTTCTTCCAGGGGATACCCCGGGAGCTGGAGGAGGCCGCCACGATTGACGGCGCCGGGCGCTGGCGGATCTTCCTCCAGGTGGTGCTGCCGCTGTCCCGGCCGGTGCTGGCCGCGGTGTCGATCTTCACCTTCATCGGGTCCTGGAACAACTTCATGTGGCCCTATCTGGTGACCACCGACCCGGATCTGGCGACCCTCCCGGTCGGCCTGGCCACCGTGCAGTCCTCGTTCGGCATCCGCTGGGCCCAGTTGATGTCCGGGGCGCTGCTGGCCGCGCTGCCGCTGCTGATCGTGTTCGTGTTCTTCCAGCGGCAGATCGTGCGCGGTGTCGCGCACACCGGCATCGCCGGGCAGTAGCGCCGGGACACGTCCCGGACCCGTGGGAGCGATCCGCCGTCGACCCGTTGACGGCGGATCGTTCCCGTTCTAAGTTCTTTTTTGTTCGAAGTAGCGACCGTTGCACGAAATTACGAACAATCGCGAACAACCCGCGAGCGATTCCAGGGACCCGCATGAGCGACGCACCGCACACCGCCCGTTTCACCCTCGACCCCGCCTTCGCCGTCTCACCGGTGGATCCGCGGCTCTTCGGCTCCTTCGTGGAGCACCTGGGCCGCTGCGTCTACACGGGCATCTACGAGCCCGGGCACCCCACCGCCGACGAGGCCGGGCTGCGCGGGGACGTGCTGGACCTGATCCGCGAGCTGGGCGTGACCGCCCTGCGCTACCCGGGCGGCAACTTCGTCTCCGGCTACAAGTGGGAGGACGGCGTCGGCCCCAAGGAGTCGCGCCCGCGCCGGCTGGACCTGGCCTGGCGGTCCACCGAGACCAACCAGTTCGGGCTGGGCGAGTTCATCGACTTCGTCCGCAAGGTCGGCGGCGAGCCGATGATGGCGCTCAACCTCGGCACGCGCGGCGTCGCCGAGGCCATCGAGCTCCAGGAGTACGCCAACCACCCCGGCGGCACCGAGCTGTCCGAGCGCCGCATCGCCCATGGCGACAAGCACCCCTACGGCATCCGGCTGTGGTGCCTGGGCAACGAGATGGACGGGCCCTGGCAGACCGGCCACAAGACCGCCGAGGAGTACGGCCGTCTCGCCGCCGAAACGGCCCGCGCCATGCGGCAGATCGACCCGGACGTGGAGCTGGTGGCCTGCGGCAGCTCGGCACAGGGCATGCCCACCTTCGCCGCCTGGGAGTCGACGGTCCTGGAGCACTCCTACGACCTGGTGGACCACATCTCCCTGCACGCCTACTACTACGAGCGCGACGGCGACCGGGACTCGTTCCTCGCCTCCGCCGTGGACACCGAGTCGTTCATCGAGAACGTCGTGGCCACCGCCGACCACGTGGGCGCCAAGCTGAAGTCGAAGAAGCGGATCAACCTCTCCTTCGACGAGTGGAACGTCTGGTACCAGGACGGCAGCGCCCCCACCCTCTCCGGCGAGGGCCGGGGCGAGGACTGGGCCGAGGCGCCCCGGCTGCTGGAGGACAACTACAGCGTCACCGACGCCGTCGTCTTCGGCTCGCTGCTGATCGCCCTGCTCCGGCACGCCGACCGCGTCAAGGTCGCCTGCCTGGCCCAACTGGTCAACGTCATCGCCCCCATCGCCACCGAGCCCGGCGGCGCGGCGTGGAAGCAGACCACGTTCCACCCGTTCGCCCAGGCGTCGAAGTACGGCCGCGGCACGGTGCTCGACGTCCGGGCCGAGAGCCCCCGGCACACCACCAAGCAGTTCGGTGAGGTGGACCTGCTGCACGCGACGGCCGTGCGCGACGAGGCCACCGGCGCCGTCACCGTCTTCGCCGTCAACCGCGACCAGCACCGCGCGCTGCCGCTGGAGGTCACCCTGCACGGCCTCGGCCTGACCGAAGTGGCCGAGCACAGCGTTCTGTCGGACGCAGACGCGGACGCCCGCAACACCGCCGCCGAGCCGGACCGGGTCACCCCGCACGCGGGCACCGGCACGGCGCTGTCCGACGGCGTGCTGACCGCCACCCTCGAACCGCTCTCCTGGAACGTCATCCGGCTGGCCTGACGCCAAGCGACCCCATGCCGGGACCGCCGCCGCCTCTGGAGCCTTGAGCCGGGCCGCGGCGGTCCCTCAATTCCGGCCGTCCCTCCGGTCAGTCCCGGCTGGCCGGTCAGGCAATCGGCGGGCGGACGACCCGTGGACATCACCCGCCGTTCACCCCACACCTCAAGAGTGCGTCCGGCAGCAACGCAGCCACGAACCACCTGGGGAGCGAGCATGGGCCACGGCCACGGGCATCATCACCACCATCACGACCACGACCACGATCACGACCACGAGACGGAGTCCAGACCGCTGCCCGCGGCGCTGGACCTGTCCGTGCCGGACGGCGAACTGACCCCCGACCAGATGTCCCGCCGCTCCATGCTGCGCCGGGCCGGTCTGCTCGGCGCCGGCGCCGCCGGGGCGAGCGTCCTGGCGGGCGCGGGCAGCGCCGCGGCCCAGGCCCTGGCCGCCCCGGCCGGGCGCGGCGGCGACGAGCGTGGCGACCGGCTGCTCTGGCTGGCCGGCGACCACCACATCCACACCCAGTACAGCCCCGACGGCCAGTACCGGGTCGTCGACCAGGTCGGCAACGGCGCCCGGTTCGGCCTGGACTGGATGGTCATCACCGACCACGGCAACGTCAACCACTCCCGCATCGGCGTGGAGAAGGTCAACCCGGACATCCGTGAGGCGCGCGACCGTTACGAGGACACCCTCGTCTTCCAGGGCCTGGAGTGGAACATCCCGGCCGCCGAGCACGGCACCGTCTTCGTGCACCCGGGCAACAACGAGGTCTCCGTCCTCAAGCAGTTCGAGACGGACTACGACGGCGGCGTCAAGGGCGCCACCGACAACACGCCCGCCAACGAGGCCCTGGCGATCGCCGGCCTCAACTTCCTCGCCGAGCAGATCCAGCGCCGCAAGGTCAAGGACGCGCTCATGCTGGCCAACCACCCCGCCCGGCAGGGCGTGGACTCCCCGCACGAGATCCGCGGCTGGCGCGACGCGCAGCCGCGCATCGCCGTCGGCTTCGAGGGCGCCCCCGGCCACCAGGCCTCCGGCATCCCCGCCCCGCACGGTGCCGGCAGCGGCCGCGGCTACTACACCAGCAGCCCCGGCGCCCGGTCCTTCCCCGGCTACCCGGCCGAGAGCTACCGCACCTGGGGCGGCTTCGACTGGATGACCGCCACCGTCGGCGGCCTGTGGGACAGCCTGCTCGCCGAGGGCAAGCCGTGGTGGATCACCGCCAACTCGGACTCGCACGTCAACTACGCCGACACCTCCAGCCGCCCGGCGGGCTCCAACTACGACGCCAACGGCTACCACGGCGACCCCGTCTACCGCGGCTCCGGGCTCAACCTGACGGCCGGCGACTTCTGGCCCGGCCAGTACAGCCGCACCCACGTCGGCTCCTACGGCTTCTCCTACGCCG
Organism: Streptomyces litchfieldiae; assembly: GCF_031845365.1. Classification (NCBI taxonomy): domain Bacteria; kingdom Bacillati; phylum Actinomycetota; class Actinomycetes; order Kitasatosporales; family Streptomycetaceae; genus Streptomyces; species Streptomyces litchfieldiae. Next base: position 62,860 of record NZ_JAVREL010000019.1, read on the forward strand.
CCGTGATGGAGGGCATCCGCGCCGGCCGGATCTGGGTCGACCACGGCGGCCTGATCTCCGGCATCAACGCCCGCGTGCGCGGCGGCAACCGCTCGGCGACCCTGGGCGGCTCGCTGCACGTCCGGCGCGGCACGGACGTCGAGCTGAGCCTGGAGATCTCCCTGGCGAACGGCCCCAACTGGGCGCAGTTCGTGCCGAAGCTGGCCCGGGTGGACGTCATCCGCGGCGCGGTCACCGGCGCGGTGAGCGACAAGGACACCTTCCACGCGCCCGAGACGAAGGTCGTGAAGTCGTTCGAGGTCAACGAGTCCACCGGCAGCGTCCGGCTGACCTACCGGCTCGGCCGCGTCGAGAACCCGCTGTACCTCCGGGTGCGCGGCACCGACGGCAACCGTTCCCAGCCCGGTCTGAACGGCTCGGACGTGGACCCGGCCGGCCCCGCGCTGGACGTGCTGGGCGACGCCGACCCGTGGCTGGACCTGTGGTTCTACACCAACCCGATCTGGGTGCTGCCCGAGTGACCGTGATCGGCCTGGACGGCGGCGCCCGGACCCCGCGCGAGGCGGACCACCTGCTGCACCGGCTGGCCGGCCTGCTCCCGCTGCCGGCCGGTGCGCTGGGCTGCACCCACCAGGTGCGCGCCCCCGAGCCGCGGCTCGCGGTCTCCCTGACGCTGCCCGACGAGGGCACCGCGCGGTCGGTCCTCGACCGGCTGCGCGGCGCCGGGGCGGACGCCCCTTCCGCGGTGTGGGGCGAGCGGTGGCTGCCCGGCGCGGCGGGCAGCCGGGCCGGCGCCGAGGCGGCGGCCACCGCCGCCGCCTCCGGGACCGGCCGGGCGGTGCTGTTCCCCGGCTGGGACTCGCTCACCGGCAGCCTCACGCTGGCCGAACTGTTCGACCGGACGGCCATCAGCCGCGCCGAGGTGCTGGGCGGCACGGTGCCCGAGGCGTCGGCCGTGCTGGACACCCGCGGCCATGTGCGGCCCGAACGGGCGGACGGCGCCCTGCTGTTGCGGCTGATGCCGGTGCGCGGCGGCGGCTATGTCCCGTTCGAGATCCCCGACCCGCACCCCTGCTGCGGCGTTCACTAGGAAACGCTAGGACTGGGGTGGCGCGGGCGGCTCCTCGCCGCCGCCCGCCCCGCCGCCCCCGTCGTTCTCCGCGTCCGGATCGATGCCCAGGATCAGCGTGCCCAGATAGCCGTCGCCGGACTTCTCCATGGCCAGCAGCCCGTCGGCGGTGCCGCCGCCCTGATAGATCGAGTCCTCGTCCAGGGTCATCGGCCCGTCCCCGGTGTGCCGGGAGTACGGTTCGCTCTGGTTCACGCTCGTGACGATGTCGTCCGCGAAGAAGAGCTGGCCGGTGAAGTTCACGGTGCCGCCCTCGTAACCGCCGTCCTCCCGTTCCCCGCCGGTGTGCACCTTCACATGGATGTGCGTGGTGCGCCCGCTGTACCAGCCGGGCACGATCGTGGTGAACTCCACCGTCCCGTCCTCGCCCGCCACCTGGAAGCCGCGCAGGAACGTCTCCGGGTCCGCGCCGCTGCCGTCCTCGCTCTCGGCGGGCACCTCGCCGCCGGGCGAGTTCTCCGTGTAGCCCGAGTAGTAGCCCCAGGCGTCGCAGTGCCAGATCTCCACCGCCGCGCCGGGCACCGGGGCACAGGCCTCGGTGGTGTCCTGGACGGTCAGGCGCAGCGTCAGCGGCACGCCGGTCTTGCCGTCCGTGATGTCCGCGCGGATCATCGCGCCGTCCAGGTAGTAGGGCCCCTCGGTCAGGTTGGTGGTCAGCACGCACTGCGCGGAGGTGGTGGCACCGCCCTCGGTCGCGGCGGCCTCGCCGGTGGATTCCGCGCCGGAGCCGGCGGGGGCGGAGGAGTCGCACGCGGCCAGCGCGAGGCCGGCCACGCCCGCGCCGGAGAGGGCGAGCATGCGGCGTCTGCTGAATTCGCAGGGAGTCTCGTTCGTGCTCATGACGCGCACGCTACGGTTCACGAATGAGAATTCTTTGAGCGTCGGGTGAGAATCGCCCAGTGGGTCGCGGCGGGGCCTACGACATGGGCGGCGGCATGCCCTCCGCCTCGGCGGCGGCCTCGGCCTCCTCCACGTCCTCCCGGGCCACCGTGCACACCACGTGGCCGTCCCGGGTGTCCGCCACCACCGTGTCCCCGGGCCGCGCCTCCGCGCTGGCCAGCAGCGCGTCGAGCCGGTCGTTCACCTGGGTCCGGATCGTGCGGTGCAACGGCTGGGGGCTCGGCTCGGCCAGCAGCTCGCGGGCCGCCTCGGTGACCTCCAGGCGCACGCCCCGGGAACGCAGCCGGCGGGCGTCGCGGTCCAGCAGCAGATCGACCATCCGGCCGCGGTCGTCGGGGGTGAGGGGCTGGGCCTGTCGCACTCCCTCAGTGCACCAACGCGCCGCCCGTCCCGCAACCGCGCGGGCTGGCGATCACCACGCGCCCCGGGTAATACTGGGGTATGACCATGCGGAAGACGGCGATCTCCCTGCCGGAGGAGCAGCTCCGGCGTTTGAAGGCCGCGGAGGCGGCCGGCCGCATCCCGAGCGTGTCCGGCCATATCCAGGAGCTGCTGCGGCGCGACGAGGAGCTGGCCGAGGTCGGCGAGACCCTGCGCCGGCTGTTCGGGGACGAGACGCCGGGCGCCGAGCACGTCAAGTGGGCGGAGCGCGCGCTCGGTCTCGACGCCGCGTGACGGCCGACGCCATAGGCGGTCGCATTCTCGACACCTCGGCGCTGATCGCCGCCGCCCGCGGGGACCTGTACATGCGGGCCCTGCTGGCCACCGCGCACGAGCACGTCATCCCGCTGCTCGCCCCGGCCACGGCGGTGTCCGACGCGGCGGTGGACCTGCATCCGCACGGCCGGGACGCGCTCACCGCCATCCTGCGGTTCCCGCTGGTCACGTTCGCGCCGCTGGACGAGTCGCACGCCGTCGGCTCCGGCATCCTGCGGTCCGCCCACCGCCCGGCCGGCCTCACCCCGGGCCATGTCGCCTATCTCGCGGCGGCCCGCCAGTGGCCGGTGATCACCATGACCCCCGAGCCACTGCGGGCCCTCTACCCGTCGATCGCCATCGAGCTGCTGCCGGGGTAGCCGCGGTCGCCTTCGCTCAGCGGGCCGCGAACGAGTGGACGGTGGTGGAGCGGTACGTCTGCCCCGGACGCAGGACGGTGCTGGGGAAGTCCGGCTGGTTGGGGGAGTCCGGGAAGTGCTGCGTCTCCAGGCACAGGCCGTCGCCCTGGCGGTAGACCCGCCCGGAGGTGCCGGTGAGGGTGCCGTCGAGGAAGTTGCCGCTGTAGAACTGGAGGCCCGGCTCGGTGGTGTCGATGGTCATCAGCCGCCCGGACGCCGGGTCGTAGAGGGTGGCCGCCCGCTCGGGCCGGCCGGTGATGCCCTTGTCGAGAACGAAGTTGTGGTCGAACCCCTGGCCGCGGATGAGCTGTTCGTGGCCCTCGCGAATGTCCCTGCCGATGGGCTTGGCACGGCGGAAGTCGAACGGGGTGCCGGCGACCCGCGCCAGCTCGCCGGTGGGGATGAGCGTCGCGTCCACGGGGGTGTAGCGGCCGGCGCCCAGGCTGAGCCGGTGGTCGTAGATGCCGCCGCTGCCCTCCCCGGCGAGGTTGAAGTAGATGTGGCTGGTGAGGTTGACCACGGTGGGCGCGTCGGTGGTGGCCTCGTAGTCGATGCGGAAGTCGCCGCTGTCGGTCAGCGTGTAGTCGACCCGGACGTCCAGCGTGCCCGGGTAGCCCATCTCGCCGTCCTGGCTGGTGTAGCGCAGGGTGAGCCCGGCCGGGCCGTTGGGGGTGACGTCCCAGACCCGCTTGTCGAACCCGGCGTCGCCGCCGTGCAGGCTGTTCTGGCCGTCGTTGAGCGGGAGTTGGTACTCGGTGCCGTCCAGGGTGAAGCGCCCGCGCGCGATGCGGTTGCCGTAACGGCCGATCAGCGCGCCGAAGTACGGCGAGTCGGTGACGTACGGGTCGATGCGGTCGAAGCCGAGGGAGACGTTGGCCCGCCGCCCGGCGCGGTCCGGGATCTCCAGCGACTGCACGATGCCGCCGTAGCTGAGGACCTTCAGGCGCGTGCCGCCGCGCGCCAGGGTCCAGCGGGATATCTCGGTGCCGTCGGCGAGCTGTCCGAACGGCTCGCTCCGCGGCGCGCCGCCCGAGGCGGCGGCGCTGCCGACGGTGGCGGCGGTCAGCCCGGCCGCCGCGGCCGTGGCGATCACGGTTCTGCGTGAGGTGGACATGGAGCGGCTCCTTGGATGGGGGGATGAGAGGGAACGAACGGGGCCGGCCCGTGGGCACCCGGGGCACGGGTACCCACGAATGCCCACGGGCCGGCGCGGCGCGGAGCGGAGCGGAGACCGGTCAGGAGCGGCCGGCCAGACCCCGTCGCTTGTTCCAGACGTCGAAGGCCACGGCGACGAGCAGCACCAGGCCCTTGATCACCTGCTGCCAGTCCTCACCGATCTTCAGCAACTGCATGCCGTTGTCCAGCACGCCCAGGACGAGGCCGCCGATGACCGCGCCCAGGACGGTGCCCACCCCGCCGCTCATCGAGGCGCCGCCGATGAACGACGCGGCGATGGCCTCCAGTTCGAAGAGGTTGCCGGCGCCGGTGGTGGCGGTGCCGGTGCGGGCGGTGAACACACAGCCGGCCAGGGCGGACAGCACGCCCATGTTGATGAAGACGGCCATGGTGACGCGCCGGTCCTTCACGCCGGACAGCTGCGCGGCCGGCCGGTTGCCGCCCAGCGCGTAGACGTGCCGGCCGATGACGGAGTTGCGCATCACGAAGCCCAGCAGCACCATCAGCCCGCCCAGGATGAGCAGGACGACGGGCGCGCCGCGGTAGCTGGCCAGGGTGAGCGAGAACGCCATGACCGCGGCGACGATGGCGGCGCACTTGAGCGCGAACAGGTTGAACGGCAGCACGTTCAAGTCGTATTCACGCTGCTGGGCACGGCGCCGCCACTCCTGGAGGACGACGACGGCGCAGACGGCGATGCCGAGCAGGAGGGTGAGGTTGTGATAGTTGGTGTCCGGCCCGACCTCGGGGAGGAAGCCCTGGTTGATGTCCTGGAAGCCCTGGGGCAGGCCGGACCAGGTGCGGCCCTCCAGCAGGATGCGGGTGGCGCCCCGGAAGAGGAGCATGCCGGCCAGGGTGACGATGAACGATGGCAGGCCCACATAGGCGATCCAGAAGCCCTGCCAGGCGCCGATGACGGCGCCGATGAGCAGCGCGATGGTGAGGGCGAGCTGCCAGGGCATGTCGTGTTCGAGCATCATCACCGCGGCGGCGGCGCCGGAGAAGCCGGCTATCGACCCGACGGACAGGTCGATATGGCCGTTGATGATGACGATCATCATCCCGATCGCCAGGATCAGGATGTAGCCGTTCTGGTTGATGATGTTGCTGACGTTGCGCGGCAGCAGCACGTCGCCGCCGGTCCAGATCTGGAAGACGATCAGCAGCGCGGCCAGCGCGATCAGCATTCCGTACTGCCGCATGTTGGTGCGCAGGGCGTTGCGCACCAGGGCGGCCGGGCCCGGTTTGGTGGCCGGGCCCTTTTTGGTGGCGGGGGTGGCCTGGGTCATGTCAACGTTCCTCGTCTGAATACGCGGCGTCCATTCCGGTCATGAGCCGCATGAGAGCTTCCTGAGTGGCCTCGGCGCGGTCCAGTACGCCGGTGAGGCGGCCGGCGGACATGGTGGCGATCCGGTCGCACACGCCCAGGAGTTCGGACAGTTCGGAGGAGATGAACACGACGGCCTTGCCCTCGGCGGCGAGCCGGTCGATGACGGTGTAGATCTCCGACTTGGCGCCGACGTCGATGCCCCGGGTCGGCTCGTCCAGGATCAGCACCTCGGGCTCGGTGTTGATCCAGTTGGACAGCACGACCTTCTGCTGGTTACCGCCGGAGAGCCGTCCGACCTGCTCGAAGACGGTGGGCGTCTTGATGTTCATCGACGTGCGGAACCGCTCCGCGACCCGGGTCTCGGCGTGCTCGTCCACCACCCCGCGCCTGGCCAGCCTGGGCAGGCCGGCCATGGAGATGTTGCGGCTGATGGTGTCGATCAGGTTGAGACCGTAGGTCTTGCGGTCCTCGGTGACGTACGCGATCCCGTTCTCGATCGCGTCCGCGACCGTGCGGGTGGAGACCGGCCGGCCGTGCACGGAGACGGATCCGCGCTCGAACCGGCCCCAGGACCGCCCGAAGACGCTCATGGCCAGCTCGGTGCGGCCGGCGCCCATCAGCCCGGCCAGGCCCAGGATCTCGCCGTGCCGCACCTCGAACGACACCGAGTCGACGACGCGGCGCTCGGTGTCCAGCGGGTGGCGGACCGTCCAGTCGGTCACCGACAGGGCGACCTGCCCGGCCCGTTCACCCCGGTAGGGAGTGCGTTCGGGGTAGTACTGGGTCAGCTCGCGCCCGACCATGGCGCGGATGATGCGGTCCTCCGGGACCGAGGCCGGCAGGGTCTCCACCGTGCGCCCGTCCCGCAGGATCGTCACCGAATCCGCGATCTCGCGGACCTCGTTCAGCTTGTGCGAGATGAGGATGCAGGCAATCCCCTGGTCCCGCAGCTCGCCGATGAGCTCCAGCAGCTTGCGGCTGTCCTCGTCGTTCAGCGCCGCGGTCGGCTCGTCCAGGATCAGCAGCCGCACCTGCTTCGCCAACGCCTTGGCGATCTCCACCAGTTGCTGCTTGCCGACGCCGAGACCCGCGACCGGGGTCTGCGGATGCTCGCCCCCGAGACCGACCCGCCGCATCAGCCGCTCGGTCTCCCGCAGCGTCGCGGACCAGTCGATGATCCCGCCGCGGCCGGTCCGTTCGTTGCCCAGGAAGAGGTTCTCCGCGATCGACAGATGCGGGATCAGCGCCAGTTCCTGATGGATGATGACGATCCCGCGCCGCTCGCTGGCCCGGATGTCCTTGAACGCGCACGGCTGCCCCTCGAAGAGGATCTCCCCGTCGTAGGTGCCGTGCGGGTGCACGCCGCTGAGGATCTTCATCAGCGTGGACTTGCCCGCGCCGTTCTCCCCGCAGACGGCGTGCACCTCCCCGGCGCGCACGGACATGCTCACCCCGTCCAGGGCGCGCACGCCGGGGAAGGACTTTCCGATGCCCCGCATCTCCAGTACGTGTTGCTCCATGGCACACACTCCCTATCCGGGCCCTGCTAGCCCAGCTCCTCCTGGGTGTAGAAGCCCTCGTCGACGAGCAGCTCCCAGTTGGAGGCGTCGATGCTGACCGGCTCCAGCAGGTAGGACGGCACGACCTTGACGCCGTTGTCGTACGACTCGGTGTCGTTGGCCTCGCACTCCTGGCCGCCCAGCAGCGCGTCGCTCATCGCGACCGCCTGCTCGGCCAGCAGGCGGAAGTCCTTGTAGACGGTCTGCGTCTGCTCCCCGGCGACGATCGACTGGACCGACGCCACCTCGGCGTCCTGCCCGGTCACCACGGGGAACGGCTGCGCCTCGGTGCCGTAGCCGACGCCCTTCACCGACGCGAGGATGCCCAGCGAGATGCCGTCGTAGGGCGAGAGGACCGCGTCCAGCCGCTCGGTGCGGTAGTCGGCGGTCAGCAGGTCGTCCATCCGGTCCTGCGCCTCGGAGCCCGACCACTGCTGCGTGGTGACCGCGCTCTGCTCGGTCTGCCCGGAACGCACGACCAACTGCCCGCTGTCCAGGTAGGGCTGGAGAACGCTCATCGCGCCCTCGAAGAAGTAACGGGTGTTGTTGTCATCGGGGGAACCGGCGAACAGCTCGATATTGAACGACTCGTCGGGGTTCTCCTCCAGGGCCAGCGCATCGACGATGTACTGGGCCTGGAGCTGGCCGACCTGCTCGTTGTCAAACGTGGCGTAACAGTCGACGTGCTCGGACTCCATCAGCAGCCGGTCGTAGGCGACCACCGGAATGTTCGCGTCGGCCGCCTGCTGGAGCACGTTGCCCAGCGAGGCGCCGTCGATCGCGGCGATCACCAGCAGGTCCACGCCCTGCGCGATCATGTTCTCGATCTGGCTGATCTGGTTCTCGATCTGGTCCTCGCCGTACTGCAAGTCCGTGTCGTAACCCGCCTGTTCAAACTGCTCCACCATGTTCTCGCCGTCCGCTATCCAGCGCTCGGAAGACCTGGTGGGCATGGCTATGCCGATCGTGCCGCCCTCTTCATCGGGGTCCCTCTCTTCGCCACCCCCGCTGTCCTGGCCACAGGCGGCCAGGGACAGGGCGAGAACGGCGGCCACGGCGGTGGCGCGTGCTGCGGCTCGTGCAGGAGACATGACGGGTCACGTCCTTTCAGACAGATGGAACCTCTTCTGGGCCGGTGCTGCCGGTGGTTCCGGCGTTACCGGTCGTGCTGTCGGTGACGGTGAATCGGTGCAACTGGCCGGGAAGCCGGGAGCCGAGCGGCGACATGCCGGTGTCGGCGCCCAGGCGGGCCAGAAGATCAAGGGCCAGACGCCCGCGGCGGACGCGCTCCCGGGCGGTGTCCAGGGTGACGTCGCGCATGTGGGCGCCGAAGGGGTAGATGCCGGGCGCCTTGCTGAGCCCGAACTTGAGGTAGATCGGGGCGCCGCGGCGGATCAGCTCGGCGATCTCGTACATCCGGACATAGCCGCCCAGGTCGTCGGGGGCCTCCAGGTAGAAGTCCAGCGGCACCCGGCTGACCCGGCGGATCTCGGTGAGGTGGTCCAGGGTCAGGTCCGAGGGGATGTTCACGGAGTCGGCGCCCAGCCGCTCGTGCACGGCCACGGCCGCCGGGTTCACCGGGCCGATCAGCGCGGAGACCTTGATCGTCGTGTCGGCCGGCAGCGTGCCCTCGGCGCGCAACTGGTGCAGCAGCCACAGCACGCCCTCGTCGGCCACCAGCAGGCAGCGCACGCCGAGCTCGGTGGCGCGCAGGGCGTCCTCCACACAGCCGGCCACCGCGCCGTGGCCCCGGGCGCGCAGCCCGGCGCCGCCGGACAGGGTGCGGGTCGAGGCGCCTATGTCCCAGGTGCCGCGCGGACCGGTGAACAGGCACAGCTCCGTGCCCGCCTGGGCGCACGCGTCGACCATCTCGGTGATCTCCGCGTCGGTGAGCATCCACACGCCGCTGCCCTGGCTGATGCGGTGGATCGGCACGCCGAGCTGGGCGGCCTCCTTGAGAACGGTGGTCAGCGCCTCGGGGCCCTCGACCGAGGGGATCTCGGTGCGCCAGGTCCCGCCGTCGGGGAAGGTGTGCGGTGAGGCGTCGGCGGGGTCGTCCACCGGCGCTGCGTAGCCGAGCGAGGCCAGGGCGGTGTCGCCCGGGCGGCGGGGATGGGCGGGGGCGGACTCAGACACGATGCTCCATTGTTCGCGGTGGTTCGATATCTCGTATGCGGTTCGGTTCGGCAGCCGGCGGGCAGCGGTCGGCGGGCGTTCGTCCCCTAGGGCTTCAGCAGGACCTTGCCCACTTCCGGGTCTCCGCTACCGACCAGTCGCACGGCTTCTCCGAACGATTCCAGCGGTAGCTGATGCGTGATCAGCGCCGCCGGCCGCAGGAGGCCGTGGTTGAAGGCGTGGGTGGCGTACGCCCAGGCGCTCGGAGGGGCGCCGAAGACGCTCGCGATCGTCAACTGGCTCACGGACAGGTGCACGGGGTCGATGCCGTGCGCGCCCGGCTCCGGCATGCCGGTGAGCACGACGCGCCCGCCCCGGCGGGCCAGCAGACAGGAGTCGCGCGCGGTGCCGGGCGCGCCGGCGGTCTCCACCACCAGGTCGTAGCGGCCGTGCAGTTCCTTGGCCTCGGCCGGGTCCGCGGCGCGGCCGGCGCCGAGGTCCAGGGCCTGCCGGCGCGGCCGGTCCCGGGGGTCGACGGCCAGCAGCTCGGCGGGGGTGGAGGCGGCCAGGAACTGGACGGCGAGCAGCCCCAGCGTGCCGGCGCCGACCACGGCGACCCGTTCCCCGGGGCGCGGCGCGGCGCGCAGCACGGCCGCCGCCACCACCGCCGCCGGCTCCAGCAGCGCGGCGGCGGTCAGGTTGGCGTCGTCGTCCAGCAGGTGCAGCAGTCGCGCGGGGAGCACCAGGTGGTCGGCGAACGCGCCGGGCCGGGTGAAGCCGGTCTCCTCGTAGCCCGCGGTGCACAGGCTGGTCTCGCCGGACCGGCAGCGTTCGCACGTCTGGCAGGCGCGGAAGCCCTCGCCGACGCATTTGCGGCCCACCAGCGCGGGGTCCACGCCGGGCCCGGCCGCCGCCACGGTGCCGGACCACTCGTGCCCGGGCACCACGGGGTAGCGGACATAGCCGTCGGCCCGGGTCCCGTCGTACACCTCGCGGTCGCTGGCGCACACCCCGGCGGCGTGCACGGCCACGCGCACCTCGCCGGGCCCCGGCTCGGGCGGCGCGCCGGCGGCGGCCAGCCGGAACGTGCCGGGGCGCTCGACGACGATGCTCCGCGCGGCGGTCATCGGCCGGCCGACCCTTCCCGCTTCTCCCAGCCCTCGGCCCACAGGTCGAACCGGGCGCGCTGCTGCGGGAACTCGGCCGCGGCCTCGGTGTTCAGCTCGACACCGAGCCCGGGCGCCTCGGAGAGCGTGAAGTAGCCGTCGACGACCTGCGGGGCGCCGTCGACGACCTTCTTGATGTCGGCGTCGGCGAAGTCGTTGAAGTGCTCCAGGATCTTGAAGTTCGGCGTGCAGCCGGCGAGCTGGAGGCTGGCGGCGGTGAGCACCGAGCCGCCGACGTTGTGCGGGGCGACCAGGACGTAGTGCGTCTCGGCGGTGGCGGCGAGCTTGCGCATCTCGCCGATGCCGCCGATGTGCCCGAGGTCGGGCTGGATGATGTCGGCGGCCTGCGACTCGAAGAGCTCGCGGAACTCTATGCGGTCGTGGATGCGCTCGCCGGTGGCGATGGGCAGCGTGGTCTTCTCGGCGACCTTCGCCAGGGCCTTGAGGTTCTCCGGCGGCACCGGCTCCTCCAGCCAGGACGGCTGGAACCGCTCCATCTCCTTGGCCAGCCGGATCGCGGTCGCCGGCGAGAACCGGCCGTGCATCTCCAGCAGCAGCTCGGTCTCCGGGCCGATGGCGTCCCGGACGGCCTCCACCAGCGACAGGGAACGCAGCGTCTCGGCGTGGTCGAGCTCGAAGCTGCCGGTGCCGAACGGGTCGAACTTCAGCGCGCGGTAGCCGCGCTCGATGACCTTCTTGGCTGCCTCGTGGAACGCCTCGGGGGTGCGCTCGACGGTGTACCAGCCGTTGGCGTACGCCTTGACCCGGTTGTCGGAGGCGTTCGCCCGGCCGCCGAGGAGCTGCCAGACGGGGACGCCGAGCGCCTTGCCCTTGATGTCCCAGCAGGCCATCTCGATGCAGGCGATGCCCGACATGACGATCTCGCCGGCCCGTCCGTAGTCGCCGTACTTCATCCGGCGCACCAGGTCCTCGACGGCGAACGGGTCGGAGCCGGAGATGTGGTTCGCCTCGGCCTCGCGCAGGTACCCGAGGAGGGCGTCGGTGTGACCGAGCATGCGCGTCTCGCCGACGCCGGTCAGTCCCTCGTCGGTGTGGACCTGCACATAGGTGAGGTTCCGCCACGGGGTACCGACGACATGCGTACTGATTCCGGTGATGCGCACGGGGGCCAACCCTCCACGTCTGTTCGAGATTTCGTCAGTCGTTCGAAATGCTGACGAGAACGTAATGAGCGTGGCCTCACCCTGTCAATGGTTACGCCAGTCGGGGCCCCTTGGGAACCCCGCGTGCCGGGGAGCTACTCGGCCATCGTGACCTGCTCATAGGCCAGCGCCGCCAGCGTGGACTGGCCCTCGCGGCTCGGGTGGAACCAGTCGTAGTCGCTGAGGTGGTGGGTGGTGAAGTCGTACTCGAACACCGCGCCCCCGTCGTAGCGGCACAGCGCGTCCTCGCCGCACACGTCGGCCAGCACCTCGTTGTACTCCGTGACCCGCTCGCGCACCGCCTCGCGCCGCTCGGCCGCGTCCGTCGAGTCGTCGCCCGCGTCGCTGAGCATCGAGGGGCAGATGTTCGCCATCTGCCACACCGCGCGGGCCATCAGCGACTCGCTGCCCTCCGACCACAGCCGCATCAGGTCCGGCACGCTGGACACATACACCTGTGTCTCCGGCAACTCGCCGCGGATGATGTCCATCGTCTCGGTGAAGTCTGCCCGGAAGTCCGCCGCGCTGGTCATCGACCCCAGATCGGACGCGCAGGCGTCGTTGCCCCCGATGAGGACCGTCACCAACTGCGGCTCATGGGCGACCGCCTCCCGGGCCTGGGCCGGCAGATCGGCGACGGTGGCGCCCGACTCCGCCAGGTTCCACGAGTGGCGCTCCGCCTCGGGGCCGTCGCCCAGTAACTGCTGGGCCAGGCTCGCCACCGACGCGTCGGTGCCGGTGGCCCAGGACGCCTCCGGACAGTCCGCGAGCAGCGAACAGGCGTCGAAGGCGCGGGTGATGGAGTCCCCGATGGCGGCGATCGACTCCGGGCTGGTGTCCCACTCGGGCGCCGCCTCGGCCTGTGGCCCGGCGTCCCCGGCGCCGCCCGACTCCGGGGAACCGCCGGCCGTGGCCCCGGCGGCGTCCGGGGCGGAGTCACCGGAGGAGGAAGTGCATGCGGCGAGCAGGGCGACGGCGGCGATCGGCAGGGCGAGGGTGCGGCGGCTGACCGGCATTCAGCTTCCTTGTGTCTCTGTCGTCACGGACCGGGGGCGGTAGCTTGGGTCCAGGCAAGCGGCGGCGCGGTGATGTGCGCCCGAGACAAGAGTAAAAGATGACCTCACGTCACACGCTGTCCAATTTGCCGAGAAAAGGTATGAATGCTGTTTACTGTTCGTTGTGCGGTATCGGGGTCACAGGGGGCGCCTTGAGGATCGCAGCGGGCGCAGGCTGGGAAGAGTGGAGGTCCCGATGACGACACGTGGTGTTCTGTATGTGCACTCCGCCCCGCGCGCCCTGTGTCCGCACATCGAATGGGCCGTGGCCGGGGTCCTGGGCGCCCGGGTCGGCCTGGACTGGACCAGACAGCCCGCCTCGCCGGGCACCTGGCGCTCCGAGCTCTCCTGGCAGGGCGAGGCCGCCACCGCCTCCAAGCTCGCCTCCGCGCTGCGCGGCTGGCATCTGCTGCGGTTCGAGGTCACCTCCGAGCCGTCGACGGCCACCGAGGGCGAGCGCTATAGCTGCACCCCCGAGCTCGGCATCTACCACGCCGTCACCGGCATCCACGGCGACATCATGATTCCCGAGGACCGGCTGCGCGCCGCCGCGGCGCGGGCCGCGCGCGGCGAGAGCGACCTCCAGGCCGAGATCGCCCGGCTGCTGGGGAAGCCGTGGGACGACGAGCTGGAGCCGTTCCGGCACGCCGGGGAGGGCGCGCCGGTGCGCTGGCTGCACCAGGTGGTGTAGGGCCCGGCGTCTACCGTTCGAGCATGACGAATCAGACTTCCGTGGGGGTTCTTGGCACCGGCATCATGGGCGCGGCCATGGCGCGCAACCTGTGCCGGGCCGGTCTGGACGTCCGGGTGTGGAACCGCACCCGGGCCAGGGCCGAGCCGCTGGCCGAGGAGGGCGCCCGGGTCTGCGACGAGCCGGCCGAGGCGGTGGACGGCGCGGACGTGGTGCTGACGATCCTGTTCGACAGCGCCGCCACGCTGGCCGCGATGCGGGCCGCGGCGCCCGGGCTGGCGGCGGGGGCGGTGTGGTTGCAGTGCACGACCGCCGGACTGGACGGGCTGCCGCCGCTGGCCGGCTTCGCCGGGGACCAGGGGCTGCTTTTCGTGGACGCGCCCGTGCTCGGCACCCGGCAGCCCGCCGAGGCCGGGCAGTTGACGGTGCTGGCCGCCGGGCCGGCCGAGGCCCGCGCGACCGCCGCGCCGGTGCTGGACGCGATCGGCGCGCGCACCGTGTGGACCGGCGAGGAGCCGGGGGCGGCGACCCGGCTGAAGCTCGTCTGCAACAGTTGGGTGCTGGCCGTCACGCACGGCGTGGCCGAGGCGCTGGCCCTTTCGCACGGACTGGGCGTGGATCCCCAGGACTTCCTCGACGCGGTGGCCGGCGGGCCGCTGGACATGGGGTATCTGCGCGCCAAGTCCGCGCTGATCCGGTCCGGGGAGCCGACGCCCAGCTTCACGGTGGACACGGCGGAGAAGGACACCCGGCTGATCGTCGCCGCGGGCGACGCGGCCGGGGTCCGGCTGGACGTCGCGGCGGCGGGAGCGGAACGTTTCCGCCGCGCCGCGGAACTGGGGCACGGCGGGGAGGACATGGTGGCGTCGTACTACGCGAGCTTCCCGCTGGCCGCGGACTGAGCCACCCCCGAGCGCTGCGCGCCCGGGATTTCCCCACCCGCCCGCCCTTTCAAGGGCGGGCGGGTGGGGAAGAACAACGGCGCGGCCCGCTGGGGAGAACAACGGCGTATGCCGTGCGGGGAGTTGAGGCCAGGTCAGGCCGGTGGCGCGGCGGGGTCACGGGGGAGCAGGCGGGTGATGGCCGTTTGGGCTCGGGTGATGGCCCGGGTGTCGGTGTGCAGTTGGATCGTGTGGTTCAGACTCATCATCACGCCGTACAGCTCGAACACCAACTGCTCCGCGTTCGTCCCGTCCGGCAGCTCGCCGTTCCGCACGGCCGTGCGGACCTCCGCCGTGAGGCGGCGGTTCCAGGCGCGGAACTGGCGCTGGAGCAGGGCGCGGACCGGACCCGTGCGGCCGTCCTGTTCGAAGGTGGAGCTGACGAACAGACAGCCGCCGGGGAAAATCCCGCCGGTCAGATACGAGATCCACGCCGCGCACACCGCTCGCAGCCGGGGCAGGCCGGGAGGCGCGGACGCCGCGGGGTGCCAGACCTCGCGGTTGAAGATGACCGCCGCCCGCTGCATGGCGGCCAGTTGCAGGGCCTGCTTGGTGCCGAAGTGGCCGAGCAGGCCCGACTTGCTGATGCCCAGATCCGCCGCGAGACGGCCGATCGTCAATCCTTCGAGCCCTTCCAGGGAGGCCAGGTCCAGACCGCGTTCGATGATCCGCTCGCGTGTGCGGCGGGCCTCGGCGGCGGAGTGGCGGGGACTCATGGCACCCACTATAGAGTCCGACCGATCGGTCGCTATATTGCCTCCATGACGCGAATCTCCGCACTCGGTCACCACCAGCCCGAGCACGTGATGACGAACGACGACCTCGGCAAGCTGGTGGACACCAGCGACGAGTGGATCAAGAAGCGCACGGGCATCGCCGCCCGGCGCATTGCCCGCGACGAGTCCGTCACCGACCTGGCCGCGGCGGCGGCCGGGAAGGCGCTCGCCGCCGCCGGGGTCGGGCCCGACGCCATCGGCCAGGTGATCGTCGCCACGTGCAGCGCCATCGACCGGGTGCCGTCCATCGCCGCCCAGGTCGCCGGGCGGCTCGGCATACCGTCCGCCGTCACCTTCGACCTCAACAACGGCTGTGCCGGCTTCACCACCGCCCTGGCCACCGCCGACCACACCGTGCGGGCCGGCGCCGCGCGGCACGCGCTCGTCGTGGGCGCCGAGAAGATGTCGGACGTCACCGACTGGACGGACCGCAGCAGTTGTGTGCTGCTCGGCGACGGCGCGGGCGCCGCCGTGGTCAGCGCCGCCGAGGAGGACCACATCGGGCCGGTCGTGTGGGGCTCCGACCCCAGCCGCGGCAAGACGGTGCGGATGCTGGACGCCTGGCAGCCGCGTTTCTCGCAGGACGGGCAGAGCGTCTTCCGCTGGGCCACCACCGAGCTGGCGCCGTTCGCCCGCCAGGCGTGCGAGCGCGCCGGGATCGAGCCCGGCGAGCTGGGCGGCATCGTCACCCACCAGGCCAATCTGCGCATCATCGAGTCGCTGGTCCGCCAGATCGGCGCCCCGCAGGCCGTGGTCGCCCAGGACGTGGTGCAGTCCGGCAACACCTCCGCGGCGTCCGTGCCGCTGGCCCTGGCGAAGCTGGTCGAACGCCGCGAGATCCCGGCCGGTGCCCCGGTGCTCCTCTTCGCGTTCGGCGGCGGACTGTCCTGGGCCGGACAGGTCGTGCGCTGCCCCTGACCCGGGGATCGGCGACGTCCCGGGACCGGCCGGAATCACCTGGTCCGATCACCGCCAGACGGCGGCGCGGAGCGGGGGCAAGAATGCGCGGGTGCTCGATTTCGATACCTGCTACCGGGCGATGGCCAGTCGCGACGAGCGCTTCGACGGGGACTTCCTCGTCGCCGTGACGACCACCGGTGTCTACTGCCGTCCCGTCTGCGGCTCGCGCACCCCGAGGCCGGAGAACGTCCGCTTCTACCGCGTGGCCGCGGCGGCGGAGGCGGCAGGCTTCCGGGCCTGCCGCCGCTGCCGCCCCGAGGTCGCGCCGTCGTCCCGGGAGTGGAACGTCCGCGGGGATCTCGTGGCCCGCGCGCTGCGGCTGATCGCGAGCGGGGCCGTCGACACCATCGGGGTGGGGGGCGTGGCCTGACAGCTCGCGGTGAGCGAGCGCCATCTGCACCGGCAACTGGTCGCGGAAGTCGGAGTGGGGCCGCTCGCCCTGGCCGTGAACCGGGCGCGCCCGGCGTTCTGCTGATCGACGCCGCCACCTACCTGGTCTTTCGCGGGCGCCGTGGCGACCCTCCGGGATCCGCTGCCGCCGTCGCGGTCGCGCTCGGCCCCCGGCGAGGCGACGGGGGCGCGGCCCCGGCTGACGGCGGTCCGCCGCGACCGGGTGATCGTCGTGACCACGGCCGCGTTCATGCTGTTCAACGTCGCGGAGGGAATGCTGCTGCTGGTGGTCGGTCCCTGGCTGGTGAAGAACGAACTGGCGGGCGGCGCCGCCTCGCTCGGCGTGCTGATCGCGGCGATGGCGGCGGGCGAGTTCGCCGGGGCCGCGCTGGCCGGCAGCGGCCGGGCCGGGCCGGCGTCGGTGCGGCGCATCGGCCTGTGCCAGGTCGGCGCGGCCCTGGCCATCCTGCCCGTGCTGGACGTGTCCCGGCCCGTGGTGGTGGGCGTCGGCTTCTTCGGGGTCGGGCTGCTCAGCGCGCCGATGACCGTGTGGGCGCAGTCCCTGCGGATGCGCCGCATCCCGCCCGAGCTGCACGGCCGTTCGTTCGCCACGCTGCGCACCCTGATGCAGGGCACCCCGCCGCTGGGGACGGCGATGGCCGCGCCGCTGCTGGTGCACGGCGGGCTCGGCGCGTCCGTGCTGGTCATGACCGGGCTCGCGGGACTGCCGGGGCTGTATCTGTGGGCCGCCTTCCGGGACGCACCGGAGAACGCCGGGACCCGGGGAGTCGAACGAACGCCTCCCGGCGGGCTGACAGTTCGCGACGGGCCGCCGGGGGCGGGGCCGGATACGCCGGGATCCCGTCCGATCGCATCGATCGGACGGGATCCCGGCGACTTCTTGAAAATCAGACCGTTTGAAATCAGACCGTTCGCATGGCCAGCACCACGTTGTGCCCGCCGAAGCCGAACGAGTTGTTGATCGCGGCGATCGTGCCGGACGGCAGTTCGCGGGCGGTGTCCCGGACGATGTCCGCGTCCACCTCCGGGTCCAGCTCGTCCACGTTGATCGTCGGCGGGGCCGTGCGGTGGTGCAGCGCCAGCACCGTGGCGACCGTTTCCACGCCGCCCGCGCCGCCGAGCAGGTGGCCCGTCATCGACTTGGTCGCGGAAACCGCCACATGGGCCAGGTCGTCGCCCAGCACCATGCGCAGCGCCTTGACCTCAGCGATGTCCCCCTGCGGGGTGGACGTCGCGTGCGCGTTGAGGTGGGCGATCTGCTCCGGCTTGAGGTCCGTGGCGTCCAGCAGGTTGCGCAGGGCGGCGGCGATGCCGCGGCCGGACGGCTCGGGCTGCGCGATGTGGTGGGCGTCGGCCGACAGGCCCTGGCCCAGCATCTCGCAGTACACGCGGGCGCCGCGCCGCGCCGCGTGCTCGGCGGACTCCAGCACTATCACCCCGGCGCCCTCGCCGAGGACGAAGCCGTCGCGCCCGGTGTCGTACGGCCGCGAGGCGCGCTGCGGCTCGTCGTTGTTCTTGGACATGGCCATCATGTTGGCGAAGGCCGCGATGGGCAGCGGGTGGACGCACGCCTCCGTGCCGCCCGCGATCACCACGTCGGCGCGGCCGGTGCGGATCATCTCCGCGGCGTAGCCGACGGCCTCCGCGCCCGAGGCACAGGCGCTGACGGGCGTGTGCACGCCCGACTGCGCGCCGAACTCCAGGCCGACGTTGGCCGCGGGGCTGTTCGGCATGAGCATCGGCACGGTGTGCGGGGAAACGCGCCGCGCGCCGCGGTCCTTGAGGACGTCGTACTGCTCCAGCAGCGTCGTGACACCGCCGATGCCGGAGGCGATCACCGAGCCGAGGCGGGCGGGGTCGACCGACTCGTCCTCGCCGGCCTTCGCGGTGAAGCCCGCGTCGGCCCACGCCTCCCGGGCCGCGAGCAGCGCGAACTGGGCCGTGCGGTCCAGTCGGCGGGCCTGCGGCCGGGGCAGCACCTCGGAGGGCTCGACGGCGGCGGTGGCGGCGAAACGGACCGGCAGCTCGGCCGCCCAGTCCGCCGTCAGGGGCCGCACGCCGGACCGGCCGGCGACAAGCCCCTCCCAGGTCGACGCGCTGTCGCCACCCAGCGGTGTGGTTGCGCCGACACCGGTGACAACCACCGTTCGATTGGTCGCGTTCACAGAATGACTACTCCGCTAGTTGTGGGATGGTGTGCCGCGCCACCCCGGAAGGTGGCGACAAGCGCTCGGGTAACTCGTGTATCTCGCGTATGCGGTGAGGTGCCGGTCAGCCCTGGTGGGACTCGATGTAGCCGACGGCGTCGCCCACGGTCTTCAGACCCTTGACGTCATCATCCGGGATCTTGACGCCGAAGCGCTCCTCGGCGGCGACGACCACCTCGACCATGGACAGCGAGTCGACGTCGAGGTCGTCGGTGAACGACTTCTCCTCGGTCACCTCCTCGTTGGGGATCCCGGCGATCTCGTTCACGATGTCGGCGAGACCGGCGACGATCTCTTCCCTGGTGGCAGCCATTGCGGCGCTCCTTTGTGTACTGCGGTGGGGTACCGCGTGGATGGTGATCGGGTCTTGCTTAGGGGAGGGTAACGACCGTCGCGGCGTACACGAGACCCGCCCCGAAGCCGATGACGAGTGCGGTGTCGCCGCTCTTCGCCTGCCCGGTCGCCAGCATCCGCTCCATGGCGAGCGGGATGGAGGCGGCCGAGGTGTTGCCGGTGGTCTCGATGTCGCGGGCGACCGCGACACCGTCCGGCAGCTTGAGCGTCTTCACCATGGAGTCGATGATGCGCATGTTCGCCTGGTGGGGGATGAAGACGTCCAGTTGGTCGGCGGTGATCCCGGCGGCGTCCAGGGCTTCCTGCGCCACCTTGGCCATCTCGAACACCGCCCAGCGGAAGACCGTCTGGCCCTCCTGCCGCAGCGCCGGGAACGGGTCCCCGGGCGCGTACCGGTCCCAGGGCACCGTCTGGCCGATGACCCCGGCCTTGTCGCCCTCCGAGCCCCACACCGTGGGGCCGATCCCGGGCTCCTCGGCCGGGCCGAGCACGACCGCGCCCGCGCCGTCGCCGAAGAGGAACGCGGTGGACCGGTCGGTCCTGTCGGTCAGGTCGGACAGCCGCTCGACGCCGATGACCAGCACATGGGTGGCGCTGCCGCCCATGATCAGGCCCTTGCCGATGGTCAGCCCGTAGCCGAACCCGGCGCAGGCCGCGGAGATGTCGAACGCCGCGGGCCGGACCGCGCCCAGCCGGTGCGCGATCTCGGTGGCGACGGACGGCGTCTGCGCGAAGTGCGAGACGGTCGACACGATCACCGCGTCGATCTGTTCGGCGGCGATGCCCGCGTCGGCGAGCGCCTTGCCGGAGGCGGCGAGCGCCATCTCGGCCACGGTCTCGTCCTCGCCGGCCCAGTGCCGGGTCACGATGCCGGAGCGGGACCGGATCCACTCGTCCGAGGAGTCGATGTGCTTCAGGATCTCCTCGTTGGGCACGACGCGGGTGGGGCGGTAGCCGCCGACGCCGAGGATGCGCGCGAACGGCGCGCCCGGGCCGGCCTTGAGTGAGGCGGACATGCTCCCTGCTCCTATTCGGCGGCGTCGGCCGCTGCGGCTGTGTCGGCGGAGAGTCCGGTGATCAGCTCGCGGGCCGCGGCCAGCGTATCCGGGCCCTTGATGGCCACCCGCTCGACCTCGGGCAGGTTCCGCTTGGCCAGCGCGGTGAGCGTGCCGCCGGGGCACAGCTCCACGATGGCGGTGGCGCCCAGCTTCTGGAACGTCTCCATGCACAGGTCCCAGCGGACCGGGTTCGAGATCTGGGACACCAGGCGGCGGACCACCTCGCGTCCCTCGGCGACGACGGCGCCGTCGGCGTTCGACACATACCGTATGCCCGGATCGGCCACGGAGATGTCCGAGACGGCGGCGTTCATCTCGGCCACGGCGGGCGCCATGTGGTACGTGTGGAACGCGCCGGCCACCTTGAGCGGCACGACCCGGGCCCGCTCCGGCTTGCCGGCGGCCAGTTCGGCCAGCCGGCCGACGGTGCCGGCGGCGACGATCTGCCCGCCGCCGTTGTTGTTCGCGGGGGTCAGCTCCAGCTCGGCCAGGCGGGCCGCGACGGCGTCGGGGTCGCCCCCGAGCACCGCGGACATCCCGGTCTCGGTGACGGCGGCGGCCTCGGCCATCGCCTGGGCGCGGCGGCGCACCAGCGCCATGGCGTCCTCCTCGGACAGCACCCCGGCGATCGCGGCGGCGGCGAGCTCGCCCACGCTGTGCCCGGCTACGGCGCCGACGGCCGCCCGCGGGGCGGGCACGGCCTCGTCGTCGAAGAGCGCCGCGGCGGACACCAGCGCGGCGGCGACGAGCAGCGGCTGGGCCACCGCGGTGTCGCGGATCTCGTCGGCGTCGGCCTTGGTGCCGAAGTGGATGAGGTCCAGACCCACGAGGTCCGACCAGGCGCCCAGGCGGTCGGCCACGCCGGGCAGTTCCACCCAGGGGTTCAGGAAGCCAGGCGCCTGGGAGCCCTGGCCGGGAGCGACGAGTACGAGCACGCTCTCACTCTCTCCCGGCGGCGCCGTTCACCGCCGGTGGGGGCGAGAACGAAGAACCGTCGAGGGATTTGTGGGCATCGCACAAACCCTAGGCGGAATGGTCCTCATCGGCGAGGCGGCCCAGCATCAGTGCGATGCGCAGAGTAAAGGCCGATCGGACATCGGAAGGGGGCCACCCGGTGACATCAGTCACACGGCGGAGGCGGTAGCGAACGGTGTTGGGATGCACAAAAAGCATGCGGGCCGCCCCCTCCAGACTGCTGGCCTGCTCCAGATAGACACTCAGCGTTTCCAGCAGCGCGGAGCCCGCCTCCTGCAGCGGTCTGTAGATCTCCTCCACCAGAAGCGTGCGGGCGGCGGGGTCGCCCGCCATCGCGCGCTCGGGCAGCAGGTCGTCGGCGAGCACCGGGCGCGGCGCGTCCGGCCAGGCGGCGCAGGCGCGCAGGCCGGCCGCCGCGGCCTGCGCGGACCGGGTGGCGGCCAGCAGGTCGCCGACGAGCGGGCCGGCCACCACGGGGCCGGAGGCGAACGGGCCGATCAGCGCCTTGGCCGCCTGCACCGGGTCGTCGCTGCCACCGGCGATGACCACCAGCCGCTTGCCGAGCACCCCGGTCAGGACCTGGAGCTTGGCGTAGCGGGCCGCGCGGCGGATCGCCTCCACGGTGAGCTCGCTGTCGCCGTTGGGGGCGTTGCCCAACACGACCGTCACATGTTCGGGTGCCTTCCAGCCCAGGGCGGCGGCGCGGGAGACGTCGCTCTCGTCCGCCTCGCCGGAGACCACCGCGTTGACCACGAGGGATTCCAGCCGGGCGTCCCACGCGCCGCGCGCCTCGGCGGCCTGGGCGTAGACCTGCGCGGTGGCGAACGCGATCTCCCGCGCGTACACCAGCAGGGCGTTGCGCAGCGCGGACTCCCCGCCGGGCAGGGCCAGTTCGTCCACGGCGGACTCCACCACCTCGATGGTGGTGCGCACCATCTCGACGGTCTGCCGCAGCGTGATGGCGCGGGTCAGCTCGCGCGGGGCGGTGCCGAAGACGTCGGTGCTGATCGCCTGCGGCGTGTCCGGGTGCCGGAACCACTCGGTGAACGCCGCGATGCCGGCCTGGGCGACCAAGCCGATCCAGGAGCGGTTCTCCGGGGGCATCGCGCGGTACCACGGGAGCTGCTCGTCCATCCGCGCGATCGCGGCGGCGGCCAGCTTTCCCGAGGACTGCTCCAGGCGGCGCACGGTGGCGGCGTGCGCCTTCTTCTCATCAAACGCGGCGGCCTCGTCGAACGCGGCCGCCTCATCGCGCGCGGTGGCCTTCGGGGCTGCTTCTTCGGCATCGGACACGAGGACCAGCCTGCCTCATTTCCTCCCGGCTCATACCCGGCGGGGGTGAGTGCGGGGTGGATACGGTGGGACGCATGCTTCAGGTGCAGCGTTCCGCCGAGCGCTACCGGGGCGGTGATCCGGCGGGCGGGATCGAGACCCGGCACGCGTTCTCGTTCGGCGGCTTCTACGACTCGGACAACGTGCGGTTCGGCCCGCTGACCGCCTGCAACGAGGAACGGCTCGCGCCCGGCGCCGGGTTCGGCGCGCACCCGCACCGCGACGTGGAGATCGTGAGCTGGGTGATCGAGGGCCGGCTCACGCACGAGGACGCGCGGGGGCGGGCGACCGTCGTCGGGCCGGGCGATGTGCAGCGGCTCACGGCGGGCTCCGGGACCCGGCATGTGGAGCGCAACGCGGGCGATGTCCCGCTGCGCTTCGTGCAGATGTGGCTGGTGCCCGACCGGCCGGGCGGCGACCCGGAGTACGAGGTGGTGCGCGGGATCGCGGACGGCACCCCGTACGCCCTGCCGCGCACCGACGCGGTGCTGCATGTGCGGCGGCTGCGCGAGGACGAGCCGACGGCGGTGCCGGTGGCGCCCCTGGTCTACC
Source organism: Streptomyces litchfieldiae (assembly GCF_031845365.1). NCBI lineage: Bacteria > Bacillati > Actinomycetota > Actinomycetes > Kitasatosporales > Streptomycetaceae > Streptomyces > Streptomyces litchfieldiae. The sequence goes on from NZ_JAVREL010000019.1 coordinate 85,825, forward strand.
TCCATGTGGTTTGCGGCGCCGTGGAGTTGGGCGGCGACACCCGGCTGGCGGCGGGGGACGCGGCGCGGCTGCGGGAGGCGGGGGAGCCGGCGGTGCGGGCCGTGGGCGGGGCGGCGGAGCTGCTGATGTGGGAGCTGGGGGCGGCGCGGTAACGCGGCGGCGCGGGTCCGGCGTGGTGACCTGGGCAGCGGTGCGGCTCGGGAAGCAGTGTGGCCCATCGCACAGTGACAATGAAAATGACTGTCGATAGCGTTTCGCCGCGTGCGCACAACAGCCACCTCCTCGTTCCCGTACCCGATCCGGCTGCTGCTGGTCAACCAGCTCGGCGTCAACACCGGCTTCTACCTGCTGATCCCCTATCTCGCCTGGCAGTTGGGCGAGGGGCTGGGGATGTCCGCGGCGGTCGTCGGCATCGTGCTCGGTGCCCGGAACCTCAGCCAGCAGGGCCTGTTCCTCCTTGGCGGCTCGGCCGCCGACCGGCTCGGCCCGCGCCGCGTCATCATCGCCGGCTGCGCGCTGCGCACCCTGGGCTTCGGCCTGTTCGCGCTCGGCGACGGGCTGCCCGTGCTGCTGGCCGCCTCGGTGCTCAGCGGCCTGGCCGGCGCGCTGTTCAACCCGGCCGTGCGCGCCTATCTCGCGCAGGAGGCGGGTGACCGCAAGGCCGAGGCGTTCGCGCTGTTCAACGTCTTCGCCACGGCCGGCACCCTGCTCGGCCCGCTGCTGGGCAGCGCCCTGCTGCTGGTCGGGTTCACCGCCTGCGCGCTCGTCGCCGCCGGGATCTTCGCCGTGCTGACCGTCGCCCAGGCGCTGGTCCTGCCCGACCGGCCGGTGCCGCCGGCCACGCGCGGCCTGCTCGGCGACTGGCGCGAGGTGCTGCGCGACCGCCGTTTCCTCGCGTTCTCGCTGGCCACTTCGGGGATGTTCACGCTGGAGAGCCAGGTCTACCTGCTGCTGCCGGAGGCGGCCCGCGCCGCCACCGGCCGGGAGATCGCGGTCGGCGCGGTGTTCCTCACCGGCACCGTGGCCGGCCTCGCCCTGCAGATCCCGCTCACCCGGGCGATCGCGCGGCGCGGCGCCCGCGGGCCGTGGATCGCCGCCGGGCTGGCCCTGATGGGCGTGGCGTTCCTGCTCCCGCTGGCGCCCGGCCTGCCGCCGGTGCTGGCCGCCGCCCTGCTGCTCCAACTCGGCGTGATGGCCGCGCAGCCGCTGGTGATGGAGCTGGTGCCGGCCTTCGGCGGCGGGCTGACCGGCACCCGCTTCGGCGTCCACTACGGCATCTGCGGCCTGATCGCCGCCGCGGGCAACGCCGGGCTCGGCTGGGCCCTGGACACCGGCGACCGGCTGCCCTGGCTGTGTGCCACCGCGCTGGGCCTGGCCTGCGCCGCGGCCGTGCTGCGGCTGCACCGCTCGGGCCGGCTCCCCGCGCCGGGCGGGCCCCCCGCGCCGGAGCCGGTGGCCGGCCCGCCCCCGGCGGCGGGCCGGCGCACCTGACCACCCCGACCGCCCCCTTCCCCACCCGCACCCCCGCTCCCCGACCCGCACCACCGCACCGAAGGACGTCCCCGCATGCCCAACGCACCCCAGTTCCCGACCCGTTCACCGCGCCGCCGCAGCGTCCTCGCCGCCGCGGGCGCCGCCGCGCTGGGCCCGCTGGCCGCCTGCGGCTCCGGCTCGGACGGCGGCGGCGACGACGGCGAGCCGCGCCGGGGCGGCCGGCTGCGCGCCGCCTTCGCGGGCGGCGGCGCCGGCGAGACGCTCGACCCGCACCGGGCCAACCTCTTCGTGGACGCCGCCCGCGCCAAGGCGATATTCGACAAACTGGCCGACTACGGCGACGACATGTCCGCCGAGCCCCGGCTGGCCGAGAGCTGGGAGCCGGCCGCCGGACTGGACCGCTGGACGATCACCCTGCGCGAGGCGGTGTTCCACGACGGCCGCCCGGTCACCGCGGAGGACGTCCTCCACAGCTACCGCCGCATCGCCGACCCGGACGAGACCTTCCGCGCCCGGGCCGACCTGGAGCCCATCGACCTGACCGCCAGCCGCGCCACCGGCGAGCGCACCGTTGAGTTCCGGCTGAAGCGGCCCACCGCCGACTTCCCCGCCGTGCTCGCCGCGTTCGGCGCGTACATCGTCCCGGCCGACACGGACAGCTTCGACAACCCGGTCGGCTCGGGCCCGTTCCGCTTCCGGTCCTTCACCCCCGGCCGCTCCGCCGTCTTCGAGCGCTTCGATGACCACTGGGACGGCGCGCCCCACGTCGACGAGATCGAACTCACCGTCGCCAACGAGGAGTCCGCTCGCGTCAACGCGCTGCTCGGCGGCCAGATCGAGTACGCCCACGAGCTGAATCCGGCCACCGCCCGCGCCCACGAGAACGGCGGCGGCATCCGCGTCGTGCGGCTGGCCAACAGCGCGATGCAGGCGTTCGTGATGAAGACCGACCGGCCGCCGTTCGACGACCCGCGCGTCCGCGAGGCGTTCTTCCTCATCGCCGACCGCGAGGAGCTGATCGACGGCGCGCTGTCCGGCGCCGGGGAGATCGGCAACGACCTGTTCGGCAAGGGCTACCAGTACTACGCCGCCGAACTGCCGCAGCGGACACGGAACGTGGAGCGCGCCCGGCAACTGCTGCGCGAGGCCGGCGCCGAGAACCTGGAGGTCACCCTCGACACCTCGGACGTCGCCGTCGGCTTCGTCGAGGCCGCCGGCATCTTCCGCGACCAGGCCGCCGAGGCCGGCGTCACCATCCAGGTGCGCACCGGCAGCAAGGACAGCTACTGGAGCGACATCCTCGACTCCGGCACCCTCGCCTCCTACCGCTCGGGCGCCATGCCCATCGGCACCCACATCGCGCAGCGCCTGCTCAGCGACTCGCCCACCAACGCCACGCAGTGGCGGCACGCCGACTTCGACGAGCTGCACCGGCAGGCCCAGGCGACGGCCGACGAGGCCGAACGCACCGCCGTCTACGCTCGGATGCAGCGCCGCCTGCACGCCGAGGGCGGCTTTCTGATCTGGGGGTTCGCCGACTGGATCCTGGGCGTGGCGAACCACGTGCGCGGCGTCTCCGAGACCGCCCCCGCCAACTCCCTGAACTGGGCCCGGTTCGACAAGGTCTGGCTCGCGTGAGTGCCTTCCTGGCACGGCGGTTGCTGCTTGGCGCCGCGCAGATCGCCGCCGTCGCCGCGCTGATCTTCCTGCTCACCGAGGCGCTGCCCGGCGACGCCGCCGTCGCGCTCGCCGGTGACCAGCCCGACCCGGCACGGATCGCCGCGATCCGCGAGGCGATGGACCTGGACCGGCCCGCGGTGGAGCGGTTCGCCGACTGGGTCACCGGCCTGCCGCGCGGCGACCTCGGCACCTCCCTGGTGTCCGGCCGGCCGGTGACCGCCTACCTCGCCGACGCCTTCGGCCCCACCCTGCTGCTCGCCGCGCTGACCCTGGTGCTGCTGGTGCCGGTGTCGGTGGCCCTGGGCGTGCTGGCCGCCCGGCACGAGGGCGGCGTCGTGGACCGGGCCGTCAGCGCCGTCACCATGGGCGTGTACGCGGTGCCCGAGTTCGCGCTCGGGGTGCTGCTCGTCGTCGTGTTCGCGCTGCGGCTGGACTGGCTGCCGCCGACCGCCGTCGGCTACGGCACCGACCTGCTCGCCCACCCGGCCGCGCTCGTGCTGCCGGTCCTGGTGCTCGCCGCCCGCCCCATCTGCTCGATCAGCCGGCTGATCCGCGCGGGGATGACCGAGGCGCTGGCCGCGCCCTACACCGCGCAGGCCCGCCGGTACGGGATCCGCCCGGCCCGGGTCCGTTATGCCCACGCGCTGCCCAACGCGCTCGCCCCCGCCGCCCAGCAACTGGCCCGCACTGTCGACTGGTTGCTGAGCGGCGTGATCGTGGTCGAGGCGTTGTTCGTGATACCCGGGCTGGGCACCGTCCTGCTGGACGCGGTGGCCGCCCGCGATGTGCCGGTGATGCAGGGCCTGGCCATCGTCTTCGGCGCCACCACCGTGCTGCTCAACCTGGGCGCCGACCTGGTGACCCACCGCCTCGCCCCGCGTGCCGGAGCCGCCGCGTGAAACGCTTCCTGCCCGGCCTGCTGCTGGCCGCGCCACCGTTGCTGGTCGCCCTGCTCGGGCCGCTGTTCGCCGGCGAACCCGGGGACCGTGCCCAGTCGTTCGCCGCGCCCGGCGACGGCCACTGGCTGGGCACCGACTTCGTGGGCCGCGACGTGTGGCAGCAGGTGCTGCTCGGCGGCCGTTCCGTGGTGCTCATCGCGCTGGCCGCGACCCTGCTCGCCTACGCCGTGGCGCTGCCGGTCGGCTTCGCCGCCGCGCTCACCGCGCGCGGCTGGCTGGAGGAGGTGCTGATGCGCCCGCTGGACGTGCTGCTCGGCGTGCCCACGCTGCTGTTCGTGCTGCTCGTCGCCGCGGTCCACTCGCCCGGACCGGCCGGGCTCGCGGTGCTCGTCGCGGTCGTCAACGTGCCCGACGCCGCCCGCATCACGCGGGCCGCCGCCGCGTCCGCCGCCGCCCGCCCGGCCGTGGAGGCGCTGCGTATGCAGGGGGAGAGCCGGTCCCGGATCGCCCTCGGCTACCTGGGCCGTTCGGTGCTGCGCACGCTGGCCGCCGACGCCGGGATCCGGCTGACCGGCACGCTGTACCTGGTCGCCACCGCCGCGTTCCTCGGCGTGGGCGTCGCACCGGACGCCGCCGACTGGGCCGTCATGGTCGACCGCAACCGCACCGGGCTCTTCCTCCAGCCGTGGGCCGTCGTGGTGCCCGCGCTGCTCATCGTCGCCCTGTCGATGGGCACCAACCTGATCTCCGACGCCGCGCTGGGGCGGCGGCGGGCCGCGCGAGGAGGAGAACGATGAACGCGACCGGCGCCGCGGTGGCCGAACTGTCCGGGCTGCGCGTCGTGGTGGGCGGCCGGGCGATCGTCGACGGGGTGAGCCTGCGGCTGACGGCCGGCCGCGTCACCGCCCTGGTCGGCGCCTCCGGCAGCGGCAAGACGACCACCGGCCTGGCGCTGCTGGGCGAGTACCCGGCCGGGGCCGAGGTGACGGGCACCGTCCGCGCCCCCGAGGGGCTGGTGGGCTATGTGCCGCAGCATCCCGCCGCCGTGCTCAACCCCGTCCGGCGCTGCGGCGCGTTGCTCTTCGACATCGCCCGCGCCCACGTGCGCGAGCTGCCCCGCGGGGAGCGCGCCCGGGCCGCCGCCGAACGCGTCGCCGCCGCTCTGGAGGCCGCCCAACTCCCTGAGGGGCCCGAGCTGTTGCGGCGCTTCCCGCACCAGCTCTCGGGCGGCCAGCAGCAACGGCTGGTGCTCGCCCAGGCGTTGCTGCTCGGCGCCCGGGTGGTGATCGCGGACGAGCCGACGACCGGCCAGGATGCCCTGACCAAACGGCGGGTGGTGGGCGAACTGGCGGCCGTCGCCCGCCGGGGCATCGCGGTGCTGCTGCTCAGCCACGACGCCGACGTGGTGAACGCGCTCGCCGACGAGGTCGTCGAGCTGCGCGCGGGCCGCGTCGTGGCGTCCGGCCCGGCGGCGCGGACACCGGCCGCTCGCCATGAGCCGCCGCCCCGCCGGCCGCCGGCCGCGCGCCCGCTGCTGCGGGTTACCGCGCTGACCGCCCGGCACGGCCGCCACATCGTGCTGCGCGACGCCGAACTGACGCTGGCGGACGGGGAGTTCCTGGCGGTGCTGGGCCGGTCCGGCAGCGGGAAGACCACGCTGGCCCGCTGCCTGGCCGGGCTGCACCGGCACCACTCCGGGGAGGTGCTGCTCGACGGAACGGCCCTGCCGCGCAGCCTCCGTGACCGGTCCCGGTCCCAACTGGCCGCCGTGCAGTACGTGTTCCAGGACGCGTCGGCCGCGTTCGACGAACATCGCCCGGTGGCCGGCCAAGTGGCGCGCACCGCGGTGCGGCTGCGCGGACTGCGCCCGGCCGCCGCGCTGGAGGAGGCGCGGGCGGCGCTCGCCCGCACCGGGCTGTCCGAGGAGGTCGCCGGCCGCCGGCCGGGGAAGCTCTCCGGCGGCGAGCTTCAGCGCGCCGCCCTGGCCCGCGCGCTGCTGGCGCGGCCCCGCGTGCTCGTCTGCGACGAGATCACCTCGGGGCTGGACGCGGGCACCCGGGCGGCCGTGCTCGGCCTGCTCACCGCCCCGCCCGGCGAACGGGACGTCCCCGCCGTGGTGTTCGTCACCCACGACCTGGCGGCGGCGGCCCATGCCGACCGGGCCATCGTGCTGGACGGCGGCCGGATCGTGGAACGGGGTGCCGCGCGGGACGTACTCACGGTGCCCCGGCACCCGTTCACGGCCGAACTGGTGAAGTCCCCGGACGGCGCGGCTCGTTCGGCACGAAACCCAGATCGACCGGGATGACGGGCGTCCGGGCCGCGCCCGCGAGCACGGCGGCCAACTGCGGCGGCCACAGCGCCTCGTCGGCCGCCGCCAGCTCGGCCGGGGTCCACCAGCGCCAGCGCAGGATGCCGTCCTCGGTGTGCGCCGCGGTCAGATCGCCGGCCGGCTCGCGGCGCGGCCCGTGGGCCAGATAGATGTGCTCGTGCTGGCGCACCGGTATGCCCGACCTGGTGTAGTCGTGCTCCCAGGTGCACAGCAGCGGCCCGGGCTCCAGATCGCTCCAGCCGGTCTCCTCGCGCAGCTCGCGCCGGGCGCCCTCGCGGGGCGTCTCCCCGGGATCCAGGCCGCCGCCGGGCATGGCCCAGTGGACGCCGACCTCTTCGTTGTCGTAGCGGAAGAGGAAGACCGAGCCGTCGGGATCGAGCACGGCCATTCGCGCCGCGCGCCGGGGAGTTCGCATCCGGCCAGGATAACGAGGGCGCCGGAACCGCCGTTAGCGGAACTCGATCGACGCGGAGATGACCTCGCACTTGGGCGCGTACTGGCAGACGACCTCGGAGCGCACCGCGGTGTCGGCCGAGGCCCGCACCCAGGGACCGTAGACGGTGTGGAAGCCGGAGATGCCGGCGCCGTCCGCCACCACGCGGAACTCGAAGTCGCCCGCGCCGGCCGGGCATTCGGCGTACGCCTGGTAGGTGTCGTTGTCGGAGCCGGTCACGCAGTCGGCGGGGTCGGCCGCCGCCGGGGTCGCCAGCACCGCGCCGGACGCCGCCAGCAGCGAGATCGCGCCGGTCAGCACGGCGGCTCTCACGGTCCGTCTCATGCGTCTCTCCTCTTCACTCGGGCCCCGTCCGGGCTGTTCGCCGCCATCGTGGAGGCGAGCGGGGGCACGGGGAAGCGCTTGGGCGGCGGGTGGCCGGAAAGTGCCCCTGGAACGGTGTCGAACGCGCCGCTTCGACAGGCGGCGGGGACCCGGGGTCAGCCGGTCGGCGTGGCGCGGCCGGTGGGGGCATTGGAGAAGCCGTTGTCGGTGGCGGTGCCGTCGTCCGTCGGCGAGCCCGAGAAGGCGTCGTCTGCCGGCGAGCCCGAGAAGCTGCTGGGCGATCCCTCGTCGGCCGAGGCGCCGGGGGAGCGGGTGAGGGATCCCCCGTCCGTCCAGGACGGTTCGGCGGGGCCGGTCGGCACCGGCGGGTCCGTCGGCGTCACCCGGCTCCGGTCGTCGGCCGGCGGAGTCTCGGTGCCGCCCGGCACAAGCCCGGCGAGCAGGGCCAGCGCGGCGGTCACCAGCGCCACGACCAGCGCCGCCACCACGGGCGCCGCCGCCCGGCGCACCCGCCGCCGCCTGCGCCCCTCCCGCACGGCGCGCGCCACATCGACGCCCGGGCCGCCCGGCCCCGCGTCGCGCAGCGGGAACAGCAGCCGGGCCGCCTCCCGGGCCACGTCGTCGTCCCGTGTCACGGCCGCTCCTTCCCGAGGGACAGTTCCGCGCCGAGCGACGCGGGCGCCGAGGCGCCCAGCAGCACCCGCAGCCGGGCCAGGCCGCGCGCCGACTGGCTCTTCACGTTCCCCTCCGAACAGCCCAGGACGCGCGCCACTTCGGCCACCGGCAGATCGCACAGGAAGCGCAGCACCAGCACCGCCCGCTGCCGGGGCGGCACGCGCGACAGCGCCGTGTGCACCAGCGCCCGCGTCTCGATGTCCGGCCCGCCGGCCGCGGGCGGCAGGCCCGGCGTCTCCTGCGGCGCGCCCGACAGCCGCACCCGTGCCCAGCCCAGCCGCCGCTCGTTGAGGAACGCCCGGACGAGCATGGTGTGCACATAACGGTCGAGGTCGTCCGCGGCGCGCGCCCGGCGCCAGTGCACATACAGCTTGGTCAGCGTCGCCTGCACGATGTCGTCGGCGCGGTGCGGGTCCCGGCACAGCAGATGCGCCATGCGGCGCAGCGCGGGCAGCCGCGCGGAGACGTACGCCGTGTACGCCGCCTCCTCCGCCGCCGGGGATCCCGTCATGTCTTCGCGCCCGCCTCCCAGACCCACACCCATACGCCCCCGATCCACTCCTCGCGCCGCTGAAGGAGCCGGCGCAGGGTGACACGCAGTTCGGCGGCGGCGGGTTGCGGCGTGAGGATAACCGCCCCGGCGCGCCAGTAGGTCAGGTCCTCGGCGGCGGCAGCCCGTTCGGCCGGTCCGATCGCGGGGATCTCGCCGGTGGCGGCCACCTCGCGCAGCAGGGCGCTGGTGCGGCGCGGCACCGGTCCGTAGATGCCCCGCCGGTCGGGTCCGTAGGGGCCCATGAAGTAGCCGCCGGGCAGCGGGAATTCGAGGTCGGCCGTGGTCTGCCAGTGCAGCGGCCAGGCGTTGTCCGGCGCGGGCAGCGGCACGGGCACGAGGCTCCGGCCCTCCGGCACATACGACCGCCAGGTGCCGTCCGCGACGAACGCCGGCACCTCGGGCCGTTCCGCGGTGGCCAGCGGGGTGGGCGCGATGGGCACCAGGGCGGCGGCCACCGCGGCCCAGCCCGCCACCGCCAGGGCGCGGTCCCGGCCGGCGGCGAGCCGGGCGCAGGCGAGGGCCAGCAGGACGCCGAGGGCGGGCACGGCCACCATCGCCACCCGCGACTCGATGACGGACTCGAAGAGCGGCAGCCGGTCCAGCAGTAGCCAGGGACCGGGCAGTTCGGCGTCCGTGCCGGGCAGCGGCACCGACCGGCCCAGGGACAGCACGATGGCGGCCAGCGCCGTCCAGGCCAGCGCCCGGGCCAGCGCGTCCCGCCACAGCCACCCGGTGACGACGGCGGCCAGGCACAGCAGCGGCCAGCCGAAGAAGGCGTTCTGCTCGGTGCGGTTGAGCGCGAGCGCGTCGGCGGTGGCCGCGTCCCCGGCCAGCGACCGGCCGGCGAACTCCACCAGCGCCCGCGGCGGATTGCCCGTGGAGCCGTGGTGAATGGCGGTGTAGCTCTGCTCGCCGAAGAACTGATGGGCCAGCGGGTAGGCGAGCAGCGCCAGCGCCACCAGCGCGCCCACCGCCAGCCCCCGGCCCAGCGGGCGCAGCGCCGCCTGGGCCCGGGCGGGCCGGGCCGCCGCGTGACCGGCCGCGAACAGCAGCATTCCGACGGCGCCCAGCAGCAGCGCCTCCTCGCCCAGGAACACCTGATAGGCGACGAACAGGCCCAGCAGCACGCCGTCGCGCGTGCCGCCGCCGCGGCACAGCCGCAGCAGCCGGTCCACGATCAGCGGCAGCATGAACAGCACCACGAAGTTGGGGTGCGCGTTCGCGTGCGAGATCATCGGCGGCGCGAACGCGCACAGGGCCGCCCCGAGCGCGGCGGCCGGCCGGTGCGGGGTCACGTTCCGCACCAGCAGCCAGTACCAGGCGGCGGCGGTGGCGGTCAGGCCGCCGGTGAGCACCAGCGCCCAGGTGACGGCCGGGCCCAGCAGCGCGGTGACGGGCGTGAGCGGCACGGACAGCCCGAACATGGCCGTGTTCGCCATCAGGTTCACGCCCAGCGGGGTGTTCTGGAGCGTGGTGAACAAGGGGTCGTCCCACTCCAGGACGTTCCGGGCGGTGACCGCGAAGAACCACTCCCACTGCGGCTGGTCGAAGCCGCCGTCCACCAGATGGCGCCCGGCCGGGTCCGCCCACAGGCCGTGGAACAGCAGCAGCGACAGCAGCGCGTACGCCGTCACCACCAGCACGTCGGCCGGGCGCGCCACCAGCCGGGCCAGCTCGCCCAGCGTCCGCGCGTAGCCCAGCGCCGTCACCTTGGAGCCCGCGCGGTGCGACCAGCGCACCGGCACCTCGGCGACCGGCCACCCGGCGCGCCGGAACATCCGCAGGATCTCGACGTCGATGCCCCAGCCGTCCAGGCGGGAGCGCGCGAACGCCGCCCGCGCCCGGTCGCCGTCGAACAGCTTGAAGCCGCACTGGGTGTCCCGCACCCCGGGCACCGCGACCGCGCGGATCAGCCGGTTGCCCGCCTGCCCCAGCCACTCCCGCACCGCGTGCTGGCGCACCTCGATCCGGGCCCCGGGGTGGGCACGCGAGCCGATCGCCGCGGCGAAACCGGCGTCCAAGTGGTCGTGCAGCGCGGCCAGTTCCTCGATGGGCGTGGCCAGGTCGGCGTCGGTGACCAGGACCCGCCGGCCGCGCGAGGCCAGCACGCCCAGCCGCACGGCGTGGCCCTTGCCGTGGTTGCCGGTGAGCGGCGCTGCGGGCGTGCCCGCGCCGCCGAGCAGCCTTATGCGCGGCTCGGTGGCCGCCGCCTCGCGCACCAGCGCGGCGGTCGCGTCGGTCGAGCCGTCGTCGGCGACGATCAGCTCCCACGCGCCGTGCCGGCCAGGGGAGGCGCGCAGATAACGGCAGATCGCGTCCAGCGTGCGGCGCAGCCTGTGCTCCTCGTTGAACGCCGGGACGACGACCGTGAGATCGGGTGAGATGTGTGGCACGCGCTGGTGACCACGCCGGAGCGCCCGGAGGTTGTGTGTGCCTCGTCACACCGGCCGGGTGCCGCCGTCGGCGATCAGCCGAGCCAGCTCGGGCACGTCCACCGGACGGGTGGTGTCCACGCGGTGCACCGTTCCGAACGCCAGCGGCCGGGCGTTCCGCTCCCAGAAGCGCCACTCCTCGTCCGCCGAGCCGCTGCCGGCGACGTGCACGGCGTGCCGGCCGCCGGCCCGCTCGGCGAACCGGGCCCGGGCCAGCGCGGGCGGCACCGCGCACCACACCTCGACCACCTGCTCCGCGGGCACGCCCGCCCGCGCCAGCCCGGCGGCCGCCACCGGCCGCAGATGGGCCAGCCACGGGCTCTCCAGCACGGCCCGCCCGCGGGCGTCCCCGAGCAGCGTCCACAGCGCCTCGGCGGCGGCGGCGCCCAGCGCGCGGCTCCACTCGAGGGGCGAGAGACCGGGCGGCCGGGCCGTGGCCAGGGCGTCGGCCAGCGTCTCCTTCACGGCGTCCTTGGAGAACAGCGGCAGCCCCAGCTCGGCGGCTAGGTCCCGGGCGAGCGTCGACTTGCCCGAGCCGGGAAGTCCGTTGACGACAACGGTCGGTGCGGCGCGTTCCACCAGCGACACGGTAGCCGCAATCTCCGTGGCGGCCGTTCGGCGGGAGGCCGGCCTTGCGGTACCTACCTCATGTAGTTACATTTGCCGAATGGAGACCATCGGCCTGCGCGAACTGAACCAGAACCCTTCCAAGGCGGTAGCCCGGGTCCGGTCCGGCGTGCCGATACTCGTCACGGACAGAGGAGTCCCGGTGCTGCGCATGGTGCCGGAGACGCAGACCCCCGACCCGTTGCGGCGCATGCTCGAATCCGGGGACGCGACCCCCCCGGCCGAACGGGGCATGCCGGACCTCCAGCCCGAGCTGGCTCCCGATGTGGAGAGCCTCTCCGACCTGCTGCTGGGAGAACGCGAGCGGGAGCGGCGCCGTTGATCTACCTGGACGCCTGCGCCCTGCTCAAGTTCATCAAGCCGGAGAAGGAGTCCGAAAGCCTGCGTTCCTGGCGGGCCGGATTGCCGGACGGCGCCGAACTCCTCACCAGTGACCTGTCCCGTCTGGAGATCACCCGCACCCTCCACCGCGCGGGGGTCGACCCGCAGCGAGTGCCGTACCACGTTGGACAGGCCGTGCGGGGGGTCTACCTCATCGACCTCACCAGCACCGTGCTGGCGCGCGCCATGGCCTATCAGACCCGCAGGCTCGGCTCGCTGGATTCCATCCACCTCGCGACCGCCGACCCGTTCCGGGTGGAGCTGACTCAGTTCGTCACCTACGACCGGGAGCTGACGCAGGCCGCCGAAGACCTCGGACTGCCGGTCTGGGCCCCCTCGTGAATTCCGCGGCCAGGGCGCCGCGCCACGCTGTGCGGGGACACGGCGCTGACCACCGCCGCGCTCCAACTCCTGGCCATCATCCGGGAATAGCGAGTATCCGGGACTAGGGCCCGGCGGTGCCGTCCGGTCAGCCCCGCAGCTCGGCCAGCACCGCGTCGGTGAACGGCGGCCACGCCTCCACCGCCCAGTTGCCGAACGCCCGGTCCGTCAGCGCCACACACGCCGCCGCCGCGTCCGGGTCGACCCACAGGAACGTGCCGGACTGGCCGAAGTGGCCGAACGTCCGGGGCGAGGACGTGGCGCCCGTCCAGTGCGGCGACTTGTGGTCGCGCAGAGAGAAGCCGAGGCCCCAGTCGTTCGGCTTCTGGTGGCCGTAGCCGGGCAGCACGCCGTTCAGCCCGGGGAAGACCACGGCCGTGGCCTCGTCCAGCGTCTCGCGGGCGAGCAGCCGCGGGTTCAGCAGCTCGGCGGCGAACCGCGCGAGGTCGTCCAGCGTGGCCACGCCGTCCTTCGCCGGGGAGCCGGGGAGCTGGGTCGCCGTCATGCCCAGCGGCTCCAGCACCGCCTGCCGCAGATACTCGGCGAACGGCATGCCGGTGGCCTTGGCGATGTGGTCGCCCAGCACCTCGAAGCCCGCGTTCGAATAGAGTCGGCGGGTGCCGGGCGGCGCCATCACCCGGTGCTCGTCGAACGCCAGGCCCGAGGCGTGTGCGAGAAGATGGCGCACCGTGGAGCCGGGCGGGCCGGCGGGCTCGGTCAGCTCCGTCGCGCCCTCCTCGACCGCGATCAGCGCGGCATAGGCGGTCAGCGGCTTGGTGACCGAGGCGAGCGCGAACGGCTGCCCGCCGGGGCCGCGGGCGGCCCGCCGGCCGTCGGCGGTGACCACGGCGGCGGCAGCGGTGGGCACCGGCCAGTTGTCGATCAGCTCCAGGCTTCGCATGCGTTCGAGCGTAGCGTGGCGGAAAGGCTCGCCGACTCCTGGCCGGGGGCACTTGCCTGGAGTGCACTCCAGCTCCTTAGCGTGCGGGTATGACCCTGACACAGCAGGAGCTTCCGGAACTGGAGGAGCGCGCCGACCACTGCGCGACCGTCGAGCGGCCCCATCCGCGCCCGGACGGGCAGGACCGCTACACGATCAGCGAGGTGGCCGACCACACCGGGCTGAGCGTGCACACGCTCCGCTGGTACGAACGCATCGGCCTGATGCCGCACATCGACCGCTCGCACACCGGCCAGCGCCGGTACCGCAACCGGGACCTGGACTGGCTCGCCCTCGTCAACAAGCTGCGGCTGACCGGGATGGCCGTGGCGGACATGGTCCGGTACGCCGACCTGGTGCGGCAGGGCGACCACACCTTCCCCGAGCGGCGCGCGCTGCTCATCGCCACGCGGGAGGACGTGCTGCGCCGGATCGCCGAGCTGCGGAGCACGCTCTCCGTTCTGGACTTCAAGATCGACATCTACACCGAATACACCGAACCCGCCGCTGACACCGTGCTGGTGTCGGAAAGGGCTGACGCAACCGCATGAGCACCACGAAGATCGACACCGCAACGCTGGGCAGCACCGGACCCCGGATCGGGATCCAGGGACTGGGCTGCATGGGCATGAGCTTCGCCTACGGCCCCACCGACGCGGACGAGGCCCGCGCCACGCTGGAGCGGGCGCTGGAACTGGGCGTCACGTTCTACGACACCGCCGACATGTACGGGTCGGGGGAGAACGAGACGTTCCTCTCGCCGTTCGTCCGGGCCCACCGCGACGAGATCACCATCGCCACCAAGTTCGGCATCGTGCTGGACCCCGACGACCCGGCCGCGCGCGGCGTCCGCAACGACCGCCCCTACATCCGGGAGAGCGTCGAGGGCAGCCTGCGCCGGCTGGGCGTCGACGTCATCGACCTGTACTACATGCACCGCCGCGACCCACAGGTGCCGATCGAGGACACGGTCGGCGCGATGGCGGAGCTGGTCGCCGAGGGCAAGGTCCGGCAGTTGGGCCTGAGCGAGGTCACCGGCGCGGAGCTGCGCGCGGCGCACGCCGTGCACCCGATCGCGGCGGTCCAGTCCGAGTGGTCGCTGTTCTCGCGCGACGTGGAACGGACCGCCGTGCCGGCCGCCGGTGAGCTGGGTGTCGCGTTCGTGCCGTACTCGCCGCTGGGCCGGGGCTTTTTGACCGGCTCGTTCGCGAACGCCGCGACCGACCTCACGGCGGACGACTTCCGCCGCGGGCAGCCCCGTTTCACCGGTGAGAACGCCGCCGCGAACGCCGCCCTGCTGGAGCCGATCCGCCGCATCGCCGCCGCGCACGACGCCACCCCGGGCCAGATCGCGCTCGCCTGGGTCCACGCCCAGGCCAGCGCCCGGGGCCTGACGGTGATCCCGATCCCCGGCACCCGGCGCCGCACCCGCGTCGAGGAGAACACCGCGGCCACGCGCGTGGCGCTGACCGCGGCCGAGCTGGCGGAGCTGGACACGATCGCCGGGCGGGTGACGGGCGACCGTTACGCGGACATGAGCTTCACCTCGGCCGGCCGCGAGTAGCCGCGGGCCGGGGCCCGCGCGGTCACAGCTCGGCGAGCAGCTCGGACTTCTTCTTCGAGAACTCGTCGTCCGTCAGCAGGCCCGACGCGTGAAGTTCGCCCAGGTGGCGGATCCTGTTGGCGATGTCGGCGGGGTCCGCGCGGCGGCGGGTGTCCAGGGCGGTGCTGGGCGTGGGGTCCGCGGCGCGCACCGCCTCCAGGACGGCGGCGGCCAGCGGGAGGGATTCGTGGACCAGGCCGTAGCCGAGGCCGAAGACCACCGCGGCCGGGTCCTGGTCGGCCGGGCCGTCGTGGGACTCCGGCTTGCCGTCGGGGCCGCGGCGGCGCAGGCGCAGATGGCCGCCGGCGATCTCGGGGGAGCGCCACTCCACCTCGGCCAGCTCGCTCACCTGGAACGACTGGTCGCCCGCCTTCCACTTGGCCGACGAGGCGCCCGTCCAGAACCAGCGGAACGAGACCACCTTCCCGTCGAAGGACACCTTCCCGTCGAACGCCTTGAACTGGAGCGGCGCGGTCGGCGCCGCCACCAGATACTGGTCGGCCTCCTGGTCTGCGGCCAGGCCCAGCGCCGAGCGCAGCTCGGTGGCGTAGTAGTCGCCCAGCGTCTCGCGCTCCGCCGGGAGCACCAGGCGGTACGGGTCTGCGGCCTGCCGCAACTGCCCCGCGGCGGCGTCGAGCAGCGGATCGGCCCCGGGGCGGGGCACGGCGTGCAGGACCACCGTGCCCTTCCGCGTCCCCGGGGCGAGGTCGACCGTACTCAGCGCCTCGTAGGGGATCCGGCGCTCGCCCAAGACCTGGAAGAGCTTCGGTGTGCGTATTCCCCGTTCGAAGCGGATGAGCACGGAGTCGGTGTCGAACTCCCAAGTGGAGTGGATTCCGGCCAGCACATCACCCATGCGGGTCATCGTATGCGCCGGGGCTGACGAAACGGCTTCCCCCGGATGGGTGTGTTCCTGACAGCTCGGCCAGCTCAGGCGTCCTGCCGGCGGGCGCACGGGTCGGCCGGTGCGCAGCCTGCGACGCCCGGGGCGCATGTGACGTCGTTAACGGATCCGGCGCCGATCAGCGCCAGATTCTCCAGGCTTCGCGCGTCCGGTTCGAAGTAGCCGCTGTGCCCCTCGGCGTCGCCCGTGCTCAGCAGCCGGGCGCCGAACGAGGGCGTCGCCGGATCGGTGCCGTGCCCCAGCGGGCCGATCGCCAAATGCGGGACGTCCTGGATCCAGTCGTCCTCCGCGCGCATCGCCCACACCCGCGCCGTGGTGTCCAGGTCCGCCACGTCCGAGGCGCGCATGCCCGGGCTGCCCGCCACCGCGATGTCGCTGACGCGGCGCGGCAGTTCGGAGGCGGCCACGCCGCACACCACGGAGCCGTAGGAGTGGCAGAACAGCGCCACGGGCGCGTCGCCGGGCAGCGCGCGGACGGACTCGACGAGCCGGTCGGCGCCGTGCGCGGCCAGCTCGGCGGTGGCGGCGGACATCGCGAGGCCGACCGGGCTGTCGTAGTCGGCCCAGGCGATCACCGCCGTGGACTCCTCGGGAGCCACCGCGCGTTCCTGCTGGTAGAGGGCCTCGGCCATGCCGGAGGGCGCGGTGTACTTGCGCTGGGTGCGTTCGAACGTGAGCAGTTCGGTGTCCACGCCGGGCACCACCACGGAGATGCGGTCGGCGGTCGTCAGGTCCCCGAAGACCTCCGCGGCCCGGCCCCGGCCGGTCGGGTCGAACGACAGGAACTGCCGCCCGGGCGTGAGCATCGACTCGAAGCGGTGCATGCGGCGGCCCGCCTCGTGCTGGCCGGCCGGCGAGAGGCGCGGATCGGTCATCCGGCGGCGCTCGGCGTCCCGCGCCTCGGCGAGCGCGCGCCGGTTCGCGCGGTAGCGCAGCGTCACGGGCGCGCCGGCCAGATTCCCCACGACCAGCGGATAGCGGTCGGCCAGCCGGTCGCGCTGAGCCCGGGTCAGTCCGGCGAAGAACCCGGAGATCCGGTCGGGCGGGGCGTCGGGATCCGGCAGCGGTCTTCCCGCGACGGTCCCGCGGTCCCACTCCCGCAGCTCCACCTCGTAGGCGTCGGGACTGGCCTCGGCCCCCCGCGCGATCCAGCCGGCGGTGGCCAGGACGACGAAAACCACCGCCAGCGGCAACAGGACCCGTCTGGCAGTGGACACTCGGACAAGGGAACGGACTTCTTCGCGCACTGCGTATGCATCCTAGGGGGCGGCAGCGCGTGCTCCCGAATCCCGGCGGCCGCACAACGGCGTCGCGCCCGGACTTTAGGGTCCGGGCGCGACGATTGTCACATGTGCGGGAGTGCCGTCAGGCGTCCCCGCCCGCGGGGCCGGGATCGGCCGCCGCCACGTCGAGGAGCTGGTAGCGGTCGATCGCCTGCTTGAGCACCGAGCGGTCGATCTTCCCGTCCTTGGCCAGCTCGGTGAGCACGGCCAGCACGATCGACGGGGTGTCGATGTGGAAGAAACGGCGCGCGGCGCCGCGGGTGTCGGCGAAGCCGAAGCCGTCGCCGCCCAGCGACTGGTACGTGCCGGGCACCCAGCGCGCGATCTGGTCCGGAACCGACCGCATCCAGTCGGAAACGGCCACCACCGGTCCCTGCGCGCCCTGGAGCTTGCGGGTCACGTACGGCACGCGCTGCTCCTCCTCCGGGTGCAGCAGGTTGTGCTCCTCGGCCGCCACGGCGTCCCGGCGCAGCTCGTTCCAGGAGGTGGCGGACCATACGTCCGCCTTGACGTTCCACTCCTCGGCCAGGATCCGCTGGGCCTCGATCGCCCACGGCACGGCCACGCCGGACGCCAGGATCTGCGCCGGGACGCTGCCCGCCGTGCCCGCCTGGTAGCGGTACAGGCCCTTGAGGATGCCCTCCACGTCCACGTCCGCCGGCTCGGCGGGCTGCGTGATGGGCTCGTTGTAGACGGTGAGGTAGTAGAAGACGTCCTCCGCGTTCTCGCCGTACATCCGGCGCAGGCCGTCCTTGACGATGTGCGCGATCTCGAAGCCGAACGCCGGGTCGTAGGCGACACAGGCCGGGTTCGTGGAGGCGAGGAGCTGCGAGTGGCCGTCCGCGTGCTGCGTGCCCTCACCGGTCAGAGTCGTGCGCCCGGCGGTCGCGCCCAGGACGAAACCACGTGCGAGCTGGTCGCCCATCTGCCAGAACTGGTCACCGGTGCGCTGGAACCCGAACATCGAGTAGAAGACGTAGACCGGGATCAGCGGCTCGCCGTGCGTCGCGTACGCCGAGCCCGCGGCGATCAGGGAGGCCGTACAGCCCGCCTCCGTGATGCCGTCGTGCAGCATCTGACCGGTCGGCGACTCCTTGTAGGACAGCAGCAGTTCACGGTCGACCGACTCGTAGGTCTGCCCCAGCGGGTTGTAGATCTTGGCCGAGGGGAACAGCGAGTCCATGCCGAACGTGCGGTACTCGTCGGGCGCGATCGGCACGAACCGCTTGCCGATCTCCTTGTCCCGCATGAGGTCCTTGAGCAGCCGCACGAACGCCATCGTGGTGGCGACCTGCTGCTGCCCGGAGCCCTTCTTGACCGCCGTGTACGCCTTGTCGCCGGGCAGGGTCAGCGGCTTGGAGCGGTCCACACGGGTGGGCACGTAGCCGCCGAGCTCCTTGCGGCGGTCGTGCATGTACTGGATCTCATCGGAGTTCCGGCCCGGGTGGTAGTACGGCGGCAGGCCGGACTCCAGTTCGCTGTCCGGGATCGGCAGGTGCAACCGGTCGCGGAAGCCCTTGAGGTCGGCGACCGTCAGCTTCTTCATCTGGTGGGTCGCGTTGCGGCCCTCAAAGTTCGGCCCGAGCATCCAGCCCTTGACCGTCTGCGCGAGGATCACCGTCGGCTGGCCCTGGTGCTCCTTGGCCGCCTTGTACGCCGCGTAGATCTTGCGGTGGTCGTGACCGCCCCGGCCCAGGTGCAGGATCTGGTCGTCGGTCATGCCCTCGACCATGGTGCGCAGCCGCTGGTCGCCGCCGAAGAAGTGCTCGCGGATGTACGCGCCGGTCTCGGTGGCGTACGTCTGGAACTGGCCGTCCGGCGTGGTGTTGAGCTTGTTGACCAGCGCGCCGTCGCGGTCCTGCGCGAGCAGCGGGTCCCAGGAGCGGTCCCAGATGAGCTTGATGACGTTCCAGCCGGCGCCGCGGAAGACCGACTCCAGCTCCTGCATGATCTTGCCGTTGCCGCGCACCGGGCCGTCGAGCCGCTGGAGGTTGCAGTTGACGACGAAGGTCAGGTTGTCCAGGCCCTCGCGGGAGGCGAGCGAGAGCTGGCCCAGCGACTCGGGCTCGTCCATCTCGCCGTCGCCGAGGAACGCCCAGACGTGCGACTTGGAGGTGTCGGCGATGCCCCGGGCCTGCATGTAGCGGTTCATCCGGGCCTGGTAGATCGCGCTGATCGGGCCCAGGCCCATGGAGACCGTGGGGAACTCCCAGAAGTCCGGCATCATCCGCGGGTGCGGGTAGCTGGACAGGCCGTGCGGCGCCTTCGACCGCTCCTGGCGGAACGCGTCCAGGTTCTGCTCGGACAGCCGGTCCAGCAGAAAGGCCCGGGCATAGATGCCGGGCGAGGCGTGACCCTGGAAATACACCTGGTCGCCGCCGTCGCCGCCGTCCTTGCCGCGGAAGAAATGGTTGAACCCGACGTCGTAGAGCGACGCCGAGGAGCCGAAGGTGGCGATGTGCCCGCCGACCCCGATTCCCGGCCGCTGCGCGCGCGAGACCATGACGGCCGCGTTCCAGCGGGTCGCGTTGAGGATCTTGCGCTCGACTTCCTCGTCACCGGGGAAATACGGCTCGTCCTTGGTCGCGATGGTGTTGACGTAGTCCGTGCTGCGCATCTCGGGCACGGCCACCCGCTTCTCACGGGCGCGCTCGATCAGGCGGAGCATGAGATAGCGGGCCCGTTCCCGGCCCCGCTCGTCGACGGCGGCGTCGAGCGAGTCAAGCCACTCCTGAGTTTCCTCAGGGTCGAAGTCCGGGACCTGGCTGGGAAGGCCGCCAATGATGATCGGGTTGCGATCTGATCCGGAAGCCACGCTGTTCCTTCACTGTGAGTTGTCTGCTCTGCTTGTGTCGCGCCGCCTCCATCGTGTACCGCTGACGGCGAAACGTCATCTCTACTGGGCGGTAATCCTCACCTCATGATCCTCACCGATCCTTAGCGGGGCCTTGCCGGGGCGGCATGCCGACCGGGCCGACACGGGGGCCGACCGGCCACCCTACGCCTCCCTGGGCGACGCCCTGCGAACACCCGTTCGCGAGACTATGGTGCAGATCACGCGGCCGTCGTGGGCCAAGACGTCAACGTTTGGGCAGGCTCGGCGGCCGGGTACTTGCGCGATCCGTCCCGCCCGTGTGGACTACGCCCAAGCCGCGCACACGCGCGGGCCCACCCGTACTTTTCCTACACAGGACAGGAGCTATCCGTGAGCGCGACCGCGGACCACGCGGAGGAGCGGACCAATCCCGCCGCTCGGCTGGGTTTCCAGCCCGGACAGGTGGTCCAGGAGCTCGGCTACGACGAGGACGCCGAGCAGGAACTCCGCGAGGGAATCGAGGCCATCACGGGCCAGGATCTCGTCGACGAGGGCTATGACGACGTGGCCGACGCGGTGCTGCTGTGGTTCCGCGAGGATGACGGCGACCTGACCGACGCGCTGGTGGATGCCACCACGATGATCGACCCCGGCGCCCCGGTGTGGCTGATGACGCCGAAGACCGGCCGCGAGGGCTATGTCGAGCCGAGTGAGATCGGCGAGGCGGCGCAGACCGCCGGCCTGGCCCAGACCAGCAGCGTCAGCGCCGGCAAGGACTGGTCCGGCAGCCGCCTGGTCACCCCGAAGGCGGCGGGCAAGAAGTAGCGCACCGCGCGGGAGACGCCAACGGTCCCTGGGGGCATGCGAGCCGCCAGGGACCGCGTCGTAGGCTGGGCCTGTCACTTTACCCACCACTGGGAAATGGATTACCCGCCCATGGCGATCGAGCCCGGCTCCAAGGCCCCTGACTTCCAGCTCCGGAATCAGCACGGCCAGACCATCACGCTCGCGGACTACCGCGGCGGGAAGAACGTCGTCCTGCTCTTCTACCCCTTCGCCTTCACCGGCGTCTGCACGGGCGAGCTGTGCGCGCTGCGCGACGAGCTGCCGAAGTTCGTCAACGACGACGTCCAACTCCTGGCCGTCTCCAACGACAGCCCGTTCTCCCTGCGGGTCTTCGCCGAGCAGGAGGGGCTGGAGTACCCGCTCCTGTCGGACTTCTGGCCGCACGGCGAGGTGTCCCGGGCGTACGGCGTCTTCGACGAGGAGAAGGGCTGCGCCGTGCGCGGCACGTTCATCATCGACAAGGAAGGAGTGGTCCGCTGGACCGTGGTCAACGGCCTTCCGGACGCGCGCGATGTGAACGATTACGTCACGGCGCTCAACGCTTTGTGAGTCCTGGGGCAGGATCGGCTCAAGGCGCCCGAGCAGCGCACGGTCACACGGGGTCCGCGCGGCCCCGCCGGAAGGAATGGAGGACCCGTGGCAGGAGTCAGTCTCACCAAGGGTGGCAACGTTTCGCTGACCAAGCAGGCTCCGAACCTGACCGCGGTCACCGTCGGACTGGGCTGGCAGGCCCGGGCCACCACCGGTGCCGCGTTCGACCTCGACGCCAGCGCGCTGCTGACCGACGCCCGGGGCAAGGTGCTCAGTGACCGGCACTTCGTCTTCTTCAACAACCTGACCTCCCCCGACGGCTCCGTGGAGCACCTCGGCGACGAACTGGTCGGCTCGGCCGGGGAGGACGACGGGGACGAGGAGGAGATCAAGGTCGATCTGGCCGCCATGGCTCCCGAGGTCGACAAGGTCGTCTTTCCGGTGTCCATCTACGAAGCGGAGTCCCGGCATCAGAATTTCGGCCAGGTCTCCCACGCCTACATCCGCATCATCAACCAGGCCGACGGCAGGGAACTGGCCCGCTACGACCTGACGGAAGACGCCTCGACGGAGACCGCGATGGTCTTCGGCGAGCTGTACCGGCACGCTGGCGAGTGGAAGTTCCGCGCCATCGGCCAGGGATACGCCTCAGGACTGCGCGGGATCGCCCTGGACTACGGGGTCAACGTCTGACATGTCAGCCTGCATATCCGCGACCCCGCGCGGGAGACTGGACTTCTTGTGATTCTGAAAACCTTCGGCTGGTCGTTCGCCGTCACCGGGGCCGGCCTCGTCGCCGCCCTCGTCTTCTGGGGCTGGGAAGCCCTGGCCATCGTCGCCATCCTCTCCGTCCTGGAGATCTCCCTCTCCTTCGACAACGCGGTGGTCAACGCCGGTGTCCTGAAGAGGATGAACGAGTTCTGGCAGCGGATCTTCTTGACCATCGGCATCCTCATCGCCGTCTTCGGCATGCGGCTGGTGTTCCCGGTGCTGATCGTCTCCATGACCGCCCAGCTCGGGCCCGTCGAGGCCGTCGAGCTGGCGCTGGACGAGCCGGACCAGTACGAGCAGCTCGTCACCGACGCCCACCCGGCGATCGCCGCGTTCGGCGGGATGTTCCTGCTGATGATCTTCCTGAACTTCATCTTCGAAGAGCGGGAGAACAAGTGGCTGAAGTGGCTGGAGAAGCCGCTGTCCAAGCTCGGCCAGATCGACGGCTTCTCCGTCGGCGTCGCCCTCGCCGCGCTGCTGCTGACCGCCACCACCATCGCCAGCAACGCCGCCCAGCACGGCGGCCACTACGTCGACAAGACCGACACCGTGCTGCTCTCCGGCGTCGGGGGTGTGCTCACCTATCTCCTGGTCGGCGGCCTGTCGGGCTTCTTCGAGCACCGGCTGGAGGAGGACCAGGAACGGGCCGAGGAGGCCGAGGAGGCCGCGCACCGCGCCGGTGAGCCGACCGCCCTGGGCCTGGCCGGCCGCGCCGCGTTCTTCCTCTTCCTCTACCTGGAGGTCCTGGACGCCTCGTTCTCCTTCGACGGCGTCATCGGCGCGTTCGCCATCACCAACCACATCTTCTGGATGGCGCTCGGCCTCGGCATCGGCGCCATGTACGTCCGGTCGCTCACCATCTACCTGGTCCGCCAGGGGACGCTGGACGACTACCGCTACCTGGAGCACGGCGCCCACTACGCCATCGGCGCGCTGGCCGTGCTGCTCCTGATCAGCATCCGCTGGCACATCAACGAGGTCATCACGGGCCTGCTGGGCGTGGCGCTGATCGGCGCGTCGTTCTGGTCGTCGGTGCGGCAGAACAGGCTCGACGCGGCCGAGGAAGAGGGGAAGAAGCCGGCGGTGAGCTCCGGGGTGTGAGCCCCGGCGGATCGCGGAAGCCTTACGTAGCGGGACGGTGACCGGCCGTCCCGCTGCGTAGCGGTACATCTTCGAGGGGGTGGCGCGGCCATGGCGTCCCTGTGGTCGTACTGGCGGCACGGTGGCATGCCCAAGCAGAAGTTCGACACCGTCGGCGGCATGTCGAGCTACGCGGTCGAGCTGACCAAGCGCTCGCCGACCGCCCCGCTGACCGGCGCCGGGTCCGAGACCGGCACGTTACGCGTCGACCTGTCCTGGCGGATGCGCAGCAGCACGGACTTCGACCGCTCCGCCCGGTCCGCGTTCTGGCGCCGCCCGCTGGAGATCTTCAAACCCGCCGAGATCCAGGGCCACTCCCAGGGCGTCGCCAGCATCGACTTCGACCTGGCCTGCCTGTACGAGCTGAAGGACGGCTCCCGGGGCGTCGTGCAGTCCCTGGGCGACCTGCTGGGCGACTTCGGCGCCGCGCCGTACATCAAGCTCAGCGGCGACGACCGGTTCGGCACGGCGTCCGGCGAGAGCATCTATGTGAACCTCGACCACGCCGAGGAGTTCAAGCGGCTGCTGGTCTTCGTCTACATCTACGACGGCGTGCCCGCGTTCGACCGCGCCGACGTGGTCGTCACGCTGGTGACCGCCGACGGCAAGAACGTCGAGATCGGCCTGACCGACCCCGTGCCGCAGGCCCGGGCCTGCGCGGTGGCGCTGATCGAGCACCACAAGGGGCAGTTGGTCGCCCGCCGCGAGGTCAAGTACGTCTACGGATTCCAGTCCGAGATCGACCGCCTCTACGGCTGGGGCATGTCCTGGGGCCGCGGGGTCAAGCCGAGCCGCCAGCGCTGAGCCTCCGGTCATCCCCGCGCGCGGTGCCGCTGCCCGGTCGGCAGGAACTGCGGGCCCTGCGGGGGCAGGGTGAACGCCGGGTCGGGCTGCGGGTAGCCGTAGGACGGCTGGCTGCGCGGGTCGGGCTCGGCCGGGCGGCTCGCCGCGCCGATCCCGAAGTCGGCGGCCAGGGCGATCAGTCCGCCCCGGTAGCCGCGGCCCACCGCGTGGAACTCCCAGCCGCTCGCCGTGCGCACCGCCGCGCCGCACACCACCGCCGTCTCCTCCGGCTCCGGAGTCAGCGGGAGCACGGCCAGCGGCGCGCCGCCCGCCGCGTTCTCCAGCACCAGCCGCGGGCCGCTCTCGGCCGCGCGGAACCCGCCGTCCGCCGAGGCGGCCAGCACCAGTCGCGAAACCGACGCGTCCAGCCGCGCGAGATCCGCCTCGATGGCGTCCCGCAGCCCTTCCCCGTCCCGCCGTTTCGGCAGCCTGCGAACCATGCCCGTTGGATGACGCGGCTGGTTGTAGAAGACGAAATCCCCTTCCGTGCGCACCTGTTGAGCCATGTCGAGCAACAGCGCGGAAAGATCCAGATCCGGAACTCCGCGCCGCGCGCCCGCTGCCGTCGGCGTCCAGCGCAACACGGCGCGTAACCCGGCGACGGGAAGGTGAATTGTCGCCCCCATTTCCAGCGCGTGTGTCATATGAGGAATCCTGCCTGCCGCCATACGTCCGAAACAATGCCGCGCTTACGATTGCCGAGGGAGCCGGTCCGTCAGCGGGACGCGACCGGAATGGCAGTGATCACTCGGGGAGATCCATGCGGCATTACGGGCACCTCACGCCTGCGCAGCGTCGCGCCTTGTTCCACCAGGAGCCTGCCGAATTCGGGCCGGCGTCCCCCGTGCGGACCCTGGGCATCGCCCTGGGAGCCACGCTCTACAGCCCGGCGACCCGGCCGCGGCTGGCCGCCGACATCCGTAAACAGGCGGCGTCCGGGGTCGTGTCCATGGTGCTCTGCCTGGAGGATTCCATCGGCGACACCGAAGTGCCCGCCGCCGAGGAGAACTTGGTCCATCAGTTCGCCGAGCTGGCGCGCGAGGGCGCCGACGACAGCCTGCCGCTGCTCTTCATCCGGGTGCGCACCCCCGACCAGATCACCCGGCTGACCGGCCGGCTCGGCGAGGCCGGCCGGCTGCTCGCCGGCTATGTGCTGCCCAAGTTCACGGCGGCCTCGGGCCCGGCGTTCCTGGAGGCCGTCACCGGCGCCGAGGTCATGTCGGGCCGGCGGCTGCTGGCCATGCCCGTGCTGGAGTCGCCCGAGCTGCTGCACCTGGAGACGCGCGCGGCCGGGCTGGCCGCCGCCGCCCGCGTGGTGGAGAAGTACCGCGACCGCATACCCGCGATACGCCTGGGCGTCACCGACTTCTGCTCCGCCTACGGGCTGCGCCGCGCGCCGGACATGTCGGCCTACGACGTGCAGCTCGTCGCCTCCGTCATCGCCGACGTGGTCAACGTCTTCGGCCGCGCCGACGGCTCGGGTTACGCCGTCACCGGCCCGGTCTGGGAGTACTTCCCGGTCACGGAGCGCATGTTCAAGCCGCAGTTGCGCAACAGCCCCTTCAGCGGCCGGGCCGAGGAGCTGCGCGCCCGGCTGATCGAGCACGACATGGACGGCCTGCTGCGGGAGATCGAGCTCGACCGCGCCAACGGGCTGAGCGGCAAGACGTGCATCCACCCCTCCCACGTCGCGCCCGTGCACGCGCTGTCCGTGGTCACGCAGGAGGAGTTCAGCGACGCCGCCGACATCCTGCGCACCGGCCCGGAGGGCGGCGGGGTGCTGCGTTCCGCCTACACCAACAAGATGAACGAGGTGAAGCCGCACCGGGCCTGGGCCGAGCGGACCATGCTGCGCGCCGAGGTCTTCGGCGTGGCCCTGGACGGCGTCGACTTCGTCGACCTCCTGACGGCGGGCATCGGATGAGCGCCGCCGAGGAAGGCATATGGGCGGGGGAGTGGGTCACCCGTCGGCTGGGCGTCCAACTGCACGGTGACGAGGCCCGGGAGCTGCTGGGCCTGGCGCTGCGGCACAACCCCCGGCGCGCCCATCTGCTCGTGTCGAACGTGCTCGGCAAGCACGTCCCGCGCCCGCCGGCCACCGTCTATGGCACCGGCCTGGAACTGGGCCGCCGCGTCCGGGAGTCGCTCGGCGACGCGGCCGCGGACCGGGCCGTCGTCCTGGGCTACGCGGAGACCGCGACGGGCCTGGGGCACTGCGTGGCGGACGGCCTGGGCGGCGCGCCCTACCTGCACTCCACGCGCCGTCCGGTGCCCGGTGTCGACCCGGTCGGCGGGTTCGAGGAGGAGCACAGTCACCACACCTCCCACCTGCTGCTGCCCACCGACCGGGGGCTGCTGACCGGCGACGGGCCGCTGGTGCTCGTCGACGACGAGCTGTCCACCGGCCGCACCGTGCGCAACACCATCGCGGCGCTGCACCGCGCCCGGCCCCGGACCCGTTACGTCGTGGCCGCCCTGGTGGACATGCGCACCGAGGCCGACCGGGCGGCGCTGGCCAAGTTCGCCGCGGACCTGGGCGCCGCCGTCGAGGTCATCGCGCTGGCCCGGGGCGGCGTGGACCTCCCCGACGACGTGCTGGAACGCGGCGCCGCGCTGGTCGCCGCGCACCGCGAGACCCCGCACCCCGGCGCGCACGCCGCGCGCGCGGTGCGCGTTCCCCTCGACTGGCCGGACGGGCTGCCCGACGGCGGGCGGCACGGCTTCACCCCGGCCGACCGCCGCCAACTGGAGGAGGTGCTGCCCGGCCTGGCCGCCGGGCTGGCCGCCGCGCTGCCCGAGAGCGCGCGGCGCGTCCTGGTGCTGGGCACCGAGGAGTTGATCTACGTTCCGCTGCGGCTGGCCGCCGCGCTCGAAGGGGCCCCGGGCGCGCCGGAGGTGGCGTTCTCCACCACCACCCGTTCCCCGGTGCTGCCGGTGGACGACCCCGGCTACGCGATACGGACCCGCCTCGCCTTCCCCGCCCACGACACCCCCGCCGACGGGCCGGGCCCCCGCTACGCCTACAACGTGGCGGGCGGCGGCTGGGACGCCATCGTGCTGGTCACCGACACCGCGGGCGACACCCCGGCCCTGCACGCGCCCGACGGCCTGCTCGCCCAACTCGGCGCGCACGCCCCGCACGTGTCGCTGGCGCCTGTCCGGTCGACCGTGCCGGGCCCACGACGCCTGGCACCGCACCTCGCTGCGTTGTCGGGCCCGCCCAAGTACGCCCAGCACGAGGGCGACCCTCCGCCTTGCGATGCACGGCACCAGACGCCGCGGGCTGATCCGACAGGGCCAACCGGACAGGCGCCACGCGTCCCCGCGCTGCCGCACCCGCTGCGCGGCCCGGCGTTCTCCTCCTACGCGGCCGAGGAGGTCGGCTGGCTCCTCCAGGACCTCTCCGACGTCACGCTGGAGGCGCCCGCCGAGGAGCGCGAGGAGGCCATTCAGTCGGGCGGCGCCCACTACGCGGAGTCGCTGCCCGTGGAGTACCAGCCGAGCGCCGAGTACCAGCGGCTCTTCCACGCCGCCCTGGAGTCCTCGGCCGCCCGGGTCGCCCGCGCGGTCGGCACCGTCACCGAGGCTGTGCTCGCCGAACGTTCCCGGCCCGGCCGGGTGCCGGTGCTGGTCTCGCTGGCCCGGGCCGGCACGCCCATCGGCATCCTGATGCGCCGCTGGGCGCGGCGCGCGCACGGCCTGGACCTGCCGCACTACGCCGTCTCCATCGTGCGCGGCCAGGGCATCGACACCACCGCGCTGCGCTGGCTGGCCGCCCATCACGACCCGGCGGACGTCGTCTTCGTGGACGGCTGGACCGGCAAGGGCGCGATCACCCGGGAACTGGCCGACGCGCTCGCGCCGTTCCCCGGCTTCGACCCCGCGCTCGCGGTGCTCGCCGACCCGGGTGGCTGTGTGACCACCTATGGCACCCGGGAGGACTTCCTCATCCCGTCCGCCTGCCTCAACTCCACAGTGTCCGGGCTGATTTCACGCACCGTGCTGCGCGACGACCTGGTCGGGCCGCACGACTTCCACGGCGCCAAGCACTATCGCGAGCTGGCCGGCGCCGACGTCTCCGGCCACTTCCTGGCCGCCGTCGCCGCCCGTTTCGCCGATGACGCAGTCGTCGCGGGCGTCGCCGCCGACACCGCCGCGCTGCTGGCCGCCGACCGCACCCCGACCTGGGAGGGCTGGCGGGCCGTGGAGCGGATCAGCGAGGCGTACGGCATCGGCGACGTGAACCTCGTGAAGCCCGGCGTCGGCGAGACCACCCGCGTGCTGCTGCGCCGGGTGCCCTGGCGGATCCTCGCCCGGCGCGGCGCGGGCGCCGACCTCGACCACATCCGGCTGCTGGCCGAGCAGCGCGGGGTGCCCGTCGAGGAGACCGACGACCTGCCCTACAGTTGCGTGGGGCTCATCCATCCCCGTTTCACCAAGGGCGCCACCGGTGCCGACGGAAAGGCCGCACAGTGACAGGCCGCACAGTGACTCACCGCGTGAGAACGATCGTCGCCACCGACCTGGATCGCACCCTCATCTACTCGGCCGCCGCGCTGGCCCTGGACATGCCGGACGACGACGCGCCCCGGCTGCTGACCGTCGAGGTGCACGAGTCGCGGCCGCAGTCGTATGTGACCGAGACCGCCGGCGGCCTCATCGCCGAGCTGGCCGCGCACCCGGACGCGTTCTTCGTGCCCACCACCACCCGCACCCGCAAGCAGTACCGCCGGATCAACTTCCCCGGCCCGGTGCCGCGTTACGCGATCTGTGCCAACGGCGGGCAGCTGCTGGTGGACGGCCGCACGGACTACGACTGGAACGCGTCGGTCCGCGCCGCGCTGGCCGCCGAGTGCGCGCCGCTGGCCGAGGTGCGCGACCACCTGCGGCGCGCGGCTGGCCGGGACTGGCTGCTGAAGGAGCGCGAGGCGGAGGGGCTGTTCACGTATCTCGTCGTGGAACGCGACCTGATGCCCGACACCTGGCCGAAGGAGCTGGCCGACTGGGCCGGGCCGCGCGGCTGGACGGTCTCGCTCCAGGGGCGGAAGCTCTATGCCGTGCCGCGCCCGCTCACCAAGAGCGCCGCGGTCGCCGAGATCGCGCGCCGCACCGGCGCGGACACCGTGCTGGCCGCCGGGGACTCGCTGCTGGACGCGGACCTGCTGCTCGCGGCCGACCTCGGCTGGCGGCCCGGCCACGGCGAGCTGGCCGCCGCCGGGTGGCAGGCGCCGCACGTCACGGCGCTGGCCGGGCAGGGCGTCAGGTGTGGTGAGGAGATTCTTCGCGCTCTGCTTCGGCACGCGTCCGCCGGGCCCGCGCGCTGAGCTCGCGCCGCCTGCGCTCCACCAGTTGGTGCCGGCGCTCGGCGTCGCGCCCGGCCTCCGGGTTGCGGGCGCGCCAGTACGGGTTGTCGTGCGGCAGCCGGCCGCTCACCCGGCCGTACATGCCGAACGTCATCAGCAGCAGGCCCACGGCGAAGCTGAAGATGACGTTCTGCATGCGGAAGTTGAGGATGTTGGCGTCCGTCTCCAGGACGGCGAGGTTGGCGAAGCCGCTGAGGATGAACGCCATGCCCAGCAGCATGTTCAGCGTGGAGGCGAAGTTGCCCCCCTTGATCATCCCGGCCAGCAGCAGCAGGCCGACCACCACGGACAGCCAGCTCAGCGCGCCGTCGGTGTTCAGACCCCACACCGTCTCGTCGTGGGTGGCGAACAGCCCGATGTTGCGGGTCAGGCCCAGCACCCCGAAGATCAGCAGTCCCAGACCCACCAGGGCCGCGCCGATCCGGTAGACGCGACTGAGCTTCCGGTCCACCGGCAGGTGCTCGTCCAGATGCGTCCGCCGCAGCAGCGCGCGCGGCCCGGAGCGGGGCAGCCGCGGGGAGCCGCTCATGGTGTACGTGCTCATGGGAAACCTCCTGGACCCCGCGTACCCGGGGAAATCGCCCGCTAACGGGCCTTCCCGGCGGCGCGGGCCTTCACCGGCCGGAGCGGATGTCCTCCACCACGGCCGCCACCATGCCGCGCACCGCCTCGGTCTCGGTCAGGAACCGCCAGTAGTCGGGGTTGCGCCCGCCGTTCTCCAGGTCGCCGATCGCGCGCTCCAGCCGCTCCACCGCCGCGTCCAGCGGCCCGGCGTGCCGCGGCTCCGGGAACGTCCTGCCGTTCATCGCCAGCCGCTGCGCGTCGCGGATGACGAACCGGGTGCGTTCGATCTCCTTGCGCGGGCTGAACGAGACCTCGTTCAGCCGCCGCAGCCGCTCCCCGGCCGCGGACACCGCCTCGTCGGTGCGGCCCAGCAGCTCGTGGACGGAGGTCAGCCGGGCCGTGGCGTCGGCGAACCGCTGCTCCTCGTGCGCCCGGCGCGCCTCCCGCAGCGTCTCCTCCGCCTGCCGCACCGACTCCTCGGCCTGCTCGGGCACCTTCTGGAGGTCCTGCCAGCAGGCCACGCTGAAGCGGCGGCGCAGCTCGCTGAGGACCGGCTCGACCTGCCCGGCGCGGGTGGTGATCGCCTCCGCGCGGGTGCGCAGGCTGGACAGCCTGCGGTCGATCTCCTTCGCCCGGCGCGGCAGCCGCTCCGCCTCCGCGGCGATCGCCTCGGCCCGGCGCCGCACGTCCTCGGCCCGGCGGATGGTGGGCTTGATGCCGTGCTGCCCGGCGCCCTCGTTGAGCTTGCGCAGCTCGGGCCCGAGCGCGGCCAGCGCGGCGGCCTGGTCCTCGGCGCGCAGCCCGGCGCCGCGCGCCGTGTCGAGCGCCTCGGTGGCGGCGCGCAGCGCGCGCCGGGCGCGCTCCACCGCGGGTGCCACCTGCGCGAGCTGGGACTCGGCGCGTTCCACCAGGGGGCGCAGGCTCTCGCCGAACCGCTCCAGCTCCTCCCGGACGCGCACCAGCTCGTCCTTGGCCCGCAGCAGACCCTGCCGGGCGCGCGACGCGGTGCCCGCGTCCAGCGACCCGCTGTCCAGGTCGTGGGCGTCCATCGCCGTGATGTAGTCCTGGCTGACCCGGTCGACGCGCTCGCCGAAGGCGGCGAAGTCGGCGGCGGCCCGCGCCGCCCGGGGGCTGTCGTCGGCGGCGGTGATCGTCTCGATGGTGATCCGCAGATCGCGCTGCGCGGTGTCCAGCTCGTAGAACGCGGTGGCCGCCGCGTCCTTGGCCTCCTGCGCCTCGGCGCGCAGATCCTCCACGCGCCCGCGCCCCCACCGGCGCGTGCCGCCCCCCGTGAACGCCCCCGGCAGCACGGCCGCGGCCACGGCGAGCAGGGACAGCGGCGGCAGCAACACGGATGCGGCGAGATCCTTCGCGATACGCGTCGCTGTCACGTGTCCTTCTCCCCGTTGTGGATGGGCCATGTGAGTCCGCTGCCCATTCTCCCACCGGGCCCGCGAAGCGGGGGCAACCCGGCGTTTACGGGCCCGTGCGCGGGTCCGTGTAGGCTGAGCCCGAAATCCGGCGGGTGCATAGCTCAGTGGTAGAGCGCCGCCCTTACAAGGCGGATGTCGGCGGTTCGAACCCGTCTGCACCCACTTCCGGCCCGTACCGGTGGCTTCTCGCCGATCGACGGCCGACCTCAATTCGCACTAGGCTTCGACGCGTTGATTCGTGGTTCAACGGCTCCAACTGAGTAGAGGGCGATGACAGGGGACGGCGATTCGCCGGCGCCGGTGCGGACCGACCGACCGCACGCGGCCCGGATGTACGACTACCTGCTGGGCGGCCGCGACTACTACGCGGCGGACAGCGAGGCCGCGGAGAAGGCGCTGATCGCGGCGCCGACACTGCGGACCGCGGCCCGGGAGAACCGCAAGTTCCTGGGCCGGGCCGTGCGGTACCTGGTACAGGAGGCCGGCATCCGCCAGTTCCTGGACCTGGGGACCGGGCTGCCCACCGCGGAGAACGTGCACCAGGTCGCGCAGGCCGCCGACCCCGAGGCGCGGATCGTCTATTTGGACAACGACCCCATCGTGCTGGCCTTCGGCGGCGCGATGCTCGCCCAGAACGCGCGCACGGCGGTCGTGGACGGCGACATACGCGATCCGCTCGGCCTGCTGGCCAACCCGAGGACGCGCGCGCTGATCGACTTCGAGCAGCCGGTCGCCGTGCTCGCGGTGGCGGTGCTGCACTTCATCGCCGACGAGGAGGACTCGGTCGGCATCGTGCGCACGCTGCGCGAAAACGTCGTGCCCGGCAGCCATTTCGTGCTCTCGCACGGCACCGCGGACATCTTGCCGGGCGCCGCCCGGGGCGTGGAGGCCGCCTACCGGGCGCAGGGCGTTCCGCTGACGCTGCGCACCCGCGAGGAGTTCGCCACGATGTTCGACGGGCTGGAGCTGGTGGACCCCGGGATACAGGTCGTCTCCGACTGGCGCGCCACCGAGCCGGAGTCCGAACGCCCCGCCCACACCGACGTGTCCTGGTACGGCGGAATCGGGCGGCTGTGACCCCGCGCCCCTCCTCCTCGGGGCTGTCGCTCCGTCAGCCCCAACTGGTGCCCCGGCCAACGGCGTTCACGTAGCGTCGGTCGCCGGTGAGCGCGTCACCAGGCGGCGGAACGCCCGCGCCGCGGGTGACGGGCCGTCCTCCTCCCCGCCGCCCGCCGGGCCCGGCGCGAAGGCCAGCACCAGCGTGCGGTGCAGCCGCGGGCGCAGCGGCCGGGCCACGACCGACCCGTCCGCGCCCCTGCCAGGTGTCCCGCCCGAGCGACGGCACGATGCTGACGCCGAGCCCGCTGTCGACCATGCCGACGATCGCGGACAGCTCGCCCGCCTCGAACGCGACGTCCAGCTCGACGCCCGCCTCCCGTGTGGCGTGCCGGATCAGCGAGCGGCAGCCGCCGGTGGAGAGGATGAACGGCTCCCGCGCCAGCTCCGCCAGCGTCACCGCCGGGGCCGCGGCCAGCGGGTGGGCCGCCGGCAGCAGCGCCAGCATCTCGTCCGAGCCCAGCTCCACCGTGTCCAGCCCGGGCGCCGGCAGGGTCACCACCCCGGCCTCCACGGCTCCGCGCTCCAGCCAGGCCCGCACATCCCGGTCGAAGCCCTCCAGCAGCCGGACCCGCACCCGCGGGTGGTGCCCGGTGAACTCCCCGATCAGCGGCGCCAGCAGGGGGCCGGTGGCGGTCGGCAGCGACGCCAGCCGCAGCTCCCCCGTCACCTCGCCCGCCGCCGCCGCGACCTCGGTGCGGACCAGGTCGAAGTGGCGCACCGCGTGTGGCAGCCCGTGCTCGGCGACCTGGCCGCCGCCGGACTGCGCCCGGTCGCCGTGGACCTGCCCGGGCTGGGGCGCTCGGCCGGGGAGCTGACGACTGAGACGGCCGCCGTTCCTGCGCTGGCCGCCTGGGTCGCGCGGTTCGCCGCCGCGCTCGGCCTGACCGGGCCGCTGCGGGTCGCCGGGCACGACATCGGCGGCGCCGTCGCCCAGCACCTGCTGGCCGGCGGCGACGCGGAGGTGGCCCGCCTCGCGCTGGTGAACTCGGTGAGCTACGACTCCTGGCCGGTGCCGGCCGTGGCCCGCTTCCGCGACCCGGCGGCCCGGGCGGCCGTTACCCAGGAGGAGCTGCTGGCCGCGCGCCGGGCGGCGCTGCTCGCCGCGCTGGGCCGCCCGGCCAGGGAGGACGAGATCCGCGAGTACCTTGAGCCGTGGACCGACCCGCGCACCGCCCGTTCCTGGCTGTGCCTCGCCGCCGCGGCCGACAGTCGGCACACCCTGGCGGCCCTGCCCGGCCTGGTGGCCTCGGCCGCGCCGAAGCTGCTGGTGTGGGGCGAGGAGGACCGTTTCCAGCCGGTCGGGTACGCCGAGCGGTTCGTCGCGGAGGTCCCGCACAGCACCCTGGTCCGGATCCCCGGCGCGGGGCATATCCCGATGGAGAACGACCCGGCCGCGGTGGCCCGCGCCCTGGCCCACTTCTTTACCGACTGAGGGGCTTCACTGTCCGACTAGGCCGCCGGCTTCGTTCCGTCGGCCGTCGGGCGCAGCAGGCGCAGGGCGACGAAGCCCGCCGCGAGCAGCGCCACCAGCGACAGCCCGGTGCTCACCCAGCTCGCGCCCAGGAGCTGGCCGCCGAGGTAGCCCACGCCCACGCTGTAGCCGGTCCACACGACGGCGGCCAGCGCGGACCAGGGCAGGAAGTCCCGCGCCCGGCGGCGGGCCACCCCGGCGCCGAGGCTGACCACGGCGCGGCCGGCCGGGGCGAACCGGGCCAGCACGACCAGCGGGCCGCCGCCCCGGGTGAGGGCTGACTCCAGCCGCTGGTGGGCGACGGTCAGCCGGCGGGAGCGCGAGATGGCGCTGCCGAAGCGGCGCCCGCCGCGCAGCGCGAGGCGGTAGGCGAGCAGGTCGCCGACGATGGACGCGGTGGTGGCGCAGATGCCCAGCAGGAAGAGCTGCGGCAGCCGGGGGTCGGGGTCGGGCGTCGGCAGCCCCGCCACATCGGCGGCGGTGCCGGCGGCCACGGTGGCAGCGGTCACCACGAGGGCGCCGCTGGGCAGGAACGGCACAAAGACGTCGAGCAGGATGGACACCGCGACGATCACATAGATCCACGGTGCATAGAGCAGTACCCCCAAGGTCTCCTGCACTGTGGTCCCCGATTCCCCTATGCGTCCGATGCCGTGTGCGGGCCGCGTGCCCGGTGTGACGCGCTCTTGCTCGCAACGGTTCCGCCGTACAGCGTACGCCCGGGTCCCCTCTCGGCAGCACTCGGGTGGGTGTGGTGGGCATCTCAAAGCCCGTTCCGGGCAGGGTGATCCAGCAGGACGAAAGATCACGCCCATTACTTCGAGGAGGAACAGCGGATGAAGACTCTGGCGACGGGCGCCGCCGCGCTGGCGGCGGTGCTCGGGCTGGCGGGCACCGCGGCCGCCGGCGACGCGCAGGGCCGGTCCTGGCTGTGGGAGGCCGGTGTGTTCACGCCGGTCGGCGCGGCCGCCGCGACACCGGAGGCGGTGTCCTACAACGAGGAGCTGGTGCCCGCGGGCGCGCCCATCGTCGTCACCCAGCGGGTCGGGGGTGACGGCATGACCGTCGAGGTGCTGGTGGGGGGCCTGGTCCCCGGGCACACCTACGGCACCCATGTGCACACCGGCGCCTGCGGCACCGAGCCGACCGCCGCGGGACCGCATTACCAGCACGTCGCCGGGCAGGCCGAGCCCGGGAACGAGGTGTGGCTGGACTTCACGGCCAACGCGTTCGGCTGGGGCAAGGCCACCGTCCGGCAGGACTGGGTGTTCCGGGAGGGCGGCGCGGCCTCGGTCGTGCTGCACGAGCGGGCCACCTCGCACGGGCACGGCGAGCACCCGCCGGGGGACGCCGGCGGCCGAGTGGCGTGCTTCACCGTTCCGTTCATCGGTGAGGGCGGCTCCTGACGGTTAGAGTGTCCGGGTCTGAAGGGGAGTAGCTCTTCGCCGGACCGTCGACATACTGGCCCGCGCGCCCATGGCGCGGGGCCCGGCGCCCGGAGCGGGCGGCCACCGTGCCGCCCGCCAGCGAGACCTTCGGCAGGGCAGTGCCATGAAACGTTGTGGACGCTGCCGTGCCGAAGCGTCGCGCGCTCCCGCGGGCGGACCGGCACGGTGGCCCGAGTACAAGGAATCGCCGTGTTCAGCCTCACCGTCGCCGCCGTCGTCTTCGGCGTCATCTTCCTCGCGGAGCTCCCCGACAAGACCGCGCTGGCCGGGCTCGTGCTCGGCACCCGCTACCGCGCCTCCTACGTCTTCGCCGGCATCGCCGCCGCGTTCACCGTCCATGTCGCGCTCGCGATCGCGGCGGGCAGCGTGCTCACGCTGCTGCCGCAGCGGCCGTTGCAGGCGGTGGTGGCGCTGCTGTTCCTCGGCGGGGCGCTGCTGCTGCTCCGCGAGTCGCGCAAGAAGGACGAGGACGAGGCGGACGCCGAGCGGCCGGCGGAGCCCGCGAACCCGTCGTTCTGGCGGGTCGCGGGCAGCGGCTTCACGCTGATCCTGGTCGCGGAGTTCGGCGACATCACCCAGATCATGACCGCCAACCTGGCCGCCCGTTACGACGATCCGCTGTCGGTCGGCGTGGGCGCGGTGCTGGCGCTGTGGGCGGTGGCGGCGATCGGCGTGCTGGGCGGCCGGGCGCTGATGAAGCGGGTGCCGCTGCGGCTGATCACGCGGGTCGCGGCGTGCGTGATGCTGGTGCTCGCGGCGTTCAGCCTGTTCGAGGCGGTCAGGGGCTGACGGCCAGCCGGACGCCGCCGTCGGCGGTCGCCGTCACGGCGACCCGCTCCAGGGTGGGGGCGAACGCGGTCGGCGCGAGGGACGCCGCCCGCGCGCCGACGCCCACCACGCGCATCCCGGCGGCGCGGGCGGCGGCGATGCCGGCGGCGGAGTCCTCGAAGACCACGCAGTCGGCCGGGTCCACGCCGAGTTCGGCGGCGCCCTTCAGGAACCCCTCGGGGTCGGGCTTGCTGGCGCTGACGGACTCGGCCGTGATGCGGACATCCGGCATCCGCAGCCCGGCGGCCGTCATTCGCGCGTCGGCGAGGGCGGTGTCCGCCGAGGTGACGAGGGCGTGCGGTATCCGCTCGATGGCGGTCAGGAACGCGGGGGCGCCGGGGATCGGCACGACGCCCTCGGTGTCGGCGACCTCCTGGGCCAGCAGCACGGCGTTGTCCGCGCGGTTCTCCGCCATCGGGCGGGCGGGCAGCAGCTCGGCCATGGTGGAGTAGCCCTGCCGGCCGTGCATGATCGCGAACACCCGCTCCGGGGCGATGCCCATGCGCTCGGCCCAGCCCCGCCAGACCCGCTCGACGACGGCGTCCGAGTTGACCAGGGTCCCGTCCATGTCCAGCAGAAGGGCGCGGGCTGTCAGGGAGATGGTCGACATCGGGGCGGAACTCCAGACGCGGTGAGGGGCACGGGGGCCCGAACGAGCCAGTGGCCCCGCCCGTTTGCGGTCGGGGAAGCGGGCGGAACCACTTTGTTCGTCCACGGTACAAAACCGGGGCCCCGGTCCGCCACCCCCCTGGGCCCCGGGTACGAAACAATCGCGCGACGTTCGCCACACGTTTCCCTGCCCGGTGGCCCGGAACGCCCAGGTCCGGCCCGGTGCCGCCGCCGCTAGGCGCGTTCCATCAGGCGCTTGAGCGTGGCGAGGTCGGCGGTCACCGCGTCGGCGTCCCGCCGGAACTCGTCGTCACTCATGCCCGGCCGCCGGCGAAGCGTGAACACCACCTCGCACCCGGTGTCGTCGGCGATGACCCGCACCGGATTGTGGACGACCTCGCCCGAGGGCAGCGTGACGTCGTGGTCGAGCACGCCGAACTCGTTCCTGGGCGCGAAGGCGACCTCCACCCGCCCCATGGGTGAGTCCGCGATCCACCGGCCCCCGGTCTCCTCGATGGAACTCCCCAGCCCGGCGGCCCACTCGGGTACATGAGAGGGGTTCGACGCGTAGTCGTAGACGTCCTGGGCGGGGCGGTCGATATGGGTGCTGATGTGCCGGGAGTCCGGAATGGAGGTGTTCATGGCCGCGACGCTACCGGGCCGCCGCCGATCCGGTCTTGAACGGAACGGCCATGGTGCGTTCAAGTCCGTCAGGCAGGGCGGCGCGGCCAGTCCGCGTCCGTGCCGCTCAGTTCCGTGCTCAAGTCCCTTACCAGCTCGGTCAGATCGCGCGGGCGGTCCGGGCCCCACCAGTCGCCGAGGAGCGCGGCCAGCGTCTCCTCGCGGGCGGCGGCCAGGCGGGCGGCCATCTCGTCGCCCGCCGGGGTGGCGAACAGCAGCAGGCCGTCGCGGATCGCCAGGCCGCGTTCCTCCAACTGGCGGGCGGCGGGCGAGATCACCTCCAGCGGGATCGCGGCCCGGTCCGCCAGCAGCGCCGGCTCCGCCGAGCCGAAGTGGCGGATCCGCAGCAGCAGCCAGCACGCCGCCGGCAGCAGGTCCGTGTCGGACCGTTCCGCGATCCGCACATACAGGTCTCGCCGGCCCGCCCGCGTGCCCAGCACGGACAGCGCGCGGGCGCACTCGTCGCCCGACGAGCGCACCACCGGGTTGGGCGGCACCGTCTCGCTCGCGTCCGGCGCCCGCACGCTGCCGCGCAACCGGTCCTCGCGCAGCAGCCAGGCCAGCAGATGCGCGACCAGCACCACCGGCACCGCGTACAGGAAGACGTCCGTGATGGCGTCCGAGTACGACGTCAGGACCCGGTCCCGCACCGGCCCGGGCAGCCCGGCCACGCCGCGCGGGTCGTGCAGCAGCGAGTCGACGGTGACCCCGGGCGGCAGGTCGACGCCGCGCAGCGCGCCGGTGAGGTTGTCCTCCAGGCGGCCGGTGAAGATCGTGCCGAAGACGGCCACGCCGAACGCCGCGCCGATGGACCGGAAGAACGTCACCCCGGAGGTGGCCACCCCCAGGTCCTCGTACCGCACCGCGTTCTGCACGGCCAGCACCAGCACCTGGAGCACCAGGCCGATGCCCATGCCGAAGACGGCGAAGCAGACGCTCATCTCCAGGTTCCCGCTGGTCTCGTCCAGGGTGTGCAGGAGCAGCAGGCCCACGGTGGTGACGGCGGTGCCGAGCACCGGGTAGAGCTTCCACCGGCCGGTGTGGCTGATCAACTGCCCGGACAGCGTGGAGGTGAGCAGCAGGCCCAGCACCATGGGCAGCAGATGGACCCCGGACAGCGTGGGCGAGATGCCGTGCACCACCTGGAGGAACGTGGGCAGGTACGTCATCCCGCCGAACATCGCGAACCCGATGACGAACGCGATCGCGCAGCACAGCGCGAACGTGCGGCCCCGGAAGAGCGTCAGCGGCAGCACCGGTTCGGCGGCGCGCCGTTCCACCACGAGGAACGCGGCCAGGCCCGCCGCCGCCAGCACGGCCAGCACCGCGATCTGCGCCGAGCCCCAGGCCCAGGTCGTGCCGCCCAGCGAGGCGATGACCACCAGGCAGGACGCGACCCCGGCGATCAGGAACGTGCCCGCGTAGTCGATCACGTGCGGCTGCCGCCGCACCGGGATGTGCATCGCTCCGGCGATCACGAACAGCGCCACCGCGCCGACGGGGAGGTTGATGTAGAAGACCCAGCGCCAGTTGAGGTGGTCCACGAACAGCCCGCCCAGCAGCGGTCCCAGCACGCTGGTCGCGCCGAACACCGAGCCGAACAGGCCCTGGTACCGGCCGCGTTCACGAGGTGGCACCAGATCGCCGACGATCGCCATGGACAGTACGATCAGCCCGCCGCCGCCCAGGCCCTGGAGGAAGCGGAAGCCGATCAGCTCGGGCATGTTCCGCGCCAGCCCGCACAGCGCCGAGCCGATCAGGAAGATCACGACGGCCGTCTGGAACAGCGTCTTCCGGCCGTATTGGTCGCCGAGCTTGCCCCACAGCGGCGTGCCCGCCGTGGACGCCAGGAGGTAGGCCGTGACAACCCACGAGAGGTGGTCCAGGCCGCCCAGATCGCTGACGATCGTGGGCAGCGCGGTGGCCACGATCGTCTGGTCGAGGGCGGCCAGGAACAGCCCGAGCAGCAGCGCACCCAGCGACAGCCACAGCGTGCCTCGGGTTCGGTCGGTGGGGGAGGGCTGCGCCGTCATGGGCGCCTCCTGGGGCTCGTCCGTGCGGGGTCCGGGTGTCCGTTCGGGAAAGGTGTGTGGCGCACGGGGTGTCTGGGGTTCATTTTGCCGGGATTCTCCTTGTCCGGCTTGTTGGGTGACTCCCCGGCCGCACTCACCCCGGTGGTGCATAATCGCTGCCATCCACGGGGAGGGGAGGGCGTGATGAGCGACCGGCCCGAGTGTCTGATATGCGGCCGCCCGGCACTGCCCACCGGTGATCCGGCCTGCGACTGCGTCACCCACTCCCTCTCCCGCCGGGTCGATCCCCCGCGCCACGGGCCGAACCCGGCCGATGTGGCGCTGTTCCCGCTGGAGGCGGACCGCCGCGCGCCCGGCGCCCACCCGGAGCATGGCGCCCACCCCGAGCACGGCGCGCCCCGGGAACATGGCGCGCACCGCAAGCCGCGCCGGCGCACGAAGATCGCGGCCGCGGCCGGCGGCGCGGTCGCCGCCGTCGTCGGCTGCACCGCCATCGCCGCCTCGCTGCTCGGCGGCGGGGGCCGCACCCAGGAGGCGCTGGACGAGGACCGGGACGGCCCCAGCCTGGCCCTGCCCGACGGCAGCGAGTCCCAGCCGGAGGCGGACGGCGACGGGGAGGACGCCCCGGAGCCGGCGGAGACCGGCGGGCCGGACGCCTCGCCCGCCCCCGACGCGACCGCCGTCGGCCCGCCGCGTTCCGACGAGACCCGGCCGGACCCCTCCGGAGAGCCGTCCGGGCCGGCCGACCCCGAGCCGGCGGACCCCGGCGAGGAGACCAGCGACCCGCCGCCCTCGCCCGACCCCGAGCCGACCCCCGCCGACCCCACGCCGCCGGCGGACGACGACCCCGGCGGCGGGGGCGCGGGCGACGGCGATGGGAACGGCGGGGGCAACGGGGGTGGCAACCCCGGCGGCAGCGGCGATGACGGCCTGGTGCTCAGCCAGGGCTCCGAGGGCTCCGAGGTCGTCGAGCTCCAGCAGCGGCTGGTCCAGTTGAACTGGGTGTACGAGGGCCCGGTGAGCGGCCGGTTCGACAAGCAGACCTACGAGGCCGTCCGCCGTTTCCAGGTGGCCTACGGCGTCCAGGGCGACCCGGAGGGCGTGTACGGCCGCAACACCCGCCAGGTGCTCGAAACGCACACCGCCGAGCCGTAGTCCTCCGACTGGCCTGGTGATCTCGCGCCGAACCCGGATATGGGAGAGCAGCGGCATACATCAATCCGACACATGGACTACCTTTGGTACATGTCCATGAAGCGCACGAATGTCTACGCGGATCCCGAGGACCTGGCCATCATCAAAGAGGCGGCCAAGCGCCGGGGGATAAGCGAGGCCGAGATCATCCGCCAGGGAATCCACCTCGCCGCCATGGCGAACCGCGTCTGGGACGAGCCGCTGTTCTCGCGCACTTTCGAGGGGCCGGGCCGTACGCCGTCCAGGACGGAGGTCCGTGACACGGTGGCCGACGCCGTTCGCCGCGAGTCGGACACCGGATCCGCCGCGTGATCATTGTGGTCGCCGACACGTCCGGTCTCCTGGCCGCCCTCGACTCGGCTCACCCCGACCACGGAGCGGCGAACGAGGCGATCGCGGCCGCGGGACTCCTGATCATGTCCCCGCTCCTGCTGGCGGAGCTCGACCATGTGGCCACGCGCGAGCTCGGCCGCGAGGCCGCCCTCAGCGCGGTCGACGACATCCGCCGCTGGATGCGCCGCGGCCGTGTCGCCGTCCCGGAGATCACGGAGGACCACCTCGGCGCCGCTCAGTCCCTTCGCGGCCGCTACCGTGACCTGGACCTCGATCTCGCCGACGCGGTGAACGTGGCCCTGGCCGCCGACTACGACACCGACGCGATCCTCACACTGGACCGACGCGACTTCCGCGCCGTACGCCCCCTCGGCCGGTACAAGGCGTTCCGCGTGCTGCCCGACGACCTCCCGCTCTGACGCGGGGATTCCCCTCATATGAAGCGCGCCGGCGCGTCGAACGCCGCTCGGCGTGTGGCCCGGCGCAGGGCGCGCAGCACGCTCCCCCCGCAGAGCAGGATCAGCACCACGGTCAGCAGCGCGCGCGGTATGTCCCAGCCCAGCGAGGTCGCCAGCACATAGGCGAGGTAACGCGCCAGGTTCTCCGGCAGCGGATCGCCCGGCACGAACGAGATGCCGCTGCTCATCCCCGCGATGTACGGCCAGCCCTGGAGGTTCATCACCAGCCCGTAGAACAGCGAGGAGACCGCGCCATAGGCGGCCAGCAGCGCCAGTTCGGCCCGCCCGCGCAGCGACCGGGCCCCCGGCAGCAGCCCGGCGCCCATCGTCACCCAGCCCATGGCCAGCATCTGGAACGGCATCCAGGGCCCCACGCCGCCCGTCAGCAGCGCCGAGGCGAACATCGACACCGAGCCCAGCACAAAGCCGAAGCCCGGCCCCAGGACCCGGCCGGAGAGCACCATCAGGAAGAACATCGGCTGGAGCCCGGCCGTGCCCGCGCCCAGCGGGCGCAGCGCCGCACCGGCCGCCGCCAGCACGCCGAGCATCGCCACCGCCTTGGCGTCCAGGCCGGTGTCCGCGATGGTGGCGGCCACCACGGCCAGCAGCAGCGGCAGCAGCAGCGCGAACAGCCAGGGCGCGTCGGACGAGTGGGCCAGCCCCGAGGCCGAACTCGCCAGCAGCGGCCAGCCGAACGCCACCACGCCCGTCGCGGAGACCAGCGCCAGCGCCGCCGCCGACCGCCAGCCGAGCCGCACCGGCCGCACCGGCCGTTCCCGCTGTATCGGTCGCTCCGTGCCGGTCACGCCGCGTCCGGCACGTCGTCGAGGGCCGCCCGCACCTGCGGCACGGTGAGCCACGGATCCGGGGCGAGCACCTTGGTCACCTGCGGGGCGAAGGACGGCGAGGCGACCAGCACCTCGGCGGTCGGCCCGTCCGCGACGACCTCGCCCTCGGCCAGCACGACCGTCCGGTGGGCGAGTTCGGCGGCCAGCTCCACGTCGTGGGTGGCCAGCACGACGCCGTGGCCGGCCGCCGCCAGCTCGCGCAGCACGCCGATCAGCCGCGCCTTGGCGGCGTAGTCCAGGCCCCGGGTCGGCTCGTCCAGCAGCAGCACGGGCGGCGCGGCCGTGAGGATCACCGCCAGCGCCAGCACCAGCCGCTGGCCCTCCGACAGGTCCCGGGGGTGCGCCTCGTCCGGCACCTCCGGCAGCAGCCGCGTGACCAGCGCCCGGCAGGTGCCGGGCGAAGCGCCCGCGTCGCCGTCGGCCGCGGCGCACTCGGCGGCCACCGTCTCGGCGAACAGCAGATCGCGCGGGTCCTGCGGCACCAGCCCCACGCCGCGCAGCAGCGCGCCGGGCCGGGCGCGGTGCGGCACCAGCGCCGCGCCGTCCGGCCCGGCCACCGCCACCTCGCCGCCGGCCGGGGCGTGCATGCCGACGAACGTCCGCAGCAGCGTCGACTTGCCCGCGCCGTTGCGGCCCATCAGCGCCACCGTCTCGCCCGGCCGCACCGTCAGGTCCACGCCGCGCAGCACCTCGGTCCGCTCCCGGCGCACGGCCAGCCGGCGGGCGGTGAGCAGCGGCGCGCCCGGGCCGGGGCCGGCGACGGGTATCGGGCGCCGGGCGGCCAGCCGCCTGCGCAGCGGCGCGGCCCGGCGCCGGGCGTCGCGGACCGTGAGCGGCAGCGGGTTCCAGCCCGCCAGCCGGCCCAGCGCCACCACCGGCGGATGCACGGGGGAGCGGGCCATGACCGTGGCCGGGTCGCCCAGCACGGGCGCGGCGCCGGGCCCGGGCAGCAGCAGAACGCGGTCGGCGTACTGCACGACGCGCTCCAGCCGGTGCTCGGCCATCAGGACCGTGGTGCCCAGGTCGTGCACCAGGCGGGTGAGCACCGCCAGCACCTCCTCGGCGGCGGCCGGGTCGAGCGCGGAGGTCGGCTCGTCCAGCACCAGCACGCGGGGGTGCGGCGTGAGAACGGAGCCGATGGCCACGCGCTGCTGCTGGCCGCCGGAGAGCGTGGCGATGGGCCGGTCGCGCAGCGCCGCGAGGCCGAGCAGGTCCAGCGTCTCCTCCACCCGGCGCCGCATGGTGGCCGGTGGCAGGCCCAACGACTCCATGCCATAGGCGAGTTCGTCCTCGACCGTGTCGGTGACGAAGTGCGCGAGCGGGTCCTGGCCCACCGTGCCCACCACATCGGCCAGATTGCGCGGCCGGTGCTCGCGGGTGTCGCGCCCGTCGACGGTGACCCGGCCGCGCAGCGTGCCGCCGGTGAAGTGCGGCACGAGCCCCGAAACGGTGCCCAGCAGCGTGGACTTGCCCACCCCGGAGGGGCCGACGACGAGGCACAGCTCGCCCTCGGGGACCGTCAGGTCCACCGGCCCGAGGGCCGGCGCGGCGGCGTCCGCGTAGGTGACGGACACCTGGGAGAAACGGATCATGTGGTCCCCTCCGGAACCTCGTGGACGTAACCCTCGCCGCGCCGCTCCCCAACGTCACGGCCGCGCCCGACGGGTGCGGCCGGGCGGGGCGCGACCACCGCGGGCAGCAGCCCGAGCAGCACGGCCGCCGCCGCCCCGGGCGGCAGGGCGGGCGCGGTCAGCGGAACGGCGGGCGGGTTGAGCGCCGCGGGATCGGCGCCGGCGGCCCAGCCCACCAGCAGGGCGACGGCGGCCCCCGCGCCGGCCACCAGCCAGGCGCGCGGCCCCCAGCGGTCCGGCCGGTAGCGGGTGCGGACGCTGCGCCGGCCGCCCAGCCACAGCCCGCCGAGCGCGGCGGCCAGTCCGCCCACCAGCAACGGCAGCCCCAGCCCCGCGCCCTCCGCCGCCAGCAGACCGTACGAGCCGGCGCACACGCCCAGCAGCCCGCCGAGCGTGAGCGCCGTGGTGGTGTGTCGAACCGCGCGTGGCACCTGGGCCGTGCGCCCGTAGCCGCGGGCGTCCATCGCGGCGGCGAGCGCCACGGAACGTTCCAACGCGCCCTCCAGCACAGGCCGCGCCACCCGTATCAGCGCCCGGGCACCCCGGTCGGTCCGGCCGCGCAGCCGCCGGGCGTCCCGCATCCGCAGCAGATCGGCGACGAGGTGCGGGGCGAACGTCATGGCCACCACGACCGCCACGCCCACCTCGTACAGCGCGCCCGGCAGCGACTTCAGCAGCCGCGCCGGGTTGGCCAGGGCGTTCGCCGCGCCCAGGCAGATCAGCAGGGTCGCCAGCTTCAGCCCGTCGCAGGCCGCGAACACCACCGACTCCGCCGTCACCCGGCCGCCGATCCGCACGCTCTGCGTCCACTCCGGCAGCGGCACCTCGGGCAGCGTGAACAG
Source organism: Streptomyces litchfieldiae (assembly GCF_031845365.1). NCBI lineage: Bacteria > Bacillati > Actinomycetota > Actinomycetes > Kitasatosporales > Streptomycetaceae > Streptomyces > Streptomyces litchfieldiae. The sequence goes on from NZ_JAVREL010000019.1 coordinate 130,588, forward strand.
CACCTCGGTGCCGCCGATCGGGGAGCCCAGCAGCACGGCGAACACCACCCGGATCGCCACCACGAGCGCGCCCAGCGCCAGGAAGAAGCCGAAGGCGTGCGCCCAGGGCGCGTCCGTGCGGCGCGCGGCCACCACATAGCCGGCCACGGCGATGATCAGGCCCAGCAGCAGCGGGTTGGTGGTGCGGGACGCGGCGGCGGCCAGGCCCAGCGCCCACAGCCACCACGCCCCGGCGTGCAGCGCGTTGCTCCGGTTCGCCCGCGGGGCCAGAACGCCGGCCGCCGCGCCCGCTCCCCGCCACCGCGCCGCCCGGCCGGGCGGCGCCTTCGGCACGCGTCCGTCGCACATGGCGGCCGGTCAGCCCCGGCGCCGCCGGGCGCGCACCACGGCGGCCGCGGCCAGCAGCACCACCACGCCCGCGCCCGCGGCCAGGGCGCCGGCGGAGCCGCCGCCACCGCCGTCCTCGGCGTCGCCCTCCGACGCGTTCGACTCCTCGGAGCCGCCGCCGAGTTGGTCGGCGCAGCCGCGTTCGGGATAGCCGGCGATCGCGCACAGCAGGGCGTCGGAGTTGTACCGCAACGGCTCGGCCGTCGCCGCCAGCGCCTCGGCCGCCGTGCCCCCGTCCGGGAGTTCGGCGCACTCGGTGCGCGGCTGCGGCGGCGACTCGCCGCCCGGCGCGTCCTCGGCGGTCCCGAAGTCGATGACGAGCGCGACCCGTTCACCGCCGGACTCCGCGGCGTCGCCGCAGATCGCCGCGAAGTCGCTCTCGCCGCGCGGCTCCTGGGTGTCGGAGGACTCGGTGCTCACCGCGAACCGGAACCCCAGCACATCCCCGTCCGATGGCCGCAGCGTGCCCGGCCCCTGGGTCGCGTACGCCCACCCGCCGTCGGCCTCGTCCCAGGTCCAGAACGACCAGTACCGGTAGCCGGAGTCGTCCGCCGCCGCGGGCGCCGCGCCCGCCCCGGCGACCAGACCCGCCAGCCCCAGCAGGACGGCCATGGCCAGCGGCGCACGGCGGCCCCACGGCAGCCAGCCGGTCATGCGCGGCGGGCCTTGCGCAGGGTCAGCACCACGCCGATGGCGATGCCCACCAACAGGCCGGCGCCGACCACCCACACGACCGCGCCCGGGCCCCCGTCGTCGTCCTCGGCCGCGCCCGCGCCGCCGTTCGCGCCCCCGGCGTCGTCCGGGTCGGGGCCGAGCGCGTTGAGCTGGTCGATCAGGTTCGTCCCGCCGAAGTCCTCCGGCGGCACCCCGCTCGCGTGCGCGGCCAGCACCAGCGTGCCCAGCGCGGTCGGGCTCGCCGCGTAGTCCGGCCACTCGGCGTGGTGCTCGATCAGCCAGTTGAGCGGGCCCTGCCGCTCCTCGGCCAGGCCGCCCGCCGACAGGGCGAGCACGGCCCGCGCGGTGGCCAGGTAGTCCGCCTGCTCCTCGCCGCCGGGCGGCGTGGACACCAGGTGCTGGCCGCCCTCGTCGAGCGCGCCGGCCAGATACGCGGCACCGGCCGCGCCCGCCGCCTCGTTCGGCGCCAACGCGTCCGCCCCGTCCGGCGATTCGCTCGCCGTGGCCTCCTCCGTCGGGCCGCCGTCCGCCGCGTCGCCGCACCCCAGGGGCTGGGCCGTGGCCTCCGGGACCTCCGGGTCCACCACCAGCCCGCTGCCGTAGGCGCCGAGCACCGCGTCCACCGTCGCCAGGTCGCTGACGAACAGATCCCCGCTCTCCGGGTCCGGCTGCCAGGCGAACGCCCCGCGCTCGTTCTCGTTCGCGGTGTCGCAGCCCAACTGGAAGCCCAGCAGCGCGTCATAGGGCGAGTTGCCGTCCCGCTCCACCTCGCCCGGCTGCTGCCCGGCGGCGGCGAACGCGCCGATGACCAGCGCCGTGGAGTTGGCGTCCGAGGCGCCGCCGGGGTTGAAGCTCCAGCCGCCGTCCGCGTTCTGCACGCCGGTCAGCCAGGTCAGCGCCGAGTCCACCGCCGCCTCGTGGCCGCCCAGCGCGGCCAGCGCCTGCACGGCGAGCGCGGTGGCGTTGGTGTCGGCGCCGGACACGTCGCCGCACGGCTGGGCCGGGTCGGGGCGGTAGGAGAGGAACGAACCGTCGTCGCACTGCTGGCCGGTCAGCCAGTCCACCGCCTCCCCGGCCGGGGTGTAGCCGGCGGTGTGGTGCGCGAGCAGCGCGACGGACTGCCGCCACACGCCGTCGTAACTCGGGTCGGCGTCGCCGAACAGCCCGGCGGGCGGCTCGGCGGCCGCCGGGGACTGGGCGAACGCGGCGCCGGCCGGGGCCGTCAGCAGGACGGCGGCGCCGGCCAGCGCGACGGCGCCGGTGAACCGTCGGCGCGGATTGGAAGGGAGGGACACGCGGATGCCTTTCGCTGTGCTGGTCCGCCGGCACGGCTAACCACCACGGCGCGGGGACGCGCTGCGGGGGCACCCGGCTCAGCGCCGTACTCCTCGACGGTGCCCGTCACTCGCGTGACCGGAGGCCAGTGCGCACCACGGGCAGGCGTTCCGGCTCGCGGGCACCGGTGGGGCCGGGCCCGCTCACGGCTGCGGGTCAGCGCCGGAATCGCACCGGCTTCCCCTGCTCGTGGCTATGACTGAAAAAGCCATACTAGCGGCGCGCGGAGCCCTCCTATGACGGCGGGGACGGGGCCCGGCTCATCAGGCGGCAGGCGGTCTCGATGTCCGCGTGGGCCTCGGCGAGGGTGGTGTTTCCGGACAGCCAGTACAGCAACGACGAGTGCCACGTGTGCTGGATGACCCGCACCGCGCTCATGTGCGCCTCCGCCTCCGGCCCGGTCAGCCCCGAGGCGTCCATCAGCAGCGTCGAGGTCAGCCGCGACACCGCGCCGACCTCCGCCCGCGCCGAGCCGTCGGCGAACTGCAGCGCCCGCATCATCGCCTCCGCCAGCCGCGGTTCGCGCTGATGGGAACGGAACGCCCGCTTCAGGGTGCGCACCAGCCGCTCGGCCGGGTCCCGTTCGGTCAGCGGCCGTTCGCGCAGCGTGGCGTGCAACTGCTCCAACTGGTCGTGCAGCACGCCCAGCAGCAGATGGATCTTGGACGGGAAGTAGCGGTAGAGGGTCCCGAGCGCGACCTGCGCCGACTCGGCGACCTCCCGCATCTGCACGGCCTCGAAGCCGCCCGCCGCCGCGAGCTCCGTGCTGACGTCCAGAATCCGCCGCCTGCGGGCCTGTTGCCGCTCCGTCCTGGCCGGGGCGGCCGGCTGGGGTCCTCGGGAGGTCATGGTGGGCGCTCCGGAGCCGGACTCGACAAACGGGGGCAGTTTACTCGGCAAGCGCGCGTGGTGATAATCACCTGGCTCGGGACATTTCCGCTGACGGGAAGCGCGTTATGGTCAGTACCCGCGAGTAGCAACAGGCAGAGGGGGCGGCGTGGCAGTCGAGGCCGACCAGGACCGCCCGCTCCGGGTCGGCCTGCTGACCTACAAGGGGAACCCGTTCTGCGGCGGTCAGGGCGTCTACGTCCGCCACCTCTCCCGCGAACTGGCCCGGCTCGGCCACCATGTCGAGGTCATCGGCGCCCAGCCCTACCCCGTCCTCGACGACGGCGTTCCCCTCACCGAGCTGCCCAGCCTCGACCTCTACCGCGAGCCCGACCCGTTCCGCACCCCCGGGCGCGGCGAGTACCGGGACTGGATCGACGTCCTGGAAGTGGCCACCATGTGGACCGGCGGCTTCCCCGAGCCGCTGACGTTCTCCCTCCGGGCCCGCCGCGAACTCGCCGCCCGGCGCGGCGAGTTCGACGTGATTCACGACAATCAGACGCTGGGCTACGGCCTGCTCGGCCTGCACCGCCTCGGCCTGCCGCTGGTCACCACCATCCACCACCCCATCACCGTGGACCGCCGCCTCGAACTGGCCGCCGCCCGGGACCGCAAGCGCCGCTGGTCCGTGCGCCGCTGGTACGGCTTCACGCGCATGCAGAAACGCGTCGCCCGCCTGCTGCCGACCGTGCTCACCGTCTCCGGCGCCGCCCGCCGCGAGATCATCGACGACTTTGCCGTCCGCCCCGAGCGCGTGCACGTCGTGCCCATCGGCGCCGACGCCCGCGTCTTCCACCCCGACCCGGCCGTGCCCCGGGTCCCCGGCCGGATCGTCACCACCTCCAGCGCCGACGTGCCCCTCAAGGGCCTGGTCCACCTCGTCGAGGCGCTGGCCAAGGTCCGCACCGAACACCCCGCCGCCCACCTCGTCGTCGTCGGCCACCGGCCCGGCGACGGGCCGGTCGCCGACGCGCTGGACCGCTTCGGGCTGCGGCACTGCGTCGAGTTCGTCAAGGGCATCAGCGACGCCGAGCTGGCCGGCCTGGTGCGCGGCGCCCAAGTTGCCTGCGTCCCCTCGCTCTACGAGGGCTTCTGCCTGCCCGCCGCCGAGGCCATGGCCGCCGGCACCCCCCTGGTCGCCACCACCGGCGGCGCCATCCCCGAGGTCGCCGGCCCCGACGGCGAGACCTGCCTGGCCGTGCCGCCCGGCGACGCCGGCGCCCTGGCCGCCGCCCTCGGCCGGCTCCTCGCCGACGAGGACCTGCGCGCCCGGATCGCCACCGCCGGCCGCGCCCGCGTCCTTGGCCGCTTCACCTGGGAACAGGCCGCCCGCGGCACCGCGGAGCACTACCGGGCCGCGCTGGCGGCGGGCCCCGGGCAACGAAGGAGCTGACCGCGTGCTGACCGTGGACTTCACCCGCTTTCCCCTCGCCCCCGGCGACCGCGTCCTGGACCTGGGCTGCGGCGCGGGACGGCACGCGTTCGAGTGCTACCGGCGCGGCGCCCACGTCGTCGCCCTGGACCGCGACGGCGCCGAGGTCGCCACCACCGCCCGCTGGCTGGCCGCCATGCGCGAGGCCGGCGAGGCCCCAACGGGCGCCGCCGCCCTGGCCGTTGAGGGCGACGCCCTCGCCCTGCCGTTCCCCGACGACTCCTTCGACGCGCTCATCGTCTCCGAGATCATGGAGCACATCCCGGACGACAAGGGCCTGCTCGCCGAGGCGGTCCGCGTGCTGCGCCCCGGCGGCCGGATCGCCGTCACCGTGCCCCGTTACGGGCCCGAACGCGTCTGCTGGGCGCTGTCCGACGCCTACCACCAGGTCGAGGGCGGCCACATCCGCATCTACCGCGCCGACGAACTCCTCGCGCGCCTCACCGAGGCCGGCCTGCGCCCCTATGGCACGCACCATGCCCACGCGCTCCACGCGCCCTACTGGTGGCTCAAGTGCGCCCTCGGCGTGGACAACGACACCGCCCTGCCGGTCCGCGCCTACCACAAGCTGCTCGTCTGGGACCTGATGAAGCGCCCGCTGGCCACCCGCGCCGCCGAGAGCCTCCTCAACCCCGTGCTCGGCAAGAGCTTCGTCGCCTACGCCACCAAGCCGCGCCTGGGGCGTGCGTGAGGCGCCCGGAGCGCACCGAACGGCTCGCGCTGCCCGGGGTGCTCACGCCCCGGCAGGCCGCTGCCACCGCCGCCGGCATCGCCGCCGTCCAGTGCCCCGACGGCGCCATACCCTGGTTCGCCGGCCACCATCTCGACCCCTGGGACCACGTCGAGGCCGCCATGGCGCTGGACACCGCGGGCGAACACGAGCGCGCCGCCGCCGCCTACGCCTGGCTCGCCGCCCACCAGAACGCCGACGGCTCCTGGTACGCCGCCTACGCCGACGGCGCCGCCGCCCGCCCCACCGACCGCGGCAAGGAGAGCAACTTCTGCGCCTATCCGGCCGTTGGCGTGCTCCACCACTATCTCGCCACCGGCGACGAGGAGTTCCGCCGCCGCATGTGGCCCATGGTCGCCGCGGCCATCGAGTTCACCCTCGGCCTCCAGCAGGACGGCGGCCAGCTCGGCTGGCGCCGCGAGCCCGACGGCACCGCCGTCCCCGACGCCCTGCTCACCGGCTCCGCCTCGGTCCACCAGGCGCTGCGCTGCGCCCTCGCGCTCGCCGAGTTGGAACGCGCCCCCCAGCCCGACTGGGAACTGGCCGCCGGGCGCCTCGGCCACGCCGTGCGCGCCCACCCCGAACGCTTCCTCGACAAGTCCCGCTACTCCATGGACTGGTACTACCCGGTGCTGGCCGGCGCGGTGCGCGGCCCCGCGGCGACCGCCCGGCTGGCCGCGCGCTGGGACGACTTCGCCGTCCCGGGCCTGGGCGTGCGCTGCGTCGCGGGCAACCCCTGGGTCACCGGCGGCGAGAGCGCCGAACTGGCCCTCGCCCTGTGGGCGGCCGGCCAGGACGCCCGGGCCGTGGAGGTGCTGCGCTGGATCGGCCATCTGCGCGCCGAGGACGGCCTGTACTGGACCGGCTACGTCTACGCCGACGACGCGGTGTGGCCGGCCGAGCTGACGACGTGGACCGCCGGGGCTGTGCTGCTGGCCGTGGCCGCGCTCACGGGCGACGAGCCCACCCGCGCCGTGTTCGGCGGCGAACGGCTGCCCACCGGCCTGGACCCCGACCCGGGCTGCTGCCTCGGGCGGGAGACGGCATGAGAAACGGCGGTGGCCCGAAGGCCACCGCCGTTTCCGTCAGTTGGTTACGCGTGTTCAGCCGCGCTGGATCCCCGAGGTGTCCTGAAGCACGCCACGGCGGCCGTCCTGGGTCTGCGCGACCAGGGCCTGCCCCCGCTGCTCGACGGCCAGGTACCAGGTGCCCGGCGCCAGTTCGGCCACCGGGGTCGGCGACCCGTCCTCGCCGTACAGCGGCCGGGAGGCCGGCACGGCGAACCAGAACGGCTGGAAGTTCGGGTCGGCGGCACCCGGCGCCGGCGTGGCCGGCACGGCCTGCGTCGGCTGGTGCTGGATCCCCGGCTGACCCGGCTGCGGCTGACCCGGCTGACCGGGCTGCACGCCGTACGGCTGCTGCTGCTGCGGGGCGCCGCCCGGGTAGCCGTAGCCCGGCTGCGGCGCGCCGTAGGGCTGGCCGGCGCCCGGGGCACCCGGCTGCGGGCTGGGGTTGGCCGACAGGAGCGGCAGCTTCAGGGCGGGCACCAGCGGGGTGGCGACCGCGCCACCGGCCAGCACCAGGGCGGCGATGAGCCCGAGGATCAGACCGGAGCCCGCCTCCAGTCCTTCGGGGCCACCAATCATCGTCCAGAGCCCGGCCCAGGCGGAGCTCACCGTCAGCGCGATGCCCCACTGGTCCAGCCGCAGCCCCGCCAACTCCTTGGTGGGCTGCGCCACGAAACGCGAGGAGATGATCAGCGCGGCGCCGATGATGCCGGCGAGGAAGAGCGAGGGCAGTACCGGGAACCAGTCCGACGACCAGCCGTTCCAGCTCGGAGTGCCGCCTTCGGCAGCCCAGGCGTCCAGGAACGAGGCGATGAACAGCACGATCGCTGCCCCGCCTACCAGTGCATCGCCTCGGGAGAGCGAGCGGTTGTTCACGTCAGATCCTTCGTCGTTCTCGTCGTCATGGTCGGGTCAGGAAACCGGGAGGCCCCATCGTACGGATGATGTCCCCCCGGGTCCCGGGGAAGGGGCTTACTGTTTCCCAGGCGACACGCTTGTGATGCCGCCGTGACCTAGCAGCCACCGGGTCCCGTACGTCTGAGCACGCGCAGCGACCCGCACTCGGACACCTCGGTGAAGGCGCCGCCGGTCAGGGCCCGCCGCCAGACACGGTACGGTGCCTGGCCGCCGTCGGCCGGGTCGGGGAACACATCGTGGATCACCAGCAGCCCGCCCTCCGCGAGCTGCGGGACCCAGCTCTCGAAGTCGGCCGTGGCATGGGCCTCGGTGTGCCCGCCGTCGATGAAGACCAGGCCGAACCGGCCGCCGCCGCCCCCGCCGAGCGCCGCCGCCGCCTGCGGCGACCGCCCGACCACGGCGACCACGTGCTCCTCCAGGCCGGCCTCCGCCAGGGTGCGGCGGAGGAACGGCAGCGTGTCCACGCGGCCCGGATCGCTGGGATCGGCCAGCTCCGGGTCGTGGTACTCCTGCCCCGGCTGCTGCTCCTCGCTGCCCCGGTGATGGTCCACGGTCACGGCGACCGTGCCGGCCCGGCGGGCGGCGTCGGCGAGCAGCAGCGTGGAACGGCCGCAGTAGCTGCCGATCTCAAACAGCGGCAGCCGCAGCGCGCTCGCGGCCTCGGTGGCCGCCGCGTGCAGCGCGCGGCCCTCGTCGGCCGGCATGAAGCCCTTCGCCGCCTCGAAGGCGTCGAAGACGTCCTGCTCCACTTTTCCCCCTGTGCCGGTCGTGTGCCCCATGCTGCACCATGCGTTCGAACGCCGTGCGCGCGGGTCAGCCGATGCGGGCCAGCGGCGCCTGCTGGAGTGGTACCGGCTTGGCCACCTGCGCCGGAGGCTCGGGGTGCTCGGCGGGCCGGTCGGTGGCCGCCGGATCCGCCGCGTTCCCGGCGCTCGGCGGCTCCTCGGGCACCGTGGGCTCCCCGGTCGCCACCTCCGCGTTCTCCGCCTTCGCCACTTCCTGGTCGGGCTGCGAAGCCGGCTCGGACGACGCCTCGGACGACGCCTCGGGCGCGGGCTCGGGCGACGCCGGACTCCGCGGGGGATCGGGCACGTCCAGCCGGGCCAGGCCGCACGGCGTGTGCTCCGAGACATACGGCAGCAACAGCCGGCCGTCCACCGTCCACAGCCCCGCGCCCGCCAGCCAGCCCTCCGGCGCGGCCAGATGCTGGAGCTCCCGCTGCCCGGCGCGCCACACCGCCACCCAGTCCGCCACATCCGTGGTCATCCGCAGCGCCACCCCGCAGCTCTCGGGCACCAGCGCCTGCCCCGGCTGCACGGCGAACGGCGTGACGCGCACGCCCCCCTCCGGATGCAGCGCCTCCGGGAAACGCACCGGCCGGTGGCTGCCCAGCACCCCCCAGCCGATGCGGTCCTCGCCCGGCGCGTCCGAGCGCACCAGCAGCAGCCCGCTGTCCGGATCGGCCAGCAGCAGCCGGTCGTTGCTGTCCTCGGCGATCCGCAGCAACTCGGCCGGCTCGCCGCCGTGCTGCACGTCCACCGTCACCGTTCGCGTGCGTCCCGACTCGTCCGTGCGGTCCAGCGCCAGCAGCCGGCCGTCGCCGTCCAGCCAGGCGCCGCCCGCGCAGCTCCCGGCCAGCACCGTCACCAGCTCCGGGCCGAACGCGCCGCCGCACACCAGCCACAGCGCGGTGCCCGGCGCCGAGCCCCCGGTCTGCGACGCCAGCGCGTACACACGCGCCCCGTCCGGCGCGGGCGGCAGCAGCGTCAGCCGCTCGCACTCCACCGCGCCGAGCAGCAGCTCACCGGTGTCGGGCCCGGAGGGGTAGAGCAGCGAGAAGTGGTAACGGCCGTCCGCCCGGCGGGCGATGAGCACCCGCCCGTCGGCCAGCGGCTGCAACGCGCTGTCCGAGTCCTCCGGCTGTCCGCCGGGCAGCCGGACCGCGTACGGCTCGGGGCCGTCCAGAGTCCAGCGCTCCGGGCACCAGCCGCCGTCGCCGTATCCGGCGATCAGTCGGGCCGCGTAGGCACCTCCGGCCGCGATCGTCAGCGGCACGGGCAGCAACGCCGGTCGGGCCGTCATAAGTCGCTCACCTCCAGCGAGGACGCTAGGTTCGCACTGCGAGCCGAACAACTCGGCAGCTACGGCTTCATACATAAGGGTGACCGTTGCCCGTTTTACAAGATCAACCGGGGTCCGGTGTGCATCCGCGTCAACTCCCCCGGGGCAGGTCCCGGGGCCCCGGCGGACAGGTAGCCTGGGCCCGTGCCCGTACTCTCCGACGTGATTGCCGCGCTCGACACTCTATGGCCCCGGGAGCGGGCCGAGGCGTGGGACGCCGTGGGTCCCGTCTGCGGTGACCCCGGCGCCGAGGTGAGCCGGGTGCTGTTCGCCGTTGACCCCGTCCAGGAGGTCGCCGAGGAGGCGGTGGCGCTGGGCGCCGAGCTGCTGGTCACCCACCACCCGCTCTATCTGCGCGGCACCACCTCGGTCGCGGCCGACACGTTCAAGGGCCGCGTCGTGCACACCCTGATCCGCAACGGCGTCGCCCTCCACGTCGCCCACACCAACGCCGACCGGGCCGACCCCGGCGTCTCCGACGCCCTCGCGGCCGCCCTCGGCCTGCGCGTCACCGGGCCCCTGGTGCCCGACCCGAGCGACCCCGCCGGCCGGCGCGGCCTGGGCCGGATCTGCGAGCTCGACGTCCCGCTGACGCTGGCCGAGTTCACCGAGCTCGCCGCCGCCCGGCTGCCCGCCACCGCCCAGGGCGTCCGCGCCTCCGGCGCCCCCGACCGGCCGGTGCGCACCGTCGCCGTCTGCGGCGGCGCGGGCGACGGCCTGTTCGCCGAGGTCCGGGCCGCCGGCGCCGACGCCTACCTCACCGCCGACCTGCGGCACCACCCCGCCTCCGAGGCCACCGAGCACGCCCCGCTCGCGCTGGTGGACGCCGCGCACTGGGCCACCGAGTGGCCCTGGTGCGAGCAGGCCGCCGCGCAGCTCGACGCCGTTTCGGAACGGAACGGCTGGGGCCTGCGCGTTCACGTCTCGCACCGGGTCACCGACCCCTGGACCGCCCACCGTCCCTCCCTCCGTATCCGAGAAGGAGCCCCCAACTGAACGCCGCGCCCGCCGATCAGATCCGCCTCCTCGACGTCCAGGCCCTGGACGTCCGGCTGACCCAGCTCGCGCACCGGCGCGAAACCCTGCCGGAGCACGCCGAGATCCGCGAGCTGGACAGCGAGCTCGCCCAGCAGCGCGACCTCCTGGTGGCCGCGCGCACCGAGGAGAGTGACACCGCCCGGGAGCAGACGAAGGCCGAGCAGGACGTCGACCAGGTGCGCCAGCGCGCCGCCCGCGACCAGCAGCGCCTGGACTCCGGCATGGTCACCAACCCCCGGGACCTGGAGAGCCTCCAGAGCGAGATCGCCTCGCTCGCCCGGCGCCAGGACGACCTGGAGACCATCGTGCTGGACATCATGGAGCGCCAGGAGGCCGCCCAGGCCCGCGCCAAGGAACTGGCCGCCGCCCTCGAGGCGTTGGAGGCCAAGGCCGCCGAGGCGGCCGGCCGCCGCGACGCCGCGCTCGCCGAGATCGACGCCGACGCCGCCTCGGTGCGCGCCGAGCGCGCCGACGTGGCCGCCGCCGTCCCCGCCGACCTGCTGAAGCTCTACGAGAAGCTGCGCGAGCAGCAGGGCGGCGTCGGCGCCGCCCGCCTCTACCAGCGGCGCTGCGAGGGCTGCCGCCTGGAGCTGAACATCACCGAGCTCAACGAGGTGCGCGCCGCCGCCCCGGACGCCGTCGTCCGCTGCGAGAACTGCCGCCGCATCCTCGTGCGCACCCCCGAGTCCGGACTGTGATGCGGGAGTTCATCGTCGAGGCGGACGGCGGGTCCCGGGGCAACCCGGGGCCGGCCGGCTACGGCGCCCTGGTGCGCGACGCGGCGACCGGCCGGGTGCTGGCCGAGTCGGCGGAGTTCATCGGCACCGCCACCAACAACGTCGCCGAGTACCGCGGCCTGATCGCCGGGCTGCGCGCGGCGTACGCCCTGGACCCGGACGCCACCGTGCGCGTTCGCATGGACTCCAAGCTGGTCGTCGAGCAGATGTCGGGCCGCTGGCAGATCAAGCACCCGGCCATGCGGCCGCTGGCGCTGGAGGCCAGGGAGGTCTTCCCGGCCAGCGCCGTGCGCTACGAGTGGATCCCGCGCGAGCGCAACAAGGACGCCGACCGGCTGGCCAACGAGGCGATGGACGCCGGTCGGCGCGGCGAGGTGTGGCAGCCCCGCCGCCAGGCCGAACCGGAGGCGGCCCCGCCCCCGGCCGCGGTGGGCTGGGGCCCGGCGACCGGCACGCCCACCACGTTGCTGCTGCTGCGGCACGGCGAGACGGCGCTCACCCCGCAGAAGCGGTTCTCCGGCAGCGGCGGCGACGACCCGCCGCTGTCCGACACCGGCCGCCGGCAGGCCGAGGCCGTCGCCGAGGCGCTGGCCGCGGCCGGGGTGCAGGCGATCGTCAGCTCCCCGCTGGCCCGCTGCCGTGGGACCGCCGAGCCGCTGGCCGCCCGGCTGGGCCTGAACGTCCGTTACGAAGAGGGCTTCCGGGAAACGGACTTCGGCGCCTGGGAGGGCCTGACGTTCGCCGAGGCGCGGGAGCGGCACCCGCGCGACATCGCCGCCTGGCTCGCCTCGCCCGACGCCGAACCGACCGGCGGCGGCGAGAGCTTCACCGCCGTGGCCCGCCGGGTCGCCGTGGCCCGCGACAAGACGATCGCCCGCCACGCGGGCCGCACCGTCCTGCTCGTCACCCACGTCACCCCGGTGAAGACGCTGCTGCGGCTGGCCCTGGACGCCCCGCCCGCCGCGATGTTCCGCATGGAGCTGGCCCCGGCCGCCCTCTCCGAGATCGCCTACTACCCGGACGGCAACGCCAGCGTCCGCCGCTTCAACGACACCGGCCACCTGGAGCGTTCGCTCACACCTCGGTGACCACCACGTCCAGTTGGCCCGGCGCGCTCTCCTCCACGGTCCAGCCGAGGTCCCGCAGCGCGCCGGTCAGCCCGGCCGGGGTGCGCGGCAGGGGGCCCGCCTCCAGCAGGCCGCGCACCAGCCGGCCCTTGGTCGCCTTGTTGAAGTGGCTGACCACCGACCGCTTCTCGACCCCGTTCACCAGCCGGGACTGGAGCACCCGCACCGTCACGGTGCGCCGCGCCGGCTCCCCGGCCGGCCGCCACATCGCCGCGTAGGCCGACGACCGCAGGTCCAGCACCGGGCCCGAACCGGCCGCGGCGGGCAGCGCCTCGGCCAGCGGCCCCCGCCAGAACGCGGACAGCGCGCCGATCCCCGGCAGCTTCACCCCGCCCGAACACCGGTACGCCGGGATCCGGTCGGTGATCCGCACCGCGCCCCACAGGCCGGAGAAGATCAGCAACGACGCCCGGGCCCGCCGCCGCGCCGCCGGGGACAGCGACCCCAGGCCGAGCGCGTCGTACAGCACCCCGGTGTAGACCTCGCCCGCCGGGCGGGCGGGGGCCGTGCGCAGCGCCGCGTTCCGCACGACCTCGCCGCGCAGGCCCTCGCTCAGCCCCAGCACCTCGCGGGCCTTGTCGGCGTCGCCGGAGCACAGCGTGATCAGCTCGTCCAGCACCCGGCCGCGGGCCGCGGTCAGTTCGGGCAACGACAGCGCGCCGAGATCCACCGGCGACCCGGTCGTTCTCTCGGCCTTCCCCTCGGACGGCGGCAGCAGTACCAGCACGGACAGAAGCGTACGGCAGGCCGCCGGGGCACACTTCGCGTCATGGACCACGCCACCTGGACGCGGATCGCCCTCACCCCGGGCGCCCGGCCGCTCGACCTGATGACCGCGCGCTTCCGGGAGCACCGCTACGCGCCGCACGCGCACGAGGAGTTCGCCGTGGGCGTGTGCACCGACGGCCTGGAGACCATCCGTTACCGGGGCGCGCACCATCTGGCCGGGCCCGGGGCAGTCGTCGTCCTCGAACCGGGCGAACCTCACACCGGCGGCCCCGCCACCGCCTCGGGCTTCGCCTACCGCGTGCTCTACCCCGGCGCCGCGCTCATGGCCGAGGGCGTCACCCGCCGCCCGCACTTCCCCGAGCCCGTCATCGACGACCCCGCCCTGGCCGCCGCCCTGCGCCGCGCCCACCGCGCCAGCGCCGACCTGTTGCGCGCGGAGTCCGAACTGCTCCCCCTGCTCACCGCGCTGGCCTGCCGCCACGCCGGCGCCCACCCCCGGCCGGCGCCGCGCGGCGGGGAACGGATCGCCGCCGCCGTCCGCGCCCGGCTCGCCGACGAACTGCGCACGCCGCCCACGCTGGCCCGGGTCGCCGAGGACCTCGGCCTCTCCCGTTTCCAGGTGCTGCGCGCGTTCCACGCGGCCACGGGCATGCCGCCCTACGCCTGGCTCGCCCAGCACCGCGTCGCCCGGGCCCGCGCCCTGCTGGACGCCGGGCGCCGCCCGGCCCAGGCCGCGGCCGAGGTGGGCTTCGCCGACCAGGCGCATCTGACGCGGTGGTTCCGGCGGGTGCTGGGCGTCACGCCCGGGGCGTACCGCAACAGCGTTCAAGACAGCGCCCGCCGCCGCCCCTGACCCTGGGCGCATGTCTCCGCGCGGCTGGTTCCTCTTCGCCCTGATGAGCGTCATCTGGGGCATCCCGTACCTGATGATCAAGGTGGCCGTGGACGGCGTGTCCGTTCCGGTGCTCGTCTTCGCCCGCACCGCGCTCGGCGCGCTGCTCCTGCTGCCACTGGCCCTGCGCGGCCTGCCCGCGCTGCGCGCCCGCCTGCCACCCCTGCTCGCCTTCGCCGCCTGCGAGATCATCGGCCCCTGGTGGCTGCTGTCCGACGCCGAGCGTCACCTCAGCAGCTCCCTGACCGGCCTGCTGATCGCCGCCGTCCCGGTGGTCGCGGTGTCCCTGGCCCGGCTCACCGGCGACCGCGAACGCCTGGGCGCCCGCCGCTGGACCGGTCTGGCGGTGGGCCTGGGCGGCGTCGCGGTGCTGGCGGCCCCCAAGCTGAGCGGCGGCGGCGCCTGGCCGGTGACCGAGGTGCTGCTGACCGCCGTCGGCTACGCGGCGGCGCCGCTCATCGCCGCCCGCCACCTGCGGAACGTTCCCACTCTGCCGCTGACAGCCGGCTGCCTGGGCCTGGCCGCGCTGGTCTACGCGCCACCGGCGCTGGCCACCTGGCCGGCCGAGCTCCCGGCGGGCAAGGTCCTGGCGTCGCTGGCTGGGCTGGGTGTGATCTGCACGGCCCTCGGCTTCGTCGTCTTCTTCGAGCTGATCCGCGAGGTGGGCACCTCCCGGGCGATGGTGTTCACCTACGTCAACCCCGCGGTGGCCGTCGCGGCGGGCGTCGCGTTCCTCGACGAGCCCCTGACCGGCACGATCGTCGCGGCCTTCGCCCTCATCCTGTGCGGCTCGTTCCTGGCCACCGGTAGACTGGAAAGCACGGCGGACGAGCCGGCCGGGCGGCCGCGTCGGGATCCTCGCGATCCCGCCGAGGAACGTCCGGGCTCCGCAGGGCAGGGTGGTAGGTAACGCCTACCTGGGGTGACCCACGGGAAAGTGCCACAGAAAACAGACCGCCGGGGACTCCGGTCCCCGGTAAGGGTGAAACGGTGGTGTAAGAGACCACCAGCGCCCAGGGTGACCTGGGCGGCTCGGTAAACCCCACCCGGAGCAAGGTCAAGAAGGGGCCACCGACAGGTGACCCTGCGCGGATGACTGAGGGCGGCCCGCCCGAGTCCGCGGGTAGACCGCACGAGACCGGTGGCGACACCGGCCCTAGATGGATGGCCGCCTCCTCCGGGCGCCGCGAGGCCCCGGGGAGACAGAACCCGGCGTACAGGCCGACTCGTCCGCCGCCACCTGGGACTTCACCTCGGAAAGGGCCTCTGACCTGCAATGCCGGTGACTTAGCGTGTTTGCGCAGGTGGCGGTGGGTGCTTGGTGATGGTGAGCGTGTATCGGACGTTGGCCTCGGTGTAGCGGGTGCCGCGTTTTTTGACTTCGAAGGTGTTCTTGATCGGTTTCTTGGCCCGGTCGCAGC